>JBILBZ010000004.1:0-36703 GCA_044353425.1 Ilumatobacteraceae bacterium | reverse complement strand
CGTGCAGTGTGCATGACATCGCAGACTTAGAACTTCGCGGCCTTCCCGGCGTGTTTGTGGCATCGGCTGAATTTGTTACCGCTGCCACCGCACAGTCCGAGGCGCTCGGCTTCCCCGATATGAAGCGTGTCTTCACGTCGCATCCCATCCAAGATCGCACCGATCAAGAGATGCGCGAACTGGCGGATCAGTTTTTTCCCGAAATCCTCGCTGGTATTACTTCAGGTCAATAGGGGAACCGTCTCCTACACTGTCGCAGTGAATTCACCCACCCGCATCCTCATGCTCCGGCACGGCCAGAGCGAATGGAATGCCATGGGACGCTGGCAGGGCCAAGCCGATATTGAGTTAACGGACCTCGGATACGAACAAGCTCGCCGTGCGACAGAGAAACTCGGCATGTTCGATGCCGTCATATCCAGCGATCTGCGCCGTGCGTACATGACTGCCACCATCATTTCGAATGGCCTGGGCATTGGCCTGATGACTCCCGATGTTCGTCTTCGAGAAACTCATGTGGGTGAATGGCAAGGCCTCACACATGATCAGATCGAGCGCGACTGGCCTGGGTATCTCAAAGAGCACAAGCGACCCCCCGACTTTGAAACTGATGATTCCATCGTTGAACGCGTCACGAATGCTCTCGTTGATCTCGCGACAGAGTTTCCCGCATCAGAAGTGCTGTGCATCGCGCACGCTGGCATCATTCGCGTGATGCGTCGCGCGCACGGAGTATCCGACCCGCGCATCGCAAATCTTGGTGGTTGCCATTTCATCGTACGCCCTGGCCATCCTTCGCCCATCGAAGTCGGCGATGTTGTCGACCTCTTTGAACACGGCGAACTCGGCGAAGAGCTCTAAGTGTTTTCTCGCTTCGTCGACAACTCGTACGCACCGGTTGTTCGCTCCAACATCGATCGGCTCGTGTGGGCACGTTTGGTTTCAAACTCGTGCTACCGATTCGCGCCGCCGTTCATCGCAGTCATCGCTCGCGGACTTGACGTATCTGTCGGCCAGATGGGTGTTGCATTTATGGTCGGCGAATTCGCTGGACTTCTATCGCCCATCATCGGTCGCTTCATTGACAGAGGCAATCGACTCATCTCAATGATGATGGGTATTTCACTCATCACGATTGCGATTGTCGTGGCTGCAACCGCTCAAAATCTTGTTGTCTTTGCAGCCGCGATGTTTTTACTCAGTGCTGCAAAGGTGCTCTTTGATACCGCACTCATTGTCTGGGTGAATGATCATGTGCCCTACGACAGGCGTGGCCGCATCGTAGGAGTGATTGAAACGTCGTGGGCATTGTCGCTCTTCATTGGCGTGGCAATCATGGGCCTCGCAACCGCACTCATTTCGTGGCGCGCTGGTTTCATCGTGGGCGCCATTGCAATGATGTTTACAGGTGCCTTGTTGGCTGCTGGCCTACCCCGCCACGACGCGCATGCCCCCGTGACAGAACATGCGCGAGGGAAAGTCCCTGCAAACGCATGGTTTGTCTTTGCATGTTCGTTCATGCTCATGGGAGCCAGTCAATGCGTCAGCATCACCTTTGGTCCGTGGTTTGAGGACGAATTCAACTTCACAAGCGGTGGCTTGATTGCAATCGTGATTGTGCTCGGTGTCTTCGAACTTGCATCCAGCATCGGAAGTAGTCGAGTGACTGACGGATGGGGCAAAGAGATCAGCGTGCGACGTGGTGTCATCATGATGGTGATTGCTGGTGTCGCCATGAGTGCAGGCAGTCACATCAGTGTGATTGCAATCCCCATGCTCGTGTTGTTCATTGCAGGTTTTGAGTTTGCGCTTGTCAGCATGTTGCCTCTGGCAGCGAACCTCGTGCCCACCGCCGGTGGCATCGGTTTAGGTCTCACTGTTGGTGCAGGCACCTGCGGTCGCGCTGTTTTCAGCACAGTGGCAACATCGCTCTATGACTCTGTTGGCCCTATCGGTCCAACAATTGCGGGCACTGTTCTTGCGGCACTTACGGTGCTTGCGATTACTGCTTACGCGCGATCAGCGCGATAACCGTTTGTAATCGGAACACGGCGGTCTTTACCGAATGCCTTTGTTGACACGCGAACACCTGGAGCGCACTGACGTCGCTTGTATTCGTTCACATCAACAAGTCGAGCAATACGAGCGACGACCGCTTGATCAAAACCTAACTTCACAATTTCGCTGACCGACAAATCATTGTCGACATAGTGACGAAGAATCGGGTCGAGCTCTTCATAAGGCGGAAGGCTTTGATCATCTCGTTGATCAGGACGAAGCTCAGCCGATGGTGGCTTGCTAATCACAGTCTCTGGAATGATCTCACGGCCGGCACGTTCGTTGATGCGACGACAGAGATCAAATACCTGCGTTTTGAAAACGTCCTTGATCACTGCATAGCCACCAGCAGAGTCGCCGTAGATCGTGAAGTATCCGACAGCCATCTCGCTCTTGTTGCCAGTGGTGAGAACCATCCAACCAAACTTGTTGCTCATCGCCATCAGAGTCATCCCGCGGCAACGGCTTTGCAAGTTTTCTTCTGTGAGATCAGGGTCACGACCTTCGAATGACGGCGACAACATCTCCAAATAAGCAGTAAAAGCTGGCTCAATGGAGATCACTCGATGGTCAATCCCTAACGCCTTCGCTAAACGATCCGCATCATCGAGAGATCCCTGACTGGAGTAACGCGATGGCATCGCAATGCCATGCACGTTGTCTGCACCCAATGCATCAACTGCGACCGCAGCAACGATGGAAGAGTCGATGCCACCCGACAAACCAATAACAACACTTGAGAAACCGTTCTTACGAACGTAATCACGAGTGCCAACAACAAGAGCCGCATACACACGGTCAAGATCAGATTCAAACGGAACAACATCTCCGACAGCGACAGTTCCATCAGCAGCAACATCGATTACTGCAAAGTCACTATCAAACGACTTCAAGCGACTGGCAACAGAACCGTTCGGTGTCACCACCACGCTCGAACCCTCAAAGACCAATTCGTCTTGTCCACCAACTTGGTTCACATAGACAATGGCGGAACCGGTTTCGCGGGCACGTTGCGCCAACATTTCTTCGCGCTCTGCGTGCTTACCCTGGTGAAACGGTGAACCATTGAGATTCAACAAAACTCGTGCGCCGGCTGCGGCTTGAGCATTGACTGGTCCATCTGCAAACCAAATGTCTTCGCAAATTGAGATGCCCACGGTGACACCGTTCAACGTTGTTACTCCTGCAGCGGTGCCGTCAGAGTTCTTCGCTGCACCGGGTTCGAAGTAGCGCTCTTCGTCAAACACCGAATAGTTCGGCAACAACTGCTTGCGATATACATCGCGTACTACGCCATTGATACACACAGCAGCAGCGTTGAATAGTTGTGCATTTTCTTGGAGGACAAAACCAACGACCGCAGCACACTCGCCCGTTGTTGCCGCAAAATCTTCGAGGGCTTGACGATTGTCAGCGATGAACGAACCCTTCAACAACAAGTCCTCGGGCGGGTATCCCGTGACACTTAATTCGGGGAACACCACCACTTGCGCACCGGCCTGAACAGCGCGCTCGTAATCGGCGATCATGAGCCCGGTATTGCCCTGCAAGTCCCCCACAACCGGGTTCAGCTGTGACAAAGCCACCCGAAGGCCCATTTCTGGGGCTGGTGCGGTCATTTTTCTCACGCCATGAGGCTAACCACCCACCCCCTAGAACCCTGTCCCTATAAGGATTCGCGCCCTGGGGAGCCATGGGCCTGCACCTCTTTACACAGCGTTCACAATTGGGAAAAGGGAAAGAAATCCCTAGGTGCCATTATTAAGGCACTCAGAAATCGGGAATTATCCCCCAGAGGCAAAGGAATCCTCAATGCCAATTCAGGCCGAATACATCTGGATCGACGGAACATCGCCGACACCATTGCTCCGTTCAAAAACCAAGGTCATTCCTGACTTCGCTGGTGCAATCGTTGACATGCCAATGGATGAGTGGGGCTTTGACGGTTCCTCCACCGAGCAGGCAAGCGGCGACGCATCTGACTGCGTGTTGAAGCCAGTCTTCCAATGTCCAGATCCAATCCGCGGTGGCAAGAACGTTCTCGTGTTGTGCGATGTGTACATCGCAAAGACCGGTGAACCACACCCAACGAACACTCGCGCTGCATGTGCAGCAGCTGCAGCCAAGTACGCATCAGAAGAGATGTGGTACGGCATTGAGCAGGAATACACCATGCTTCGCACAGACGGATCACCATACGGTTTCCCCGTTGGCGGTTACCCAAAGCCACAAGGTCCGTACTACTGCGGCGTCGGCACAGGCCGTGTTGTTGGTCGTGACATCATCGAAGAGCACACCCAGGCTTGCATCGACGCAGGTCTTCTCATCTCCGGTACCAACGCTGAAGTGATGCCTGGTCAGTGGGAATTCCAAATCGGACCTGGCGATGCACTCACCGTTTCTGACCACATGCATGTTGCACGCTGGTTGCTCCACCGCATCTCCGAGGACTACGACGTGGTCATCTCCTTCGATGCAAAGCCAATGAAGGGCGACTGGAACGGCGCAGGCGCGCACACCAACTTCTCCACCAAGGCAATGCGTGAGGGCTACCCAGCAATCATCGCAGCCTGCGAGAAGCTTGGTACTCGCGTTCTTGAGCACGTTGAGAACTACGGCGATGACATTCAGAGCCGCCTCACCGGTAAGCACGAAACAGCACCATGGAACAAGTACTCCTACGGCGTGTCGAACCGCGGCGCATCAGTGCGTATCCCATGGCAGGTTGAGCGTGACCAGAAGGGTTATGCAGAGGACCGTCGTCCAAACGCAAACGTTGACCCCTACACAGTCACCCGTCTCATCCTTGAGACTGTCTGCGGCTAAGCCCAGAAACACACACTTTGTGAGACGGGGGGCCGAAAGGTCCCCCGTTTTGCTTTCTCAGTAGCCCATTGCCTGTAACGCAGGCAGACTGAAGGAATGAGCGACATGCTTGATCAACACCGTGACTATGTCTTACGCACAGTAGAAGAGCGTGGAGTGCGTCTCGTACGCCTCTGGTTCACTGACGTGCTTGGCACGCTCAAGAGTTTCGCGATTAGCCCAGCGGAGTTAGAGAACGCGCTCAATGACGGTATGTCATTCGATGGCTCTTCCATCGACGGTTACTCACGCACTGAAGAATCAGATGTACTTGCAATTCCTGACCCAAACACATTTGAAGTTCTTCCATGGGTGGACAACAAGTCAGCAGAGGCTCGAGTCTTCTGCGACATTCACAATCTTGATGGTTCCATTTTTGGTGGAGACCCTCGTCAGATTCTGCGTCGCACACTCGACGCTGCTCGCGCACAGGGTTATGAATTTCTCATCGCTCCCGACATGGAGTACTTCTACTTTGAAACTCCGAAGCGTGGCGAGTTGCCAGTCCCGCTCGATGAAGGCGGCTTCTTTGATCTCACAACAACCGACGTCGCATCATCACTTCGTAAAGAAACAATTCGCACACTTGAAGTGATGGGCATTCCTGTGGAGTATTCATTCCACGAAGATGCACCAAGCCAACAAGAAATTGATTTGCGGCATACCGATGCGTTGTCAATGGCTGACTCTGTCATGACATTCCGCATGATCGTGAAAGAGATTGCGGCAATGCACAACGTGCATGCAACGTTTATGCCAAAGCCACTTGAAGGTGTGCAAGGTTCGGGAATGCACCTTCACCTCTCACTCTTCAAGGGTGATGAGAACGCGTTTTACTCTGCTGATGATGCAAACAACTTGTCTGCCGATGCAAAAGCATTTATGGCCGGCTTGTTGCGACATGCCGCTGAAATCACAGCCATCACGAACCAAACAGTGAACAGCTACAAGCGTTTGGTGCCTGGTTTCGAAGCGCCTGTACACATCAGTTGGGCTCGCAACAATCGCAGTGGCCTCATTCGAGTTCCTATTCCTAAGCGCGGGAACCCCAGTGCCACACGCATTGAATACCGTTCGCCGGACCCTGCGTGTAACCCTTATCTCGCATTCTCCGTCATCCTCGCAGCAGGCATGAAGGGAATCCGCGAAGGGTACGAATTGCCAGCAGAAGCCGGTGCAAACCTCTTCCAGATGGACGATGCAGACTTGGCGAAGATGGGTATTCATCAACTTCCACAGTCACTCAATGATGCCTTGAAGGTAATGGAACAATCTGAACTTGTGCGCGAGACGCTTGGTGAGCACATGTTTGATTGGTTCCTTCGCAACAAGCGCCGTGAGTGGATGGAATACAAAACCCAAGTCACTCCGTTTGAACTCAACCGCTACCTAAAGTCGTTGTAACAGCACCATGGCTTCATCCGATCTGATCGTTGTCTTTCCAGGCACACCATCACCTGATTTGGCGCGCACCCTCGATATGGGTGGGTACCGATGGAAGGCCGTGTCTGGTGCAGATGAAGCGATCAAGACAGAGCCAAAGAATGGCTGGATGGGCGCGATCATTGCGTGCGATGAAGAGTCGGAAGCAGCATGGGCATTTGCTCGTGCACTGCGTAAGCGGGATAACCCCGTCAACTCAGTGTTGCTCTTGATATCTGGTGCACAGTTGTCCGACCTTGAATTGCGCGATGACTTGTATGACGACTTCTGTCTCACGCCATTTCACCCGCGCGAGTTAGAAGCACGCTTACGCCACTTGTTCTCTGGCAATAGTGAAGGCGCAGCGGCACGACCTGAGCTTGTGGAACACTCTGGTCTGGTTCTGAATCTTGAGACATATCAAGCAAGCTTCAATGGTGCTTCTCTTGATCTCACATTCATGGAATATGAATTGTTGAAGTTCCTTGCACAAAACCCCGGCAAGGTGTTTACACGCGAAATGCTCTTGTCACGTGTGTGGGGTTATGAGTACTACGGCGGTGCACGCACTGTTGACGTTCACGTGCGTCGTTTGCGCGCCAAGTTGGGCGAAGAACACGCCAACCTGATTCAGACCGTGCGCTCTGTGGGTTATCGCTTCGGCCAAGGCCGCTGGGGCAACTAAGTCCTCGTCTGGTTGTGCTGCGTCTTCGTTGGTTCATGTTGACCCAACATGAACACTGTTTCTTTCTATCAATGGTCATGAATTGAGCGAATGACACGCTCCGATTTACTTGACATCGTCGGCGGAGAAAAGTGATAATGAGGGTCTGACATTAATTATCAAGGGGGTCAGAATGTCTCAGAATATGTCCGCAAGTGGCAAGATGAGGAGTGAACAGGTTGTGGTTTCCGCGCCTCTGAGTTTTGCTGGTAGCGCCCAGCGAATTTGGAAGCTCACCGATCAAGAATCTGAAGCTTTGAAGTATGGAATGATGGCGTTAGCCGTCTGTGTGCTGATTCCTATTGCTTGGATGGCTGTAGCAACGTGGTACACAATTTTTGGTATTTTGCTTGTCCCTTACCGAATGCTTCGACGCGGTAACCGCAAGGACAAAGTCAAGGCGTTACAGCACCGTGAACAACTTGAAGCTTTGACCGCCATGCAACAGCAACAAACACTTCAAACTGCAAACCTGATTCAACAGAACCAGAATTCACAACAATCTCAACCTAATTCCTGAGAAATTTTTAATTAAAAGAGCCGGTGAAGAAATTCACCGGCTCTTTTTGTTTTCCCGCCTGGACGAAGGTGATCAATAGGTTGGCAAATACGGTGACGATGATCTTCCTGAATAAAGTCAGAACGTCAACTGCTGCATTTCAGCGGCAAGCTTGGTGTGAGACTTCATCATCTCTTCTACCTTGGTACTGACCAACTGACCATGTCGCACCACAGGCTTGCCATGAACAATCGTGTCTCGTACACCAGTTGGACCGCAACGCAGCCATGCTTCAACCGGATCAGCAATGGCACCCGCGAACTGAATTCCGGTGAGATCCCAAATCGCAAGATCTCCCACTTGGCCAACAACTACTTGTCCGATTTCGCCAAGACGGCCCAGGCAACCAGCCCCGCCAATCGTTGCAACTTCCAATGCCATGCGAGCATCGGCAGCATCGGCACCACTCTTCAACTTGCCTAGCAACATTGCTGTGCGAGCTTCCAACCACAGCGATGCAGAGTCGGCACTTGAAGAACCATCTACACCAAGCCCAACATGCACCCCGGCCTTGCGAAGATCAACTACTGGCGAAATACCCGATGAAAGAATCATGTTTGAAGACGGACAATGTGCTGCGCCAATACCTGCGGCACCTAACTGAACAATCTCTGCATCGTTAGGCATCACGCAGTGCGCCACCCACGTGCGGTTGCTCAGCCAACCAACTTCATTTAAGTATTCAAATGGTCGACAACCAAACGTCGCAATGGAGAAATCATCATCTTCCGCGTTCTCTGCAAAGTGAGTGTGTAAACGAACATCAAGTTTCTCCGCAAGTTCTGCAGAGCGAATCATCAAATCTTTAGTGACACTGAAAGGAGAACACGGTGCAAGCGCAACACGTGTCATCGCGCCGAATGAACGATCGTGATGTCGCTCTACTGCAAGTTGTGACAATGCGAGAATCTCATCGTCTTCTTGGACGACATCATCGGGGGGAAGCCCACCGTCTTTTTGTGACAGCGACATCGAACCACGTGTTGGGTGAAAACGAATACCCAAATCTTGCGCTGCGGCAATCTCCGCACTCAGCAAATCACCTCCATTACGGGGGTGTAAATACAGATGATCAGTCGAAGTGGTGCAACCGGACAACGCAAGTTCTGCCAAACCAATCCACGCTGAAACATGAGCACTTTCTTCATTCAGTGCACGCCACAGCGGATACAACGTTTGTAACCAGCCGAACAATGGCGACGACGTCATCGGCGGATACGCACGCGTGAGGTTCTGATACAAGTGATGGTGCGTGTTGATGAGGCCTGGCGTTACTAAACAACCAGATGCATCAATGCGTTCACGAGCTTCTGGCATCGGGTCGGTCGACACACCGACACCAGAAATCAAACCGTTGGTGATTGCAACCCAACCACCAGGAATTTCGCGACGTGTTGCATCAACAGTTGCAACTAATAACGCGTTATGAACAAGAAGGTCAGCAGACATTGAAGTGACCTAACAACTGAGCGAACTCAGATATTCGTGTCGAGAAGTTCGCTACCTTCGTGACGAATCTCTGCGTCACGATTGAGGAAAAATCCGATTACGCCTGCGAGTGCAGCCGTAGACAAACCAACAATGATTGGAAATGCCAAAAGGATTACAACGATGATCAATGGACCCGGCATGTGACTACTTCTTCTTCTTCTTTGCTGCGGACTTTTTCACGGACTTCTTGGCAGCTTTCTTCGCTACTGCCTTCTTCTTGGTCGGAGCCTTTTTAGCAACGGCTTTCTTCGCTGCTGCTTTCTTCTTGGCAGCTTTCTTCTTTGCTGGCTTCTTCGCAGCCACGGGCAGATATGCCCATGCTTCAATTTCAACTGCACCGCCGAAAGGAAGTTCCTTTACGCCAATGGTGCTGCGCGCGGGGCGAGCTTTGCCGAAACCGGCTGCATACATCTCGTTGAATGTTGGGAAAGTGTCCATGTCGGTGAGGAAACACAAGGTCTTCGCAATGTCGTCGATAGTGGCGCCCATAGTGGCCAACTGAGCCTTGAGGTTGATCACTGCTTGCTGTGTCTGAGCGCGAACGCCCCCGGGAACAAGGACTCCGTCCTTCATGCCGAGTTGACCAGAAACGATGACCCAATCTCCGGCGCGAACGACGGGGGTATACGGAGGATGTGCGGGAGCTGCCATACCCCTAATCCTACGCACCCCTAAGGCAGGCGTACGATTGAGACCAATGAATCCCTCACAGATGTTTAGCCGTCGACAGTTTTTTTCCCTGTCCGCAACACTTGGCGCAGGGGCCGTTCTCGCATCATGTGGAGGCGGTTCTGGCTCAGGTATCGGTGCATCACAAGACGTCCTCGCCGGACTCGATGGTTCCCTCCAGATCGCCAAGCGCTTCTCCCCCGAATCAATCATTCCTGGCAAGGTCCGGCTCCCTATATCCCTGGCCGACAAATCGGGGGTTCTTTCCACCGAGGGCAAGGTCACATTGCCTGACGAACTCTCCGCGAAGATCATTGATTCAGAAACAGGAGACATTGTTCTCAAGTCGGTGACAGCACGCCGTTATGACGAGAATATGCCCGTTCCATATTGGCCATTTGTTTTCAACATCGAGAAAGAGGGCATCTATATCCTCACGCTCGACATCGCTCCCGAAACGGAAATCTCATTCCAAGTTCTAAATCGCAGCGATGTGCCAATGCCAAAAGTGGGGGACCCACTGCCACCGTTTGATACGCCCACTGTTGACGATGAACGTGGCGTGAATCCAATTTGCACTCGACCCGAAGGCACATGCCCATTCCATTCGATGACGTTGACCGAAGCATTGAAGAGCGGTCAGCCAGTTGTATATCTCATTGGAACACCCGCGTACTGCAGCACAGGAACATGCGCACCTGGCCTTGATGCATTGATCAAGATCTCAAAAACCCTAAAAAACAAAGCGGTTTTTGTCCATGCTGATGTCTACAAAGACAAAACAGCGACAGAAACAGCGCCGGCAGTACAGGCATACAAACTCAGTTATGAACCGTTGTTGTACATCACTGATGCACAAGGCACTCAGATTGATCGACTAGATGTGATCTTTGATGCGAAAGAACTACGAGAAGTTCTCGCAGCCGCAGGAATTAGCTAAACGACTTGCCGCAACCGCATGAACGCTGTGCGTTCGGGTTGGAGATAGAGAAGCCCTGCTCGGTGAGAGAGTCCTTGAAATCGAGGCTTGCACCTTCGAGCATCGGAGCTGATGCTGGGTCGACAACAACCTTGACATCGCCGAAAGTAAGGGTGACGTCATCTGCTGCGATGTCACCATCGAAGTACATGTCGTACGAAAAGCCTGAGCAGCCACCGCTCTTCACGGAAACGCGAAGGGCAAGATCTTGTGCGCCTTCATCAGCGAGGAGCTGTGCGACTTTCTTTGCTGCAACATCTGTGAGAGTGATCATGATGACCTCCAAAAAGGAACCGGATGCCTTCATACTAGGCATGCCTAACGGCAATTCCGATACCGCCGTACACTTCATTTTGTGAGCCAGAGAGTTTCCCCAGCGCCCACCGAGGAAGAGGTCCGAAACCTCCTTCGTGCTGTCATCGACCCAGAGCTCGGCGACAACATTGTCGACCTCGGAATGGCCGGGGACATCACCATGGCAGATGGCATCGTGACCATCGGGGTCAAGCTCACCATCCGCGGCTGCCCCCTGCGCGCCCAGATTCAAAAGGACATTCGTAGCCGCCTGGAAGTGCACCCCTGGGTGAAGAAGGTGAAGATCGACTGGGGCGAGATGACCGCCGATGAGCGCACAGCCGTGATGTCCCGTGCGCGCTGGAATGCACGCGAGAACGCCACCGATACTGCAATCCCCACTGGCGCGCGCATACTCGCCATTGCCAGTGGCAAAGGTGGCGTAGGGAAATCTTCGGTCACCGTGAACCTTGCTGCTGCTCTCGCCGCTGCTGGGAAAACCGTTGGTGTCCTCGATGCGGATATCTGGGGCTTCTCTATCCCTCGCATGCTGGGCATGCCGGACCGTCTTGAAGCACAAAAGATTGAAGGCCGTGAGAAGCCCATGATCATGCCGAACGAGCGTCGCGTTGGAGACGGTCTTCTCAAGGTTGTATCCACCGGCATGTTGGTGGAAGACGAAGGCACTGCTCTCATGTGGCGTGGACTCATGCTCACTAAAGCTGTCGAACAATTCTTGAATGACGTGCAATGGGGACACCTTGACTATCTCGTCATCGACATGCCGCCTGGCACAGGCGACGTGCAGATGGGACTCGCGCGCATGTTGCCTCGCACAGATCTTTTGATTGTCACCACACCTGCGGTCTCTGCACAAAAGGTTGCAATTCGCGCCGCCGATATGGCACGACGCAGTTTCTTGCGGGTTGCCGGTGTGATCGAGAACATGAGCTCCTTTGAATGCGACCATGGCGAGAGTTACGCATTGTTCGGTACCGGTGGCGGCCAAGCATTAGCCGATGAAATTGGTGTTGAGCTTTTAGGACAAGTGCCAATTGAGCCAACAGTTGCTGCAGGCGGCGATGCAGGCCAGCCAGTAGTGCTTGATGGCATTGGCAAAGCTGCCGAAGTGTTCTCTCGAATTGCTTCGCGCATCATTGAAGAAACGCCAGATAATGACGACATGAACGGATGCTCTGCTCGCGACGAAGACGTCGCGGTCGGCGTCACAGTACGGCGTACTCCGGATCTCCAGGCATAGCGATTCCAACGACTCGACCATCTGAGTCGATCTTTAGTTTCGGCAAAATTGTTTGTGGCATTCCCACTTGAGCAGCCGCTTCTAAAACTTCATCGGCCGACGTGAATGGCAACAAAAACTCAATGTTTGCCTTTGTCGGAGGCATCAACATCAGATCTTTTTCGTGCGCACGTTCAATTGCCTCTTGAGGGCTGATCCAGAAACTTTCAATCGTTTCACCGTCATCGTGCAATGGTTCTTGTGCTTGTGGCGCACGGGCGATGAAGAAACGTGTATCAAATCGGCGCTTCTCACCCATTGGCGTGATCCAATGACTGACGTAGTGAATGTCATCAGTTGTAAGGCGAAGTCCCTCACGCTTACACAAATCAAGAAGAGCAACTGAGCCATCATGAATGTTCTCACGCTCTACTTCGAATCGTTGAGCTGTTTCGTCATCGTCAAAGCGAACGACGTCACCGGTCGTCTCGTGACGAGCGAGTAGCACGCCAGCTTCTTCAAAACATTCACGAATGCAGGCCACCCAATAGGCAAGACCACCGTTTGCGATTCCCAGCAACGAGCTTGCATGAGCATCAGTGAGGCCGTCACACAGCTCAGCAATCTCGTCAACGCCGTCGACGTCGTCGACTTTGCCTCCGGGGAAAACAAACATTCCACTAGCAAAAGCAGCGTTGAATGTGCGGCGAAGCATGAACACTTCCACACCACCTGCATCAGCATCACGCACCAACAACACAGTTGCTGCCGGCTTCACCGGCACTGTCGTTGGATCAAACTCTTCACCTGACGTATTACTCACCGCTCTTCATCCCCTTCGTGCGGTTCAACATCAATCACGTCATTCGACGACGACAGATATCCCCTGTTTTCCACCCTAGGTCCCGAATGTGTGCTGCGTATCACTGTGGTCTTTCCGTGAATACGACGGCCGACAAGACGCACAATGATCAAACGAACTGGAGACAAAAGCAGTGAAATGCCCAGAACATCTGAGATAAAACCCGGAGCCAACAAGAAAACGCCAGCGGCAAGAATGCACACGCCATTCGCAATTTCTTTCGTTAGTTCATCGCCGCTCTGTGCTGCTTTCACGAATCGACGAAACGCCTTGATGCCTTCGCGCTTGACCAATGCTGATCCGATTGCCGAGATCACAATGAGAAGAGCAACCGTGGGAATCAATCCAAGTTCTTGACCCACTTGGACGATGAAATACAACTCAATCAGTGGCAGGACCACCACAAGAGAAATGATGAAAAGAAACATGGCCGCTAGTGCGACTTCCGTGCCTCTCGATAATCGCGAGCCGCACCTTCAAGTGGTTCCACCTGCAAGGTGATGCCGTCAATACTTGCAACACGAATCTCAGCATTGTTCGCCAACGGAGTTGCACGGTTTGTGCGTGCACGCCATTGCGCTCCATCCACCAAAACGATTCCTTCTGGATTCACGTCGCCCACGGCTACACCTGTTGTGCCCACTAAGTTCTCGCGACCAATTGTTGGTGTTGCAAATCGCGTGCGCACCATCGATGGCATGCCGACAATAAACGTCAGAGCAACGCCCACAATGCACACCATGAGCGATATCCACCCTGGTCGCATCGTGAGACCATCGACACTTCGGAACATCGTGAACGATGCTCCGATATAGGCAACTAGCCCTAGGCCAGTCCACAATCTCGGCACGCCGACTTGCACGTCAATTGCAAACGCAATCATCGAAAGAATCAACAGCGCAAGGCCAAAGCCACTCATGGGTAGAGCGCCCATGCCAAGTGTGCCAAGAACCAAACACACTGCTCCGACAAAAGCACCAATCCCGATACCAGCGGTGAAGAACTCAAAGATCAACAGCGCAAGGCCAATAGTTGTCAACAGGTATGCAGAAGGTGGGCTTGCAACAGTGTGCAACAGACGAGGCATTAAGCCCAACTTGAAGAAGCGAACAGTTGTTGCCTCACGTGTGACTTGACCGTTCTTGTCCAACACATCCGTAACAGTGTCGAGTGTGATGCCTCGAAATGTCAAACCATCCAGCGCGTACAACATGTTGCGTAAAACAGGAACACCACGGTCATCGGTCGAAAACTTCAAGATGTCTTGTTCACGTGCTTCAAGGAAACCAAGAGTTCCTGTGTGCACAGCATCATCAGCGGGACCAAAGGTCAGCGGTTTCCCATTGACGGTCAACATCGTGCCTGTGCGGCCCATTCGTGCACCGGGCGCCATTGCGGTGACGTCGGCGACTGCCAACAATTGTGCGGGAAGTCCGTATGCGCGAGAACCGCTAGGTCCCACCCAGATGGCAACAGGAATCTTTGAGTCTTGAATTGCAGTCGCTATCTCCGCCATGCGATCACGTCCAACAACTGCACCCTTGGTGTTGAACTGCAAGACCACTGCTTGAGCACCATTGTTCTGAGAACGCTCGATGGACTCACCAATGCTTTGCGCCACGATGGCGTCAACAATGCCACTGACCTCGACAACATCGACCGGTGCCAATTTCTCTGCACTTGTGGCAGCCTGCGCACCATTGGCGCTCAGGACTCCCATCACTGGTCCGACAAGAACCAGACCAAGTCCGCACATGATGCGTCTTTTTGCGCCTACCCTCAAAGGTCTCTCCTTGCGTTATGGAACCACACCACTTTTTCACGGCACAGCGTGTCCTCATTGTTGCTGGCAAAGGCGGCGTGGGGAAATCCGCAGTGGCAGGCTCGCTGGCGCTCCTTGCTGCCCAAAGTGGCCTTCGGGCCCTTTTGGTCTCTTTTGACGCTGAAACCATTGAAGTACCTGCCCATGAGCGCTTGGAAAGGGTCACCGTGACTCCTGGCAATGCCCTCACGGACTATCTGGCCTCCAAAGGCATGGGACTTATTTCACGCCAGCTCGCCAAGTCCGGAATCGTGGAATTGGTGGCAACAACGGCCCCCGGGCTCGATGATCTTCTTGTTCTTGGCCGCATCAAAGCCTTCGAGAAGGAACTGCGCGCCGACATCATCATCGTGGATGGACCAGCAGCGGGCCATGCCATCGACCTTGTTCGTGCTCCGCTGCAGTTAAAACGCGCGTTGGCGAGCGGACCGATTGCGCAACAAGCCGATGAAGTGTTGGCGATGCTTGCTGACGGAGCTCGGTGCAAAATTCTGATGGTGACGACACCAGCGATGACGCCAGTGCAAGAAACAGTTGAAGCAGCATCCGAGTTGCGCGATGACGTTCATATCGTTCTTGCACCAGTTGTTGTCAACAAGAAGGAACCGGATGTTCCATCGCTGTCAACGACAGACATGTCGCAAGAACTCGTAGACGCATATACGTATGCAGCGCAACGTGCACAAGCGCAACAAGAAGCAATCGCCGTTCTCAGTTCCACGCTTGAGCTTCCACAAATGTTCATCACGCGACGTCGACTTGATGGTGGCGAACTTGTCACTGCAATGGTGGAAGACCTTGCTCTCGCGATTGATGCGCTGCCATGACATCACTCACGATTGATGCCCTCTGCACCGATGCTCACGTTCTTGTCACGTGCGGTACTGGCGGTGTCGGCAAAACAAGTGTGGCCGCTGCGCTTGGTGTTCGTGCTGCTCAATTAGGCCGACGCGTGTGCGTCATCACCATTGACCCCGCGAAACGTCTCGCTGATGCCATCGGTCTCACAAATGATCTTGGTAATGAACCACAGCAAGTTGTGACTGATTCCATTGGCGAATTGTGGGTCACCATGCTTGATGTTCGCGAAACATTTGACAACTTGGTACGCAGTACATCACCCACACCCGAACGCGCACGTGAAGTGATGGACAATTCCTTCTATCGAAATCTCTCTCGCTCCATCTCTGGCACTCGTGATTACATGGCTGCAGAACGTCTCTATGAGCTAAGCAATGATGAACGTTTTGATCTCATCATTGTTGATACGCCGCCTTCGCGAAATGCCTTGGATTTTCTTGAATCACCAGAACGACTTGCACGGTTCCTCAAGCATCCAATTGTGAGATTACTGATTGCCCCAAGTCGTGGCGGGTTCCGCATTGCAAACGCCGCTCTCACTCCAGTTCTGAAACTCATCTCAAACATTGTCGGCTCCGATGCACTCTCCGGAGTCGCCGCTTTCCTCAAAGCTTTCGATGGAATGGAGAATGAATTCTCTCGGCGAGCACTCGCTGTCGCTGACACTCTTCGAAGCGACAAGACCGGCTTTGTCGTTGTCACTGCTCCATCACCTGATGCACTGAAAGAAGCAGACCACTTCGTTTCCGAACTGAAGCGGCTTGGCATCACACTCAAAATGATTGTTGCCAATCGCATGCCTCCTCGTTTTGGTCGTACCTCCTCAACGGCAGAACATCTCGCCGCGACATCGAGTAGCGGCGAGATAGCTGTCATGCATTCTTTGTTGGCGGAACTCTGTGAAGATGCCGAACGCGCAGAAATTGGCATCAACGGATTCCTTGCTCGCGCTGACCTGAAATTTGCTGGAGTTCCGTCTTGCACGGCAACAGAAATGCCCTCTGACATCCATGACATGGAGTCAATTGCCCTTCTGGCTCAGCAACTCGCAGCCCCACAGCCTCGGCAGTAGAGTTCTTCCCGTGCACATCCTGATTGCAACCGATGCCCAGTGGGTCGTCAACGAGGTCAAAGCCGCGCTTGACTCCCCCTCCACCACATTCGCCGTGCTGACAAACGGACGCGATGTTGCCCCTGCAGTCGCAGCCAACACCCCCGACATCGCCATCCTCGACATGCAGGTCGGCAGCATGGGCGGCATGGCCATCACGATGGACCTTCGACTTGATCAGTCCAGTGGTGCATTGCCCAAAGTCCCTGTGTTGATGCTTCTCGATCGCGTTGCCGATGTTCACATGGCTCGCCGCAGCGGTGCCGATGGTTGGACAATCAAGCCTCTTGACTCACTTCGCCTGCGTAAGGCTGTCACCGCAATTGCCGGTGGTGGTTGCTACGCAGAAGGCATCCCCACACCGGATGTAGAAAAAGAGATTGTTGCGGAAGATGCTCCAGTGACTCAAGAAGTCACAACGGAAGCAGCTGAAACTGTCGCGCCCTAACGCGACGTTTTACTTAATCAGTAATTCAGCAATCTGTACTGCGTTGAGCGCAGCGCCCTTGCGCAAGTTGTCATTGCTCAAGAACAAAGCAAGGCCACGATTTCCATCGACTGTTTCGTCTTGACGAATGCGACCGACATAGCTGGGGTCTTTACCAGCAGCTTCCAACGGTGTTGGAATGTCAACCAAACGAACACCTGGTGCATTGGCTAGCAGTTCGTGAGCACGAGCAACCGTGATGCTCTTTGCAAACTCTGCGTTGATTGCAATGGAGTGACCTGTGAATACGGGAACTCGTACGCACAGACCTGACACTAAAAGCCCAGGAATATTGAGGATTTTGCGGCTCTCAAAGCGCAACTTCTTCTCTTCATCTGTTTCGCCTTCACCGTCATCAACCAACGAGCCGGCGAGTGGCAACACGTTGTACGCAATGGTGCGTGCAAACTTCTGTGGTGCCGGCGAGATCACTGCGTCACCATCAAAGGTGAGTTCTGCAGCACGCTCGGCCATCGCCCGACCTTGCACATCAAGTTCTTCCACACCAGCAAGTCCGCCACCGCTGACTGCTTGATACGTGCTTGCAATCATCTTGAGAAGACCGGCTTCATCGTGAAGAGGCTTCAAGATTGGCATCGCAGCCATCGTGGTGCAGTTCGGATTCGCAATGATTCCCTTTACCAAGTTGTGCACCAACTCACCGTTGACTTCGCTGACAACCAATGGCACTTCAGGGTCCATGCGGAATGCACTGGAGTTATCAATCACCGTGACACCAGCGGCTGCGAACTTCGGTGCAAGCGCACGCGATGATGTCGCACCAGCAGAGAACAATGCGATGTCGAGACCAGATGGGTCTGCCGTTGAGGCATCCTCCACAACAATCTCGCCGCCATTCCACGGCAGAGTGCTACCGGCTGATCGAGCGGACGCAAAAAAACGAAGTTCTGAAATGGGGAATTGGCGTTCGGCTAACAGAGAGCGCATCACGCTTCCTACTTGACCGGTTGCTCCTACTACACCTACGCGCATGGGTGTTGAGGCTAATGGGCTTGTGCGACCAGCCACCAATGACTTTTATTTGCCACATCGAGATCACGCTGACGAACCACTGCACCATCAAGCGACACACTGCGCTGAGGGCGACCTGGATGATGAAGAATCACGGCGTCTTTTAGGCTGATATTGCTGGCTTCCAGCAGGGCAAGAACACGACGGGGATCAAGGCGATTGGCCTGCCAGCCCAGACGTGTGGACCAGCGCCATTGTGACAAACGTTGACCTGCGACTGGAATACGCCACAACCAACGCATGACACCGCCCGCTGGCACCAAGATGATGTCGGCGGGCACCCAGGTGCGGTAGTTCAATGCGATGTATCCGCCAGGCTTCACCACACGAAGCGCTTCCGTTGTCAGGCGGAGAGCGTCGCTGGCTTTGCAATGCTGCAAAGTGATGTACGAGAACACCGCATCGACTGAATTATCGGGGGCGTTAACAGAGCTGCCATCAGCAATGTGCACGGTGCGCAATGCGCTGACTGTGCCGAACCGAGCAACAGTTTCTCGGCAACGTTCAAGAAAGGCCGCGTCAACGTCGGTCGCGATAACAGACTCAAAACGGCGCGTCAGAGCAGCAGTCATTCGTCCAATGCCAGAACCGATTTCGAGAACGGAAGATTTCGGTGCCATCTCTGACCACTGAAAACGATCGAGATACGTCTCAACTTCTGCATCTCCTGTCTGAACGAATTCTTCCAGGGTGAGTGATGAGCCAGTCTGATTGTTGAACACCCAACCGGTGTCACGAACGACCTCATCAGCATTGCGTCGCATCTCTGCGCGGGTGCCTGCGGCACGCCACGGGATGATCTGTCGACGAAGAGCCATTAGTTGAGTATTGCAGGCTCGTTACTTGCGTTCGGGCAATGGTGCCGAATACGCCGTACCAGAGTCCAAATCGAACGCCGTATGAAGCGAACGAACTGCAGATTCCATATCTGAAGAGGACACAACGACCGATACGCGAATGGTGCTGGTGGAGATCATGTGAATGTTGATGTTGTTGTCTGCGAGAACACGGAACATCTTGGCTGCAATGCCAGGACTGGTCTTCATGCCAGCACCTACCAAAGACACCTTGGCAATTTCCGAATCATGAGTGACGCCCTGAGCGCCAATCTCTTTCGCTACCCGCGACACAATTTCCTCTGCGACCTTCATGTCTGCTTTTGGCATCGTGAAGGAGATATCAGTAAGACCATCTTTGGAAGTGTTCTGCACAATCATGTCGACATTGATGTTTGCATTGGCAAGGTTCTCAAACAATGCAGCAGAGATACCTGGACGGTCGGGCACGCCGACAACAGTGACCTTCGATTCGCTTGCGTCGTTCACAACGCCAGAGATGATGGGCTCTTCCATTGAAGTGTCTCCTTGTGATTTTTCTGCGCTCACCCAAGTGCCGTGCTCCCACGTGAAGCTGGAGCGAACATGGATGGGAACATTGTGATTACGGGCAAATTCGACGGAACGAAGTGCAAGAACCTTGCTGCCGACGCCTGCCATTTCAAGCATCTCATCAAATTGCAAGCGAGTGAGTTTGCGAGCTTGTGGTGCAATGCGAGGATCCGCAGAGAACACTCCGGTCACATCGGTGTAAATCTCACACACATCAGCGTTCAATGCAGCCGCGATTGCTACTGCGGTTGTGTCACTTCCGCCACGACCCAATGTGGTGATTTCGTTACTGGTGGACAGACCTTGGAAACCCGCAACAACAACAACTTTGCCCTGCGACAGAGCTTCGCGGACCCGTTCGCCCGTGATCTCCAGAATCTTGGCCTTGGTGTGAATCGTGTCGGTGATGATGCCCACCTGATCACCAGTGAAACTGACCGCCTCAACGCCGATGCCAGCGAGTGCCATAGACAGTAAGGACATCGAGATGCGCTCGCCGGTACTCAGCAACATGTCCATCTCACGACCTGGGTGCACTTCAGACACCGCATTGGCTAGAGCCAGAAGGTTGTCCGTGCTCTTTCCCATGGCCGAAACAACCACGACAACGTCATTTCCGTGCTTCCGAGTGAAGGCAATATGGTCCGCGACCGACTTGATGCGGTCCGGGTCTGCGACTGACGTGCCGCCATATTTTTGAACAATAAGTGCCACCGATGGAAGAGGATACCCGTGAGGTACTAACCTGCCGACTTCGTGGGAACAGATAAAAGAGAACGCCAAAAAGCCAACCGTGAACGCGCCCGTCAGGAGCGCATTCGCAAACAGCAACGCACCAAGCTCACCAAGCGCGGGCTGATCTTCGGGGTGGGTATCCCCGTTCTTGTGATTGCGCTCTTCGCAATCTCCCAGTTGGGAGGAGGCAGCGAAACTACGGCGCCTGCCGTCTCCTCATCTACTCCTACCGAAACCTCAGCCCCAACGGGCTCATCAGTCGCTCCCGATACAACAGTGGCCGGCAAGCCCCTCACCATTGTCGAAGGCTCCACTGCCTGCCCGAAGACCGATGGCACCCAGAAGCGAGTGGACGAATTCAGTGACTCCATGAAGAAGTGCATCGACCCAACTAAGTCATACACAGCAACTTTCAACACGTCAGAGGGCACGATTGTCGTGGCCCTCAATGCACAAGCTGTACCTGGCACGGTGAACAACTTCGTCGCACTGTCCCGCTACAAGTACTACGACGGCACCACCATTTTCCGCACTGACCCCTCCATCGACATCATTCAAGGTGGTGGATTCAGCGCCTCGGACAGCGTCGGATACAACATCTTGGACGAGGGTGGTCCTTTCGCTTACTCCGAGGGTGACCTGGTCATGGCGCGTGGTGGTACGCCGAACTCTGGTGGCGCCCAGTACTTCTTCGTGACAGGACCAAAGGCAGCAGCCCTTGACAGCCAAGGTACCTACGTCACCTTCGGCAAGGTCACCAAGGGTCTCGATGTACTGAAGAGAATCATCAATCTTCACGAGGCCACCTCCGATGGCCTCGGCGGCAAGCCCAGCCGCACGGTCACCGTCAAGACCATCACCATCGCCGAAAGATAAGCACTCTTCCCTGCGGGTTCTTCCAAAAGAAGGGCCTGTTGTTAGCCTCGCGAGTACTCATTCGGGAGGTTTGAAATGAAGACAATCGGTATTTGCGGCTCAGGCATCATGGGTTCAGGACTGGCAGAAGTAGCTGCGAAGGCTGGCTACACAGTCATCGTTCGCTCACGCAGTGCAGCAACAGCGCAAGCGATGATCACCTCCATCGAAAAGGGTCTCGACAAGCAGTTGTCGCGCGAAAAGATCACCGCAGACGACAAGGCTGCCATCCTTGGTCGCTTGTCGGCCACAGACAAGATTTCAGATCTTGCTGATTGCGATCTCGTCATCGAATCAGTTGTTGAAGATCTTGATGTCAAGAAGGCTTTGTTCGCTGAACTCGACAAGGCTGTGAAGCCGAGTGCAATTCTCGCAACCAATACAAGCACTCTTCCTGTTGTTGAAATGGCGATGGCTACTGGTCGTCCCGACAAGGTGTGCGGCATTCACTTCTTCAACCCTGCAACCGCAATGCCATTGGTCGAAGTTGTTCGTCCAATCACTGCGTCAGATGAAACGATCAACGCTGCAAACGCATTCACTGCTCAGTGCGGAAAAAATGGCGTGCAAGTAAAGGACCGCGCAGGCTTCATCGTGAATGCATTGCTCTTCCCATACCTCAACAATGCAATTCGCATTTGGGAAACAGGCACCGCAACGATGGAAGACATCGACACCGCAATGAAGGGCGGCTGCAACTTCCCAATGGGACCATTCGCACTGCTCGATCTTGTCGGCCTCGACACATCGCTCGCCATCCTTGATGCGTTGTATGCAGAATTCGCAGACGCGAACTATGCAGCTGTACCAACACTTCGGCGTTTGGTTGCCGCTGGCAAACTCGGTCGCAAGTCCGGTTCAGGTTTCTACAACTACTGATGAACTCAGGTCGGTGACATGAAGCCGCCGACAGAATGCCGATGGACATTTCCATCGCCTGAACTCTGGCCCGAAGATGACGACATCGTCGCAGCTGGCGCTGATCTCGAGACAGACACGTTGCTGTATGCATATGCGCACGGCATGTTTCCGATGTTCATTAACAAACGAAACCTTGCGTGGTGGTCACCAGTTGATCGTGGCGTGATTCCACTCGACGGACTTCGCATCACACGCTCGATGCGCAAGAGTGCCCAGAAGTTCACGTGCACAATCAATGAGGCCTTCACTGAAGTGATGACGTTGTGTGGCTCCATGCGCACAGACGGCAACTGGATCACTCGTGAATTCATCGACGCCTATACAGATCTCCACGATGAAGGCCACGCGCACAGCGTCGAGGTGTGGAATGAAGCAGACGAATTGGTGGGAGGCCTCTATGGGGTCCGCATCAATAAGTTCTTCGCTGGTGAATCCATGTTCCACAGCCAGACTGATGCCTCAAAGGTTGCGCTCATGCACCTCGTCCAACTCATGACCCTTGACGGCATGGAATTGCTCGATACCCAATGGCGCACCGAACACCTTGAAACCCTTGGTTGTATTGCTGTTCCGCGCGGGAAATACCTGCAATTGCTGGACTCGGCCATTCAGCCCTAGCTCTTCCTGTGGGGAACTCGCCCACCCGTTGCCATACTGAAGCCGTGACTGACGCAAGCACCCCCCGCCGTGACGATCCATGGTTGATGCGCACCTATTCGGGCCATTCCACCGCCGCGGCTTCCAACCAGCTGTACCGCACCAACTTGGCTAAGGGCCAGACCGGTCTTTCCATTGCATTCGACCTGCCCACGCAGACCGGATACGACCCTGACCACTTGTTGGCACACGGAGAAGTCGGCAAAGTTGGTGTTCCAGTTGCCCACCTTGGTCATATGCGCACACTGCTCGACTCCATCCCGCCAGGCAAGATGAACACGTCGATGACGATCAACGCAACTGCTGCATGGATGCTCGCTCTCTACGTTGCCAATGCTCGCGAACAAGGCACCACATCCCAAGAACTTCGTGGGACAACACAAAACGACATTGTGAAGGAATATCTCTCACGCGGTACGTACATCTTCCCGCCAGCACCGTCCAAGCGACTCATCGTCGACATGGTTGCATGGTGTGCGCAAAACGCACCGAAGTGGAACCCCATGAACGTGTGCTCGTATCACTTGCAAGAAGCAGGTGCTACTCCAGTGCAAGAAATTGCATACTCACTTGCAACAGCTGTTGACATTCTCGATGCTGTTCGTGCAAGTGGCCAGGTTGACGATGCTCAGTTTGATCAGGTCTTTGGTTCTATTTCATTCTTCGTCAATGCCGGCATTCGCTTTATTGAAGAAGTGTGCAAGATGCGTGCATTCACAGAGTTGTGGGATCGCATTGGTCGTGAGCGCTACAACGTCACCGACGCAAAGGCTCGTCGCTTCCGCTATGGCGTGCAGGTGAACTCGCTCGGTCTCACTGAGGCACAGCCAGAGAACAACATCCAGCGCATCGTTCTTGAAATGCTCGCTGTCACACTTTCGAAGAATGCACGTGCACGCAGTGTGCAGTTGCCAGCATGGAACGAAGCACTTGGTTTGCCTCGTCCGTGGGACCAGCAGTGGTCACTGCGCATGCAACAGGTATTGGCCTTTGAATCGGACCTCCTTGAATACGAAGACATCTTTGATGGATCTAAAGTCATCGAAGAACGCACCGCAGAGCTTCGCGATGCTGCATGGGCAGAGTTCGAAGAAGTGCTCTCCCTCGGTGGTGCATTCAATTCTGTCGATGAACTCAAGGGTCGCTTGGTGCGCTCGATGGCAACACGCACACGCCGTATTGAAGGCGGAGAGCAAGTTGTCGTTGGTGTGAACTCGTACACAGAATCAGAAGACAGCCCACTCGCTGTGCCTGGCAACATTCTTGTGGTTGACCCAGCAGTAGAAAACGAAATGATTTCTGATGTTGCAGCATGGCGCTCATCACGTGACAACGCGCGAGTGCAAGCAGCACTTGCTCATGTTCGTGCAGCTGCTGAATCCAACGAAAACATCATGGAGGCATCGATTGAGCTGGCTGAGGCTGGTGGTACCACAGGTGAGTGGTCTCAAGTTCTGCGTGAAGTGTTTGGTGAGTTCCGTGCACCAACTGGTGTTGGCGCAGCGGTCGGCCGTCGCACACACGCACTTGCCGAAGTTGCGGAATTCGTGAAGTCAATTGCTGGTGGCCCACCGCGCTTCTTGGTTGCGAAGCCTGGCCTTGATGGTCACTCGAACGGCGCCGAACAAATTGCTGTTGCAGCACGTGATGCCGGAATGGAAGTTGTGTACAGCGGTATCCGTCTGACTCCTGAGCAGATTGTTGCTAGCGCTCGAGATGAGGATCCAGATGTCGTCGGCCTCTCAATTCTTTCCGGCTCACATATGCAGTTGGTTCCCGAAGTTGTTCGTCAATTGCGGGCTGAGGGCGTCGATGCACCCGTGATCGTGGGCGGCATCATTCCTGAGGAAGATCGTGAATTGCTGATGGGTCAGGGTGTTGCCGCTGTTTATACGCCCAAGGACTTCGACATTTCTCGCATCATGCGTGAAGTGGCCGAACTCGCAGTCGCATACCGCGCATAAACATTCCTATTTCGGGAATCCATTCTCTTCATGATTGGTTGAACTCTGCATGAGTATTTACGCAACCCCCATCGCAACCCTTGACGGCCAAGCCAATGCATTGGCAGCAGCCGATGGAAAGGTCACTTTGCTCGTCAACGTGGCAAGCAAGTGCGGACTCACCCCGCAGTACGAACAACTCGAGGGTCTGCAAAAGACATACGGCGACAAGGGCTTTACCGTTGTCGGAGTGCCCTGCAACCAGTTCCTCGGTCAAGAGCCGGGCACCTCTGAGGAAATCGCAACATTCTGTTCCAGTACCTACGGCGTGACCTTCCCTCTCACCGAGAAGATTGAAGTCAATGGCGAGAACCAGCATCCGCTCTATTCCTCTTTGACCCCATTTGCTGACGGCGAAGGCGAGAAGGGCGACATTCGCTGGAACTTCGAAAAGTTCCTCATTGGCCGTGATGGCAATGTGATTGCTCGCTTCCACCCAAAGACTGCTCCCAACGACGCAGTCATCACAGCAGCTATCGAATCAGCGCTCTAATCTGAGCGCCCGACAAGGGGTACTCATGGATTTCAGTTCATTCAACATCATTGGTATCGGTCTGGCGGCCGTGGCCGGCTTTGTCACCGGTGCACTCTGGTTCAGCCCGAAAACATTCTTCCCCCTCTGGTGGCGTGCTCTCGGAAAACCCATTGATGAAACACCTGGCAAGGGCACTGACATGGGCGCCATTTTTGCAAGCTTGGTCGGGTCGATGCTGATTCAAGCAGTCATCTTGTCTGGAGTAATCAATGGACTGCATGAAAACGCATCGATTGCTCAAGGCGTCATTGCCGGAATCGTCATTGGTATCGGCATCAGTGCGATGTCTTCAATCGGGCATCGTCTCTTTGCAGGTGATGGTTTCTTGGCGTGGGCGCTCGAAGCAGGCAACGACATTGTTGCGCTTGCAGTGATGGGCGCAATCATTGCGGCTTTCTGATTGCGCACCGTGTGCGCTGAAACTATGCGCGTTCGCTGGTGATGAATGAGTCGAGAGCAGTACCGCTCTCAAAACTTGTAATCAATGCGTACCGAGGGAAGTCGTGGTTATGAACAACCACGTGCCATAAGCGTTGCGTGTCGACAACAAATCGTGATCCCTTCGACAACGGAACACGACGTTCTGTTGCCGGATCTGGCAATCCATCTGCACCATTGTCCATGAGCAACATATAACTGTCGGGACTATCGGTGAGTTCCACCCATGAACGCACAACCCATCCTTCATTCTCTGGGTTGAAGCGGTTGTTGTCATCACGGTGAATCGAACGAATTGCTTGATCGCGATCTTGTGGCTCAAGCTTGATGATGCGAACACGACCAAAGTTTGCACCAACAGAATCGACGTAATTCCTCAATGTTGGCGCTAATTCTGCGTTCGACGTCCAGATCGCATCTTTGTCAGTCTTGCCCTTATCCCAGAAGCCGCGACAATCAAGTTCTCCGTCAGCAGATGCAAGTGGTGCGAAGTTTGTGTCACCGCCACTCTTCCAATCGAAGTACTCCAGTGATTCCCACTCGTGTTGTGGAACATCAAAAGCAATGGGCTTCAAAGAAACAAACCCGGTTTCGGCAAGACATTCAAGACGAGGGTGAGGAGTACGCAAAGGAATTGCAACGGACCAATGTTCTTGCGTGGGCCAAAATGTCGTTGTCATAACTTCAGTGTATGAAAGAAATGATGTCGCATGTGGGTATGAAGCAATCGTTTTCCGCTGAATCGCTACGGGGCCATAGTGGTTGATGCACCAATTGCCACAAAACCGTTACTGGGCGGGAGCAACAATTGTGTGCCAGCAGCCACACGGTCAGCATCTTTGATCTTGTTCAACTCCACCAAAGCTGGTGCACTGAGGTTGAACTTCTCAGCAATCGAGTAGAGCGACTCGCCCGATTGCACGACATAGGTTCTCGGAGCAGTGGATGGTCCTGTCGCAATGGTGGTTGTTGTTTCAGATCCTTGAACAACTGTTGTGTCACTGGCAGAACCAGAGCCACCATCAGTGAGAAGACCAGAGATGATGGCAAGAAAAGCAAATGCGCACATGCTCCACAAGAGGTACATGTGGAGGCGAGTGCGAAGAAACATCCCCCTCATGTTAGGGCGATGATGCAACTGTCCCATGTTCGCCCCATGTGGTCTCAATTGCCCCCACTGTCCTAACCTCGTACCTCGATGAGTACAGACACCCGCACCTACCCTGGCGCCCGACAGCCGGACCGATTCCGTCGTGTCAACGCAGATGGCGTCAGCATTGCCGTCTACGAATGGGGCCGCGAGTCCGATCCCGTGGTGTTTTTGGTCCATGGTGGCTCTGACTTTGCCCGCACGTACGACGTTTTTGGCCCCCTCATTGCCGATGCAGGGTGGAGAGTCGTCACCTGGGACCACCGAGGACACGGCGATAGTGACTACGCAGCGATGTACAGCTGGGATGCAGACATCCGTGATGCATTGGCAGTGATGTCGTCATCCACCGATTCAGCAGCTGCGGTTGTTGCACACTCCAAGGGTGGCGCGTTGATGATGCAGCTCACCGAAGCGAGTCCGTACCGAGTTTCACGCATGGTGAACATTGACGGCATGCCAAGCAAGCGCCGTATGCCAGACGTACCCGATCATGATCAGACACGTCTCATGGCAAATGAAATTGGTTCATGGCTTGACTACCGACACGATGCAGCAACTGCAATTCGTAAACCTGGAACTCTCGTCGACCTTGCAGCGCGTCGCGCAAAAATGAATCCACGTCTTTCCATCGAGTGGCTGGAGTATCTCGTTACAGTCGGTGCACGACACGATGAAGATGGTTGGAGATGGAAGCTTGACCCTTCTATGCGGTTCGGCGGATTCGGACCATGGCGTCCTGAGTGGAGTGCGTTACGTATGGCATCGCTTCCGATTCCGTTTCTTGGTTTGCTGGGAACTGTCGATGAGCCAATGGGTTGGGGTGCACGCGCACGTGATGTGTTGCCGTGGATTCCACAAGGCGGACGTCTTGAAGTACTGGAAGATGTTGGGCACTTTATTCATATTGAAGACCCAGAACGCGTTAGCAAACTTGTACTGGATTTCTTGTCATGAACACTGCAATACAAACAATTTCTCTTCAGCACAATCGCATCACTCTGGCATTGCATCAGCTTCGTGAGGGCAGTGGACGACCTCTTCTGTTGTTGCACGGACTCGGCGAAAACGCCGTAAATATTGCCTCTTTGCCTATTTCTTGGTCAGGTCCAGTGTGGGCACTTGACTTCACTGGCCATGGTGCTTCCACCGTGCCACATGGTGGCGGCTACTCCGCGGAAGTCTTGATGGCAGATGCTGATATTGCACTTCGCTACCTCGGCGAGGCAACAGTTCTTGGTCGCGGTCTTGGTGGGTACATCGCATTTCTGATTGCCGGAGCACGACCAACACTTGTGCGCGGTGCAGTCATTGTTGATGGACCTGGACTTGTTGGTGGTTCCATTCATGCAACATCAAGTTCTGAAATTGCAGTTGCTGGTCCACGTGTCGGGCAAACACCGGACCCATGGGCGCTCATCGAGCTCTCTCGTGATGCGCGACCACCAAACTATGCAGTGACATTCACACATCTTGCAGTTGCATCTTCCGGACTCGATGATCCGATTGCAGTGACGTGCAAAGTCTCCCCACCGTGGATTGAAGCGATCAAAGCGGAGGCCGGAGTAATGACTGGCATCTCAATGCAAGAAGCACTCGATATCTACGCTGCGATCTAGATACTGCGCTGGGTCACAACATCTGCAAGATGTACAAGGGCCTCAAAAGATTCACCTTGCATCTCAGACTTCTGTAAAGCGCGAATAGCTACAGAGTGATTAGCGCTAATCACGTCTTCCATCGTCTGAAGAGCCCCTGTTTCGACCACCACTTGTTGAATCTTTGAGATGTCCTCATCGGACAATTCAGGAGCACCCACCATGCTGAGCACTGTGGCCTGTTGTGTCGTGGCCGCTGCACATGCACGAGCCAACAGTGGCGTGGGCTTCCCCTCGCGGAAATCACCACCCACTGGCTTGCCAGTAATCGCAGTGTCACCAAAAGCACCCAAGATGTCGTCACGCATCTGGAAGGCGTCGCCAAGCGGAAGACCATACGCCGACAGCATCGGCATCAATGCAGAGCCCCGCTCCGGATCCGCAGCAACGGCCCCGAGATGCAGTGGACGTTCAATCGTGTACTTGGCACTCTTCATCCGACAGATGAGGTCTGCTTCAGCAATCTCACGAGTTTGACGGGCCGAGCCCAGAACATCGAGGAATTGACCGATGTTCATCTCAAGTCGTAGGTCATGCCAGATAAGACGTGCCTGCGCAGAAAGGGAATTGGTCAAAGAATCAGACACAACATATGTGATGTCTCCGATGAGAATGGCAGAGCCTTCTCCATATCGACGTGATTCACCCACCCATCCACTGATGGTGTGATTCTCTGAAAAGCTCTTGTGAGTGGACTGGCGTGATCGACGAGTGTCGGCATCGTCTATGACATCGTCATGGAAAAGTGCTGCCGCATGCAACAGTTCAATCGCGGCGCCAATGTGAATTGATTCTGGAGCAGAAGGGTCTCCGCCCGCAGCTACCCAACCCCAATGGCTGAACTGTGGGCGCAAACGCTTCCCACCACCAAGAACAAGTGTCTGAATCTCTTCAAAGATGACGTGTAGATCTTGTTGAAGTACTGACCAGCGATGCTGATGTTCAGCAAGCGTCTGCGCAAGAAGTGCATCAACACGAGCAATGAGTTCACTCGTTGAACTCATTCGTCGTCTTCGTCCTCGAAGTCATCATCATCGAAATCTTCCTCGTCTTCTTCAAAGACTGCGAGATCGGCAACAAGAGCATCGACAGTCATCTGCGCGGAAGAGATGCGGTCATTGCACCAGTTGATGAGAAATGACGCACGTTCCACTTTTGTGGACAGCACATCAACATCGACTGATGGTGAATCCAATTCAGAAAGGATTGATTCGACTTCACGCATTGCTTCTGCATAGCCCGCAGGATCTGCTTGTTGAGTTTTCTTCGTTGCCATTATGCAACCCCTTCTACTGTGCTGGTGATGCTGCCGTCGGCAAGCAATGTGGTGATCTTTTCTCCTGGAGAAACATCAGTGCGCGAACGAACAACTTTTCCTTCGGCATCACGTGTGATGCTCCATCCACGGGCCATCGTGGTAACAGGGTCGAGCAGACGAACTGCAGACGCATGCATCGCGACCTTCTGAGCCTGGCGTTCTAACGCGATGCGAGGTCGAGTTGTCAATCGTTCAATCGACATGTTGATTCGAGATCGTGCTCTGACAAGAGAACTCTCTGTGACACGTCGCAACTGGTCGGCCGAATAAGACAGTTCTCCGAGGAACTCTTCGACAAGTGCAATCACTGCTTGTGCACACGCAGTGGGAGTTTTGCTGGCTGTGTGCGCAATGATGTCGGCGATGCTCGTATCAATCTCGTGACCAATACCAGTAAACACAGGATGGGCACATTGCGAGATGGCCATCGCAATACCTTCGTCATCAAATGCCGCAAGGTCGCCCTTCGAGCCACCGCCACGCATCAACAGCACCAGATCAATATCGTCACGCCGCGAGAACGTCTTTAGTGCACGAATGATCTGAGGAGCAGCGTCATCGCCTTGCACACGCACATCAATAAAAGAAATGGAAAAACCAATGCCAGATTCCAAAAGATGTTGTTGCGCATCAGCCCACCCTGCGGCCTGGCTGGACGAGATCACGCCAAGCTTCAGTGGTACTAACGGAACTTGACGGCGCTTATTGACTTTGTCGACGCCTTTTTCAATAAGTGCGCGCAACAGTTCTTCACGCTTGGCAGCAATATCGCCGGCTGAAAATTGTGTATCAATGTCGGACACCACTAGAGATAACTTGCCAAATGGTGCGTAATAGTCGGGCCGCCCATACAGACGCACTTTCAAGCCATCTTTCAACTCAATGCCTTGGTTACGAAGTTTTGCTTGAATGTTCTTTAACGGGCCCGCAAAAAGATTGACGTTCAACTGAGCTTTCGCCCCATCGACTTTTTCAATCAGAGTGAAATACATATGAGGGTTTGGTCGCTTGACTCCCTCGATTTCGCCTTCGATCCACACGCCTTCGTCAAACGATGACTTCATGACTTGATTCAGGACGCCAGCAAACTGTCCAACGGTGAAGGAAGGGATCCCGTTAACGAACTCAATCTCAGAAGGCATTAATCACACTCTAGAGAGTTGGTGCGGCGGTGCCGAACGAACCGCCTGCGCGAACCTGAGATGCATAGGCGCCATCAATTGCCATCAGAGCATCATGAGTCCCCTGCTCCACAATGCGACCGTCATCAACAACGATAATTCGGTCAGCATCACGAATTGTCGACAAACGGTGTGCAATCACCAGGGCAGTTCTGCCATGTAAGGCAGCTTCAAGAGCCTCTTGCACCAATGACTCATTCTCGTTATCTAGGTGGCTCGTCGCTTCGTCCAGAATCATGATTGCTGGGTTCTTCAACAACATGCGTGCGATTGCAACGCGCTGTTTTTCACCACCCGAGAGGCGATATCCCCGTTCGCCAACATAGGTGTCGTAACCATCAGGCAAGGCAGTAATTGTGGAGTGAATTCTGGCGGCCTCACACGCAGCGACCACTTCGTCATCTGTCGCATCGGGTCGTGCATACAAGAGGTTGGCCTTGATGGTCTCATGAAAGAGATGAGGATCCTGCGTCACCACACCAATGGCGTCATGAAGTGAGTCTCCTGTGAGATCACGAACATCATGACCGTCAATTCGCACAGCTCCTGATGTGACGTCATACAAACGAGGAACCAATGTCGCCATCGTGCTCTTGCCTGAACCACTAGACCCAACAACTGCAACAGTCTCACCTGCAGCAACATGGAGGCTGATGCCCTTCAATACGTCGACGTCAGGATCACCTGATGTTCCACCAGGTGTTTCAAGTGACGCCACAGAGGAATCCGATGCAGGTGGATATCGAAAGATGACATTGTCGAACTCAATCTCGCCACGAGGTTCCACCAAATCAAACGCACCAGGTCGATCGACAATTGATACTGGTGCATCTAACACTTCAAACACGCGATCAAACGAGACGAACGCAGTCATGACTTCAACTCGTGCATTCGTGAGGCCAGTGAGCGGCTGATAGATACGAGTAACAAGCGCTGCCAATGCAACCAATGTTCCTGGGGTGATTGCATCAGATACAACAAGTTGGGCACCGATTCCATAGATAGCCGCAGCGCCCATTGCACCAACAAGCCCAAGTGCAACAAAAAAGACTCGCCCATACAGCGCAGCCTTGATACCTGTGTCCCGCACTCCTGATGCACTCGTTGCAAAAGTTTTGACTTCTCTTTCACGACGACCAAAAAGTTTCACGATCATTGCACCAGCAACGTTGAAGCGCTCACTCATCTGAGTATTCATCTGCGCATTGAGTTCCATCTGCTCACGCGCAATACCACCCAGCTTCAATCCCATGCGCTTTGCGGGTGCGATAAACAAAGGCAAGACGACCAGTGACAGAAGAGTTAGACGCCACTCAAGAACAAACATTGCAGCCAATGTGGTGATGAGCACCACAACATTGGAGACCACACTTCCCAAAGTTGATGTCACGGCAGTCTGTGCGCCAACGACGTCGCTGTTGAGACGGCTAATTAATGCACCTGTTTGCGTCCGAGTGAAGAATGCAATTGGCATTCGTTGCACTTTGTCGAAGAGGGATACGCGAAGGTCGTAAATGAGTCCCTCGCCAATTGTGGAACTTAACCAACGTTGAATAATTGCCAGTCCAGCATCGGCAATTGCAGCAATCACCAGAATGATGGCCAGAGTTGTGATGAGACCACGGTTGCCCTCGGGAATCGCGGTGTCGAGAATTGCTCGAAACAAAAGTGGTGGCGCGAGTGCAGCTAAGGCTGACGCAACAATCGCGGTGAGAAACCCGATGATCTGCCATTTGTAGGGCGACGAAAACTGCCAAGCCCGCCGCAAGGATGCCCGCTTCATACGCGCACCCTTCACTGCATCGGCATCACCGGGGAGAAGCATATGAGGACCCATTCGCACACTGATGAGGCTACGGGCGAACCTGCGCCTAGTGTCTTTCAGGTGCTTCGCAAATCACTAGTAACTGCCTTTGTACTGGTCACATTGGCCAGCTGTTCCTCTGCGATCACCTCAAATCTCCCAACATCGAGTGCCACTATCAATGTGGGCGGCATCATCAACTGGAAATCCTGCACTGGAGATGAACTTGACCCGACGATGTGTGCCACGTTCAAGGTGCCATACGACTATGACAATCCATCACTTGGTCAGTTTTCCCTCAAACTGGTGAAGCATCGCGCTGCCAATCCCAAAAAGCGCATCGGATCCATGCTTGTGAACCCAGGAGGCCCCGGCTTTGGAGGCACATTTCTTGCAGAGGACCCCATTTCGTACTTTGGCGGAGATTTGGTGGACTCCTTCGACATCGTCGGTTGGGACCCTCGCGGAACTGGAGAGTCAACACCTGCCGTTGACTGTATTAAAAATTACGACACCTATTTCACGACAGACCCATCACCAGAGAATGCTGCAGAGAAGAAAGCCTTGGTAGATGCAACTCGTCTCTTCTCCGAAGAGTGCGAAAGGAAGAACGGTAAAATTCTTCCGTACATCTCCACGAACAACACAGCCCGTGATATGGATGCCATTCGCGCCGCACTCGGAGAAGACAAGATCACATACTTTGGTTTCTCCTACGGAAGTGAACTCGGCGCAACGTGGCTCACAATGTTTCCGACCACGGTGCGTGCCGCAGTTCTTGACGGGGCTTCTGATCCGAACGCTGACTACATTCAGAGCGGCCTCGACCAGGCCAAGGGATTTGAAAAACAATTTTCAATGTTCCTCAAGCAGTGTTCGACAGATGCGACATGCCCCTTCTATAACCGAGGTGACGCAGAAGGCGCCTACGACAAACTGATTGAAAAACTTGATACTCGACCACTAGTTGTTGGCGGAGCACGTGCACCGGTGAATCAGGCTGTTGCTTTCACTGCCATTTTTCAAGCCATGTACTCAGCAACGATGTGGGATGAATTAGAACAAGCACTTGCCGATGCACAAATGGGCGACGGTACTGGCTTGTTGTCCTTGAATGATGACTACTACCAGCGCAAAGGCGATGGAACATACGGCAATGAACTTGAAGCGTTCAACGCCATTTTGTGTCTCGATGATCCGGGCCCACTGACTATTGAAGAAACTGATTCATACATACCGAAGTTTGAATCAGTCGCTCCACGGCTCGCACCTGGGTTCACCAGTGGATATGGCTGTGTGTTCTGGAAGGCGAAGCCAGATCGTCGAATTGCAATCACGGGTAAAGGTGCTGGGCCGGTCGTCGTCATTGGTACAACCGGAGACGCCGCAACACCTCTTGAAAGTTCACGACGCATGGCCTCTGCACTCGAAGATGGTCGCCTTATCGTGGTGACCGCGAATCGTCACACGGGGTACGGAGAAAATGACTGCGTCACCACAGCAGTCAACGAGTACTTGCTCACCGCCTCAGTGACGTTCCCAGAAAAGGCCTGTTAGTGCCTTTCGCAACTGTGTTACGCGACTGCCTTTTCCACTCGAGGCTGTAGAAGAGCAACAACACCAGCCAGCGCACTACATCCCGCGATGAAATACCAGCCACGTTGGAATCCGACAAGACCATCGGTTGATGTCTGAATCGTGACTACGAGTGCAACGCCGACAGCGGATCCAATTTGGCGGGAAGTGTTGTTGATTGCGCCACCGAGTGAGAACAACGTTTGTGGCAGTGAATGCACCGTTGCTGCTGACAGTGTCGGGAATGTAAGACCAATTGAGATTCCCAAGACGAACATCAATGGCAACCACTCAGACCACGGTGTTGGTGTTGAAGTGAAAATGCGAGCACCAATAAGTACAAGCACAGCAAAGAGAATTGGGCCGCCGACCAAAAGTTTTCTGAAGCCAATTCGTGAGATATGTCGGCCGATTGCGAATGAAGTCGCAGCAACGATGACTGGAGCAAGAACCGAATACAACCCTGCTTCAAGGACGCTGTACTTCCACTCTGAGCGCAAGAACAGAACGTTGTTCAAAATGTTGGCGGAGAAAGCCGCACCAAACAGAAATGTTGCAGTGTTTGCAACTGAGAAGGATCGCACTTTGAACATTGCCGGAGGCATGAGAGGTACCGGATGAGAAACTGTGCGCTTGACGACAATTGCTCCAAAGATAACTGCAGCAACAAACAAAGAGATAACAAGCGAATCTGTCCATGCGTGCTCTTCAGCACGAGAGATACCCCACACCAACGAAGCCACCGACAGAGTGACGAAGACCGATGCACCGATGTCTGGACGTGGAGATTCAATGCGAGGAGTTTCTTTGACGTACTTGGCTGCCAACAACACAACGAAAAGACAGATGGGGACATTGATCCAGAACGCCGAACGCCATCCGAAAAATTCGATGAACAGCGCACCGAGTGTTGGTCCAGAAGCAACACCAAGCGCACCAACAGCACCATTCCATGCAACTGCTTGGCTTCGACGCTCTAGTGAAAACACTGATAACAACAGCCCCAGAGAGGCTGGGGTCATGATGGCGCCACCAACGCCTTGAACGGCACGGCCCGCGATGAGCACGCCCATCGTCGGTGCAACAGCACACACAACTGATCCGGTCAAGAAGAGCAAAGATCCAATTTGGAAGAGCTTTTTGCGACCGACACGGTCTGCAAGACGACCAAAGACAACCAAGAGCGATCCGAAGAGAATGGAGTACGCGGTGACGACCCATGACACCGTGCCTCGACTTACCGTGGGAAAGTCAGCTGCAATTTCTGCAAATGCAACATTCACAATGGAGAGGTCCAACGTTGAGATGTACGCAGCTACTGCGGTGACAATGAACGTTGGCCACGGACTCATCGTCTTGTCCTCTGTTGGTGTTGATGCCTGACTCATGATTTCCCCCTTTGGTACAAAAAATGTACCATGAAGAGATGAGCAACTCGCGTTCCAAGAAATCCGCTAGTTCTCCACAGCGCACGTATGACATGAATTGCCCGATTGCGATGTCGCTCGACCTCATGGGAGACCGCTGGACACTTCTCATCCTGCGCGATCTCTTCATTCACTCCTCGTGTCGTTATGTGGAACTGCGCAAAAGTCTCACGGGCATTTCACCGACGTTGCTGTCTCAACGTTTGAAAGACCTCGTGCACAACGGGCTCATCGAGCAGTACGAGAAGCCTGATACTGGTCATGTTGCGTACCAACTCACCGCCAGAGGCAAAGAGACAAAGCCGGTGTTGGTCGCTCTCGCAAACTTCGGGCTCCCCCATATCGATGGGCGTGTTCCCGATAAGGCGTGGCGCACATTTACTAAGAGCTGAGTAGAAACAAAAACGACCCGGCCGAAGCCGGGTCGTGATGGCGGAAGAGGCGGGATTTGAACCCGCGGTGGCTGTGACACCACAACTGTTTTCGAGACAGTCCCATTCGGCCGCTCTGGCACCCTTCCGC
>JBILBZ010000024.1:0-13971 GCA_044353425.1 Ilumatobacteraceae bacterium | reverse complement strand
CTTCTGACACAGGTCGATCAAACTCCGACAACATCACGAACGACACCACACCGGAGATCACCATTCCCGGCGCAACAACTGGCGATGTCGTTACGGTTTCTGCCACTAATGGAACTTCAACTGTTACCTGCACCTACACAGTCGGTGTAGCAACAGGTTGCTCTCTTCCCACATTGTCCGATGGAACATGGACAGTTTCGGCTTCCATTACTGATGCTGCAGGCAACACCGGCTCTGCATCAGGATCATTGTCTATAACTATTGACAGTGTCGCTCCAGCAACATCATCAAGTGCAGACTTGCTTCCTAACTCCGACACAGGTACATCAGATTCTGACAATCTCACGAACGACACAACCCCATCGTTTACATTGCCAGCTGGAACAAATGGCGACACAGTCACAATCTCTGCATCAAAGGGCGGTGAGACAAAGACCTGCACATACGTCGTTGGCGTAGCTACACAGTGCGACTTGCCTGCACTGAGCGCAGGAGAATGGTCCATCACGGCCACTGTCGCTGACCCAGCGGGAAATAGTTCTTTGCCTTCCACCCCCACCAACATCACCATTGATTCAAAATCTTCTACGTCCTCTATCTCTGGCCTGAATACAGGAGGGCTTCCCTCTTCATCAGCAACAGAGACAAAGCCCGTCATGAAGACGGGGCCAAATTCACTCACTGGACTCATCAAGTTCTCCCCCACTGCAGGGGCTAAAGGCGCCACTTCCGTCGTTTTCACTGTCTTTGATAATTCAGGGAAGATTGTCAACTTCATTACGAAGCGTCTCAAACCAACAGATACGTCAGCATCCATCACGGTTCGTAATAACGGATCGCTCGCTTCAATTCGAGTGCACACCGTCAACAGCGTTGGTGTTTCTCAGTCAGCACGGAGCGGGGCCAACGTAAAACGTGGCAAGACATCTGAAGGTCAACTCGTCGCCGGGCTACCAAAACTGCGCGGCGACCTTTTGAGCGAGATCATGTACTTCAAACCAAACTCAGCGACGCTCACGCCTCGAACAATTCAACTTTTGAATCAGGTTGCACGAACAATCAACTCACGAGGCGGCAATTTGTTTGTGTCTGGATTTGCTCGCAAGAACGGAATTGATACTCCGAAGTATTTACGGAATCTCTCAGAACAACGAGCGCTAGCCGTCTCGATGTATCTGTCTTCAAGAGGCGTTCGACTCTGGACCACGTACCAAGGTTTTGGCGCTGTCACGACGGAAATTGGTACTTCGGCGGAACGCAGAGTCGAACTCCGCTGGGTTGCCAATTAACTACTGTGCACGCATCTTCTCGAGGAGAAACTCTCGGTACTCATCCGGAGTAAAAAATTTTTCATCAATCAGAGTGCGATAGTACGGATTCTGTTGCGCGAAGACCATGAAGAAGAAACGCTCATCAAAATCTTCGCCTGGCGCCATTCGTGCTTGAATTTCGCTTAAGCCTGACTTCCAAATTTCAAAAAGATTCTGGCTACAGACTTTCAATCGATTATTCAATTCTTTGTTATGAATAGAAGTTGCCAAAATCTGTAAACGAAATTCGTGAAACTTGACTTGTTCTTCCGTCATCACAATTGGAACTGCAGATACGAGATCTTTAATCGTTAAGGCACCATTCTCTGGTAGTCGAGCGAGATACTGCTCAACAGACAATTGAGACTGTTCATCGTAAATATCGCCCAAAACCCGAGCTAGGAGACCGTCACGATTACGAAAGAATCGATAAATCTGGGTAATCGAAGTATTCGCATCTGATGCCACATCTGCAACTCGAAGGCCGAGAATTCCACTTCGAAGAATTTCTTGCCTGGCACTTTTCAAAATTGCTGAAAGAGCTTCCTGATTCTCCGGCATATTTGCAAGTCTAAGTCACGCAGTTATCTCTTTGAAAGTGTTTCATTTTGTTGATTTTCACAGGAAAGCGACAGTAAATATTGACCAACTTGGACCAACGGATACCCTCATGGTGTGAAACCACTACAGCGATACACACATGCTCTCCTCATCACACATCTAGCATCAACACTCTTCATGGTCGGCATGATCTGGACAATCCATTACGTGCACTATCCCCTCTTTGCTTATGTCGGTGAATCCACGTATGTTGCGTTTCAATCCGAACATGTCAACCGCATCGGAAAACTTCTTCTGTTCCCTTGGCTCATTGAGGGCGTGACATTGCTGGCAGTTTTGATTCTTGCCTTCCTTGGTCAACGCCGTGATCTTCGACTACCTGCTTTCCTCAATGGATTGGGCATGGCGATTGCCCTGATGATTAGTGGCGTGTGGTCAGCACCGGCGCACGGAGAACTTGCAGACGGTTTTGATGCTGCCATTCATGATCGCTTGATGACTGCAAACCTTGTTCGCTCTTTTGCGTGGACATTGTGTGGCATCTGTGCGGTGTGGATTGTTGCTCGGGTGTGGAACACCGACGTTCGCAACGATGAATCTGTGACGCAGTCATGATTTTTCACAACTGGGGAGCAACATCTGAGGAGATTCAGAGCGCTGTTGTGGGAGACAACCTCTGTGCTGACGCAACAGTGACCGCAACGCGTTGCATCACAATCGCGGCACCACCCGAAGATGTGTTTCCGTGGATTCGTCAGATGGGTTTTGGAAAAGCCGGTTGGTACAGCTACGACTGGATTGACAACCTTGGGCGCAAAAGCGCAGTTGCAGTGCATGACGAATGGCAGAACGTCAACTCGGGTGACTCTGTACCGGCTGGCCCAATCTCATTCACCGCAGCAATCGTCAACGCACCCCATACATTCGTGTTGGAAGTGAAGAACGGCAAGAAGAAAAAACCTCTTCTTCACTTCACGCTGGCTTATGAGTTGCGTCGCACACTTGAAGGGACACGCCTGGTGACGCGAATGCGATCACGCGTCAATATCCCTGGCGGACGAATCATCGAGCAACTCATTCTTGGACCTGGCGACGGCATCATGCTTCGCCGCCAATTGCTCACTCTCACCTCGAGAATCTCCCAACACCCCTAAAAAGTTTCTGCCGACGACCCAAAATGCATTGATTTCACAGCAGCAGGCACACTGCACTGATAATTTCTAGAGATGGAATGGATCTCTGACCCCACCGCTTGGAGCGCCCTCGCTGCTCTTCTCACACTCGAAATTGTTCTCGGAGTCGACAACGTCGTATTTATCTCGATCCTCGCATCCAAGTTGCCAGTCGAACAGCAAGACAAGGCCCGCAAGATTGGCCTTCTCGCTGCCGGCGGTATGCGAATAATCCTGCTCCTTGCAATTGGCTGGATTATCACTTTGAAAGAACCATTGTTCTCAATCGGTTCCAGTTCAAAACTTCCCCTGGATGACCCATTGACCTTTAGTGGAAAAGAGATCATCCTCCTAGCAGGTGGACTCTTCCTCATATATAAGGCAACAAAAGAGATCCACCACAAGCTGGAAGGCGAAGAGGGCACAACCTCAGCCAAAACTGCCCCCACCATCGCAGCAGTTCTTGGTCAAGTGCTCTTGCTCGACTTGGTGTTCTCTATTGACTCCGTCATCACCGCGGTCGGTATGACCACATATGTTCCCGTCATGGTGATCGCGATTCTCATATCGATTGGCATCATGCTTGTTGCATCAAAGGCCATCTACAACTTCGTGAATGCGCACCCATCCGTGAAGATTCTGGCGCTTGCATTCCTACTTCTTATCGGCGTCACGCTTCTTGCAGAAGGCCTGAATGGAAAAATTCCGAAGGGCTACATCTACGCCTCAATGACCTTCTCCGTGTTCGTTGAAGTGCTCAACCTTCGCGTGCGGAGCAAGAAGAAGGCCGTTGAGCCAGTTCACCTTCGTGAACCCATCACGAAGTAAATCCGTGTCTTCAGGGGCTCACAGCCCCGAATGAAGTGCGTTCTTTTGCACTGAATTTGACCCTGGGTGGGGCGATTACGGTTAGACCAAGCACGAATCAGTGAGGTCACCATGTCCGAGAACAAGCCGCTCAAGCACAAGTACGGAACCATCGACAAGGAATATGGAATGTTCCTTGCTACTCGCCCACCCGAGGAAGATGGCCCTATCTACATGGTGAACCTCATGAAGTATCACGAGGTTGCGCAATACACCGACGGTGAAGGTGTTGGCAAAGAAATCAGTGGCAAAGAAGCCGATGATCGTTACAACCCATCATCAGTTCTCAACAAGATCGGCGCCGACGTTGTCTTTTATGGCGATGTTGTCAGCAACAACAAGGGAACAGAAGACTGGGATCGCATCGGCATTGTTCGCTACGCAACTCGTAAGTCATTCATTGACATGCAGAGCCGTTCCGACTTTGGCGAAAAGCACGTGCACAAAGCTGCAGGCATGGAGCGCACCACGTTGGTCTGCTGTCGTCCATTAGACGAATCCATCGATGCCCGCAATCGCCCAATGCCACTAGAGAATCGACTTGTCGCGATGGTGGTGCGTCAGTCATCCGACCGAGACGCTGCATTTGCAGACTTGGCTGAAGCAGTTCAATTCGGCGTTGAGGGAACCATCATCGGTGATGGCCGCAAATGGGACACCGTGCAATTCATCCCGGTGTCTAGCACTGCAGAAGTTGAAGCAATTGCTCAGCGAGTCTCGACCGAGAAGGGCGATGCATACGTCATGGGCGTTCAAGTCACGATGGACAGCATCACCCTCGCGTAAATTGATATTTAGTTGCGACGTTGTTGCACACCAAGTACACACATCACATCAGTACTCATTCCTAAAGCAGGTATGACAATTCTGCGGTGACACACCTCTGTTGACTAACACTCAACATGTGAAGAAAAAATTGGTATTACTTGTCGCTGGAATTGTGAGTCTCACAGGACTGGCAATTGCACAAACAAAACCGGCATATTCTGCGACTTGCAGCCGAGCGGTGATTCCTCTCAGTAAAGCAATCGCCACAGGTCCGATTCCAATCTCGCTAGGGCTGAAGTATTTCCCTGTCGACAATCAGTCACCCTTCGTCACGGGCATGCGTCTTCGAGCTGTCACCGGAGGCACTCTGGCAACAACTAAATACGTGGAAGGACGCATCGGCAGCATCTCGAACTGCAACATTGCTATTTCTATTGATCGAGTTTCAGGCAACGGATCAATTCTGAACGCAAAGTTCATCATTGCGGGTTTAGTTGGCGCGCAAGGCCCGGCAGGCGCGACTGGCAGCACTGGCCCTGCAGGTGCCCCCGGTCTGGCAGGCACTCCCGGAGCACCGGGAACTCCTGGTATTCAAGGTGTTCCCGGCACGAATGGCTTCAACGGACAAAACGGGCAGAACGGAATCAATGGTCTTGTTCCTGCATATGGTTCGTTCCGCGACACAACCACTCAACAGGTGGACTTTGTCAACACGCCGAAGGCAATGACCTTCAACCAAATCACTCACGGAGTAAACGGAGTAACTGCCAATGGTGTCTCTGTTGAATTTGGTTCTCGTATCACTGTTGCCCGCACCGGGACATACAACATTCAGTTCTCTGCCCAGCTCACTAAGACCGACAGTGGCAATGACATCATGGACATTTGGCTTCGTCGCAATGGTGTCGACGTTCCCATCAGTAACTCAGAAATCACGATCACTGCATCACTACGACAAGTCGCAACATCGAACTTCATCATTGATCTCACCGCGGGCGACTATGTCGAAATCATATACTCATCGGCAGACATCGCCACCCGCATTCTCGCTATCGCACCACAGACAAGCCCTACTCGCCCTGCAGGCCCCTCAGTGACAGTCGCAATTACTCAGGTGCAATAGGAAACACAGTCTCTTCACATGAGAACATTAGGGGTCTTATTACGCTGACTCTTCAGAGGTTCTCATGCATTTAGAAATTGACCGCAGCAATATCCGCAACCACCGCATTGTTGGATCACAACCACGCGCACTGCAGTCCGGCGAAGTTCTCCTGAGTGTGCATTCTCTTGCACTCACCTCAAACAACATCTCGTATGCGCTCAGCGGCGACTTCCTCGACTACTGGGGCTTCTTCCCCACCGAAGAAGGTTGGGGTCGACTTCCTGCGATGGGATACGGCATTGTCACTGAATCGTTGAACGATGGCGTGCCCGTTGGCAGTCGATATTGGGGCTTCTTCCCAGTCGGTGATCATCATGTAGTCAGCGCGCAGGCAACCAGCACTGGTTTCGTTGATGTTGCTCCGTATCGCGAGAAGCATGCAATGGCATATCGTGGCTTCGACCTCGTGTCAGACACCCCCGAGCCAACAGACGATGCAAACTCTCTCTTGCGCGGACTATTCCTCACATCATTCCTTGCAGAGGATTTCCTCTTCGAGAATGGAATGTTTGGTGCAGGACAGATTGTGATCAGCAGTGCTTCTAGCAAGACAGCAATTGCACTCGCCCATCGAATCCGCGCACGTGGCAACACACATTGCATCGGCCTCACTTCCGCATCGAATGTTTCATTTGTGGAGAAAGTGAATCTCTACGACGAAGTTGCAACGTATGACGACATTGAGACACTTGCCGAATGGTCACCGACAGTTTTTGTTGACATGGCAGGCAACGCATCAGTTGTATCGAGAATTCATCATCACTTCGGTGAAGCTCTTGTGCACTCCTCCAGCATTGGTGCAACTCACTGGGATCAAGGCGGCTCTAAAGCTGAGCTGCCTGGGCCAAAACCAGCATTCTTCTTTGCCCCTTCACAACTGGCAAAGCGCGGTAAGGAATGGGGCCGAGAAGAAGTCAACTCACAGATCAACACTGCACTCGACAAGTTCATTGCCGACTCAGCGCGATGGATGCAGATTCAGCATTCACCGGCATCGTCTATCGAAGCTGTGTATGACGAACTAGTGAGCGGAAACATCGCACCCGAAACCGGACATATCCTGTCCTTCTAAGAAAGAAAAGTACCGTAAAAATTCTTCGCACCCCTGATAGCAACTTTGCTGATCTCGCAGACTTTCCCTTTCAGCCGAACTATTTCGAGAACGATGGCGTGCGCATGCACTATCTCGATGAAGGCCCAGCAGATGCGCATGTTGCGTTACTCATGCACGGTATGCCGTCATGGAGTTACCTCTATCGCTACATGATTCCCGCACTTCGTGCCGCTGGATACCGCTGTGTTGCGCCAGACCACATCGGTTTTGGCAAGTCCGACAAGGTGACCGACCCCGAGTGGTACAACATCGAACGACACACGGCGAACATCACTCGCCTCGTGCGACATCTCGACTTACAGAACATCACACTGTTCGTGCAGGACTGGGGCGGCCCCACGGGGCTTGCTCAATACGCACAGATGCCAGAGCGATTCTCACGTCTTGTCATCATGAATACATGGCTACATCACGCGGAGTACGACTACTCCCCAGCCATTCAGCAATGGATTACACAGAACCTTTCTGGCGGCATCTTCCGCGACAACATTCCCGACAAGACCAATTGGGGAACGTTGATGGCAATGTCCACGGGTCGTGCTACTCCACCGCAATCATTGATGTCAGAGCTCATGGGTACTCCTACGGAGTACAGCGACGATGCAGCAGCAGTGAAGCGCGCATATGACGCTCCATTCATCGGACTTGGTGATGAAGGTGTCACCGGGCCTCGTCGCTTTCCACTCAGTATCCCCTTCCATGATCCCATTTCAGGCAATGCAGTGGAACAAGAGAAGCACTTTGCATTCGTGAACGCAACCACACTTCCCGTTCATTTCATTTGGGGCGATGCTGACAATGTCTTCACGTTGGACTGGGGCAAGAAGTGGCACTCACTCATTCCACACTCCACGTTTGACGTGATGGAAGGTGCCGCACACTTCTTGCAGGATTCTCACGGTGCCTCAATTGTGGAGACTCTTCTCGAAAGAATCGCCACCCAATAACTTCCGCGATGAACTGGTGGGTATCTCTCCACTAGAACGTGAAGAGATACCCACGAACCATCAAGAAGCCAATCACCAAGAAGACAACTCCGAGAACACGCGAGATTCTCGTGCTCTTCCAGTCCCCACCTTCTCGACCGAACCAACCAGCAATGCCTGCAAGCAGGCCAGGTAATCCGAGAAGAACAAACCCGACTTTCACCATCTGGTCGGCATCAGGCACGTTGCTCGTCACAACAGTTCCCCACCAGCGTGCAATAAACATGATGAAGACCACTTTGAAAATGCCTCGCGGCAAGAAGCGATGCAACTTGGCGAAGTTGGGGAACTTGTCAGCAACAAGGTCGACGAACTTCGGAATCATGTACAACGCGGTTCCAACCCACAGTGCCCAGTTGTTGCCGATGAAAACAACAGCAACAAATGCAAATACTGCGGAACGTCCAATGATTGAGGCAATTTGCTGTGTCAATGAAGGGTCAGAGAGTTCATCGGCATGAATTGACTTGAATCGTCCCGACGTTGCGGCGCGCGCGAGATATTCAAGTCCGATTCGGACGATAAGCATTCCTAGTGCAATCAACTGAATCGTGTCGCCACGATCTGCGTATGAAGGCTTGAAGCCGGTGAGGCCAGGCAGTGAGCCAAACATTCCACCCGCAGCCAAGGCACCAAACAGCGTGATTAAGAAGAAGTCAACTGTTCGGTTCCAAATCGGCGATGGACCATCACTTGCTCGGAAGAATGGGCGTGATGCGGTCGCAATGAGCGGCACTCCGAGAGAGAACGCACACAGTCCCAGCATTCCTCGAATGGAGTCAGATGAAGTAAACCCGCCTCCGATTCCAGCGAGGATCGCAAAGACTAGAACTCCGAGAAGTCCAGAGAATGCGTCAAGTACACCCACAATCAAAATTGCAATCAGCAATGCAAATGCAGGCATAACAATATTGAATTCCGTGTTCACCGCCGACAGGATTCCGAGGACAACTCCGGCGAGTGGCAAGACCAACCAGAAGACACCTAAGAGTGAACGTAGGTAGGTTCCATCCACAACGAGACGAGCAAGTAGTGGCGAAGACTGCACCAGACGATGTGGCGACCTCAACGACCACTTATCCAACCATGTGGCGGTCCGCGGCTGAATGACGTCGTTAGAACCGTCAGCACCCGCTTTTCGGAACTTCACTGCGGTATCGGAGACATCTCCTGAGCCGCGGTCTTCATCATCGCCGTCTTCGTCATCTTCTTCCTTCTTGCCCCTCTTGCCTGCACCAACTGCCAAGAGAGCAGCAAGAACAGCAGCCTGCGCAGCCAAATCAACTGCACCCTTAGGATCACTCTTCGGGTCGAACGGCGCACCACCCGGCGTTGACTTCGTTGGCTTCGATGGTTTCGAATTTGGAGCAATAGTTGTCGTCACCGGAACAGTTGTTGACGGAGCAATCGTGGTGGCTGTTGGCTTTTCAGCCGCACCAGGACCAACGGGGTTCAGTATCTCGGCCCAGTTAGAGGGAACCAAGAATCGAGCCCGCGCAAGAGCTGGTGCATTGTTGAATGCAGTTCCCGTCGCGGTGAGTTCATAATCTCCAGGCGTCAAAGATTCAGGCAACACCGCATTAAGAACAAACGTTCCGTCGCTCTTCACAGTAGCTGTGCCCAACAATGTTCCGTAATTGACTGCTTGTGCCGTGAGCAACTTCTTCACAAAAAGACGCACAATTGAGGATGCCTTGAGGTTTGCACCGGTCACCGTGAGATCTCGATCGGTCGGCACCATGTCTGCGCGGAGAATCAATTGGATTGCGAATGTGGGGTCTGGTATCACAGCTGCAGGTACCAGTGTTTTCGTTGCTGTGACTGGCGAAGCAGAGGAAGTCATCCCTGCGTATTCTGCAATCACACGATACGAATAGGCAGTTCCTGAAGTCAGTCCACTGTCTGTTAACGAAGTGGCCGTAGTAGTCGACACTGTTGTCCATGTGCGGCCACCATCGGCAGAGCGCTGCACGGTATACGTAGGTGTACCTGCCGCACTAGACGCTTGCCATGTCACAACGGTTGATGTCAATGACGGCGTGACCTGTGGGGCACCCGGTGTTGTGGGTGGCAAACCTGCAGTCACTGCAGCCTGATTCCATGGGCTCACACCAACAACCGAATATGCCTGCACGCGGAAGATGTACGAGCGGCCAGCCTGTAAACCAGTCATCTGCAGCGACGTTGCCGTTGAAAGACCAGCATTGTCTAAACTGCGCTTACGCAAGGATTGTGCTTGCACAGTTGCACCCAACTGCACAGCGCTACCCCACGTTGATCCACCATCGGTCGACTGTTCAATGCGATAACCGACAATTGCTGCACCGCCGTCATCAGCAGGTACAGCCCAGTTAAGAGATGCACCCGAAATTGAAGCAGTAGCGGCCACGGAAGCAGGAGCTGTCGGAGGAGCAACAGGCGCTGACGTCACCCACGTACTTGCCGCACCTGTTCCTGCACTATTCGTTGCAGAGACACGGAATACGTAGGCAACACCATTGGTCAGACCAGTGATTGTTGCCGTCAACGCCGACGGGCTCGTTGTTAGCGCATTTGTCCATGTGCGACCACCATCGGTCGAACGCTGAACGGCATAGCCCGTGATCGCAACGCCACCATTGTCTACTGGTGCAGTCCAGGTCAGGGAAATCTGACGATCTCCTGCAACTGGCGTCAATGACAGAGGTGCTGATGCGGTTGTCTTCGGCATTGCAGTCACAATCGTGGAGGCTGTCGCACCCGATGTTGCAATGGCATTGATATTTCCAACTGCAGCATTCACTGCAAAGACGCGATACGAATATGTCGCGCCATTCGTGAGACCAGCAACAACCGTGGAAGGAACAGCAGGAGTATCCACTGTTGTCCACGTTGTTCCATTAGTTGACTGCTGTACGACGTATCCGGTGATTGCAGAACCACCAGAGTTGGTCGGCGTAGACCATGACAACACGACTTCCGTATCCCCTGCCAGAGCGACCACATTACGTGGTGATCCCGGTGTGGTGAACGGAGTTGTTGTTGCGACAGTTGAAGCCGCACCAGAACCCACGGAGTTATTTGCACGGACTCGATACGAATACGTGGTGCCATTAGTGAGGCCAGTCAATGTGGTGGACGGGGTTGCTGTTGTTGCAGCAGTTGTCCATGTCACGCCGCCATCAGTGCTTTGTTCCACGACATAACCAGTGAGGGTTGAACCACCGGTATCTGTTGGTGCAGACCATGTGAGCGCAATAGCGCCATTCGTCGGCGTTGCAACAACACCCGCAGGTGATGCAGCCTTTGCACTCGGAGTCACTGTTGCACTTGCTTGAGCCGAGGCACCGGTTCCTGCAGCATTCACCGCACTGACGCGGAAACGGTAGGCCGTTCCATTTGCCAGACCTGTCACTGTGAAATCACGAGCCGATGTTGTCGCCGACGTCGTCCATGTTGCACCATCTGTTGACTTCTCAATGAGATAAGAAGTCACGACTGCGCCACCATTTGAAGACGGAGCTGCCCATGTCAAGGTGACAAAACCATCACCTGCAACAGTTGCCACTGTTGTTGGTGCACCCGGTGTTGTCGCCGGTGTTGCCAACACAGGTTCTGTCGCTGCGCCAGCTCCCGCACTATTGGTGGCGAGAATACGGAACGCGTATGTCGTTCCGTTTGTCAAACCAGTCGCCACATAAGTCGTTTGGGCAACTGTTGCAATGCGAGTCCATGGACCTGCAGAACCCACTGCGCGTTCAACGTGGTAACCCGTGATCGCTGAACCACCGTTGTCGGTCGGCGCAATCCACGTCAACGACACTTGACCGTTTCCTGCAGTTGCCACAACCGATGTTGATGCTCCGGCGACAGTCCGTGGAGTTGCAGGTGCCGAGGTAACGGCGGCACCGTTTCCACCAGCGTTCACTGGAATGACTCGTACAACTACTGCTGTTCCGTTGGTCAAGCCAGTAATCACTGCAGTTGTACCCGTGACCACAACATCAGCGGAGAACGTTGTGCCACCGTCGGTGCTGTAGGCCACTCGGTAACTGCTAATTGCAGAACCACCGTTGGAAGATGGTGCCTGCCAAGAAGCCGTCAACTGACCATCGGCGGCCGTCGCCACTAAGTTGCGAACCCCGCTTGCGGCAGCGAAAGGCACTGCCACGTCTGGTGCTGATGCACTACCAGCACCGCCACCGTTCACTGCAAGGACACGGAAGGCGTAGCTGGTTCCATTTGTTAAACCAGTCGCTGTGTAGGTCGTACCCACCACATTGGCCATGGTGCTCCACGTAGCTCCCGAGTTTGATGACACTTGAATCGTGTAACCAGTAATCGCAGAGCCACCATTGTCAAGTGGCGCTGCCCATGCAAGAGCGACTTGCGTATTTCCTGGTGTTGCCACCAAAGAAAGCGGCGCAGATGAAGTCGTCAACGGCGTGACCGTGACCGCACCTGTGGGCAAGCCATTGCCCGCACCGTTGATTGCACTCACGCGCAAGTATGTGGTGGTGCCATTAGCCAAGCCGGTCACGTTGTACGAAGTCAACGAACTGCCGGTATTGGAGGCAACGACCATCCATGTATTTCCATCAAGCGACTTCTCTACCAAGTAGCCAGTGATGGGTGATCCACCCTTTGCCACTGGTGCGGTCCATGTCAATGCGACTTGTCCCGCACCTGGTGTTGCCACCACGTTGGTCGAGATGCCAGGAACAGCACCAATGCTTGGCGTACCACTTGTGGTTGCCCACGCGCCTTGTCCGATTGCGGTCACTGCTGCAACGCGCATGAACAGCGCCACTCCATTTGTCAGCCCATCAATTACTAGTGATGTTGACGGTGAGCCTGTGGTTGCAGTTGTCCAACCGCCAGTTCCAGTTGCTGATGTTTCAACAACATATGAAACAACCGGCATTCCACCCGTGTTTGCAGGTGCAAGCCACGAGAAGGACAACAGACCATTACCGGTCGAAATGGAAATATTGGTTGGCGCAGTCGCAAGCGTTGCCGGTGTTACCACCGACATTGCGCTCGGCAAGCCGTTGCCCACTGAGTTCGAAGCGATGACTCGGAAGATGTATGTGGTTCCGTTGGAAAGACCCGTTGCGATGAACGACGTAGCCATCGTTGTCGTCACGGTTGTCCAAGAAGTACCACCGTTCGTCGAACGTTCAACGATGTACCCGGTAATCGAGTCTCCGCCATCACTTGCAGGGGTAACCCACGCAACCGTGGTCTGGCCTGATTCAACTGTGGTCGTCACCGATGCTGGTGCATCAGGCTCAGTTGGCGTTGTCGGCGATACCTGTGGACGGAACGGCGTGATGGGGCTGGCCATAGTTGCCCAAGCACCACGGCCAACAGCAGTTACTGCAGCGACGCGGAACATATAGGCGGTCAAGTTAGTCAAGCCAGAGACGGAGTATCCATATCCGATCACACCTGATGCTTCACTTGTCCACGATGAACCACCATCAAGCGAACGCTCAATGGTGTACGAAACAACTGGGAGTCCTCCATTGCTTCCTGGTGCGCTCCATGTCAATGTTGCAGCACGGTCCCCTGCTGTACCCACAAAGGTTTGCGGCGCAGTTGCTGTTGCAGCTGGAACGGCTGTCACTGCTGCGGTCATCGCGCTGTCGCCAATGGAGTTAGTTGCAGCGATACGGAACATCAGCGTTACACCATTCGTCAAACCAGTGACTGTGTGGGTGTTTCCTGCAACACCCGAAGAGATGGTGTTCCATGTGATGCCATCTGTTGACCGCTCGATGCGGTAACCCGTTACCGCACTGCCGCCGTTAGAGGCTGGAGCGTTCCACGCAAGGACGACTTGACCGTTCGATGCAGTTGTAGCAAGAGCCTGAGGCACTGTCGGGACACTGGCCGGTGTGGACGTCACCGCAATACTTACGGCACCTGACCCGACAGCATTCAATGCGCTGACGCGGAATGAATAGGTCGTGCCATTGGTCAAACCAGTAACCGTTGTGGATGCAACTGTGGAATTCGTGTTGGCAATCGCTGTTGTCCAGTTAGT
>JBILBZ010000120.1:0-4429 GCA_044353425.1 Ilumatobacteraceae bacterium | reverse complement strand
GCACTCGCCCTTATCGGCTTCGTGGTCTTCATTCTTCTCAAGTTCGCTTAATCAGCGAATTTGAGTCCGAGTCCACAATCGTCCTCCGTTTATTCGGAGACCAGGAGATGAGATGCTGACTGCGATAGTCACCCAAACGGGTGATCAGGTCCAGGTACGTCTTGTGCCGTCGGATACGACGGACACGACGATGCCAGTAGTACAAATGAACGATGTCGTAGCGCAAGCTGGGACACCATCAACTGTTGCTGCTGAAGTCAAGACGGCACCGAACCCGGTCAACCCAGCGAAAAATGAAATGTTGTGGGCAGCAGGGTCCTTCTTGGTCCTGTTTGTGCTCATGCGTTATTTCTTGTTCCCACGTTTGAAGAAGAGCACTGAGGCGCGTTATGCGTCTATTCGCGCTAACTCTGAAGGTGCCGTACAGGTGAAGGCTGACGCGAAAACCGATGTTGCTGAGTACGAAAAGGCACTCGATGCTGCTCGTGCTGAAGCGGCCGGTCGGGTTGATGCTGCACGTCAGACAGTCGACAACGAGCGAACTGCACAGTTGGCTCAAGTCAATGCCCGTATCGCGGCTGCTCGCGCCGAAGCAGATCAGAAGAATGCAGCTGCTCGTGCTGCGGCTCAAGGCGATGTCGCCGCCGCTGTCGCAACAGTTGCAACTCGAGTTGCTGAGTTAGCTCTCGGCAAGGCTCCTGATGCTTCGGTTGTAAATGCAGCTGTCGCTTCCACAATGGAGGGTTCACGCTCATGATGAACGCAGCACTTTTTGCAGCCGAAGGTACTTTCGAGAGCCATCACTGGTTGCTACCTGAAACTTTTGAAATCATCTATGGCGGTATCTCCTCCGTCTTGGTGATTAGTGCACTGGTCAAGTTCGCAGGGCCGGTAGTCAAGAAGTCTCTGGCAGCTCGTACCGAGCGCATTCAGAACGAAATTGATAACGCTCGCAATGCACGTTCGAGTGCAGAAACAGAAGCGCAGCAGATTCGTTCAGCACTCGGTGACATTTCCTCCGAGCGCTCACGCATCCTGGCTGAAGCCGATGCAGCAGCAGCGGTAGTTCTTTCCGAAGGACGCGCTCGTGTTGCAACTGAAATGGCAGACGTTGAGGCCAAGGCACTTGCAGACATTGCAAACGCATCGGGTCGAGTGCAAGATGAACTTGCATCTGACATCAAGCGTCTTGCACGTATTGCGTCCGACAAAGTCATCGCAAGCGCAATGAGTGACTCGGTTCGTCAGGACCTCATTGAAAACTTCATCTCAGGAGTCGCACGATGAGTAACGACGCATACATTTCATCTCTCTCGGCTATCGCCGCTTCCGAGGGTGTCCTCGAACGCGTTGAAGCTGAGTTCTCAGCAGTTGTCCGCGCCATTGACGCCAACGAAGATCTCCGCAGCAAACTGGCCGATGAGTTGCTTCCCATCGCAGTTCGCCAGCAGATCGTCGAAAAGCTTCTTGAAGGCAAGGGCCACCGTCTGACGACACAATTCGTTTCACTTCTCCTTGGTGCTGGCAAGGCACGCGATCTTCGCGCAATTGCCGCTGCAATCAGCGAGAACGTTGCTGGCAGTAGCGGCCGTAAGGTCGCTGAAGTCCGCAGTGCAGTTGAACTTTCCGAAGACCAGCAGAAGCGCCTCGCTGATGCACTTGGAAAGAAGTTCAACACTCAGGTGAACCTCAAGGTTGTTGTTGACCCAACCGTCGTTGGTGGCATTGTTGCCACTGTCGGCGATGAAGTCATCGATGCCTCCGTCCGCAGCAAGCTCGACCAGCTCAAGAGCCGGTTGTAAAGAACATTTCGCGTAAAGAAGGAAGACATGGCAGACATCACATTCTCCGCCAGTGACATCGCATCGGCGATTACAGGTGGCCTCGCTGGCTACTCGCAATCACTCGAAGCAACCACTGTTGGTCGCGTCGAAGAAGTGGGCGACGGTATCGCTCGCGTTTCCGGCTTACCTAATTGCATGGTGAACGAACTTCTTGAGTTCGAGGACGGCACCGTTGGTCTCGCTCTCAACCTTGATGAAGACGTCATCGGTGCAGTAGTTCTCGGCGAAGCCGACTCCATCGAAGAAGGCCAGGCTGTAAAGGGCACTGGTCGCATTCTCTCCGTTCCTGTTGGTGACGCAATGCTTGGCCGCGTGGTCAACGCACTTGGCACACCAATTGACGGCAAGGGTGACATCGTTGGTTCGATTAGCCGCCCCGTTGAAGTTCAGGCTCCTGGCATCATGGGTCGTAAGCCAGTGCACGAGCCATTGCAGACCGGCATCAAGTCGATCGACGCAATGACCCCAATCGGTCGTGGACAGCGCGAGCTCATCATTGGTGACCGCAAGACCGGTAAGACGACTGTTGCGATTGACACCATCATCAACCAGCGCGGACTTGGTGTGAAGTGCATCTACGTCGCGATTGGCCAGAAGGGTTCCACCATTGCAAACACAGTGGAAACACTTCGTCAGCATGGCGCTCTTGAGTACACAGTGATTGTTGCTGCACCTGCATCAGAGCCAGCACCGTTCAAATACCTCGCTCCATACTCTGGCTGTGCAATCGGTCAGCACTGGATGGAAAACGGTGAGCATGCGCTCATCGTGTACGACGACCTTTCCAAGCAGGCTGAGGCATATCGCCAGATGTCATTGCTTCTTCGTCGTCCACCAGGCCGCGAGGCATACCCCGGCGACGTTTTCTATCTCCACAGCCGCCTCCTCGAGCGCGCAGCAAAGCTGAGCGACGAGAACAAGGCTGGTTCACTCACTGCATTGCCAGTGATTGAGACCAAGGCAGGCGACGTGTCGGCATACATTCCGACCAACGTGATTTCGATCACCGACGGTCAGGTGTACTTGCAGGACAACCTCTTCAAGTCTGGTATTCGTCCAGCCGTTGACGTAGGTGTGTCGGTTTCTCGCGTGGGTGGTGCTGCACAGACCAAGGCAATGAAGGGCGTCTCCGGAACCCTGAAGCTTGACCTTGCGCAGTTCCGTGAGCTCGAAGCATTCGCAACATTTGGTTCTGAACTTGACGCAGTGTCGAAGGCACAGCTTGAGCGCGGATATCGCTTGGTTGAATTGTTGAAGCAGGGTCTCAACTCCCCAATGCCAGTCGAAGAGCAGGTTGTGTCCATCTTCGCCGGCACCAAGGGTTACCTTGACTCCATCCCCGTTGCAGACGTTGCACGTTTCGAAAGCGAATTGCTTGCGTACGTGAACTCACGTCATGGCGCAATGATGGCTGAGCTTCGTACAAATGGAAAAGCTGATGTGCCTGCCGATCTCGGCGACATCGTTTCTGCGTTCAAGTCACAGTTCAAGGTCACTGGCCCGAAGGCTGGTTCTGTTGATCCCACCGCTACATCTGCCGAAGCACTCGGTGATGCAGCCAGCAACAAGACCCTCGCGACGGAGTAATTAAGTGGCTGGCGGTCAGGAACGAATTCTGCGCGGACGCATCAAGTCCGTTCAGGCGACAAAGAAAATCACACGTGCAATGGAGCTCATCGCTGCATCGCGCATTGTGAAGGCGCAGCAACGCGTCGTCGCAGCCGTGCCGTACAGCGACATGATCACCGAAGTTGTTCGCGACCTCTCAGCTGCCGGAGCAGGAAGCGACGCACCGTTGCTTGCTGGCCGCGCCGAAGTGAAGAACGTGTGCTACGTCGTGTTGTCAGCCGATCGCGGTTTGTGCGGTGGTTACAACTCTGGTGTTCTTCGCGCCACTGAAGGCGAGATCAAAGAAGACGCTCTCAAGGGTCGTGGTCACACGGTCGTCGCTATCGGCCGCAAGGCCGAGGGGTACTTCCGCTTCCGCGGGTACAACATCGCACAATCCTTCACCGGCTTCACCGACAGCCCAACGTATTCAATCGCCAAAGAAATTGGTGAGTACGTCACAGGGTTGTACGAATCTGGTGAAGTTGATCGCGTCGAGTTGGTGTACACCCGTTTCATTTCTTCTGGTTCACAAGAAGTCGTGCAGCGTCCTTTAGTTCCTCTCGATGCCCAAGTCACCGAAGGTGGCGACGGCAAGTCAGAAACCGGCCGCGATTACGAATTTGAGCCAACGCCAGAAACAATTCTCGAGACATTGCTCCCGCGTTACGTCGAGGCCCGCGTGTATGCGGCACTCCTCAACGCAGCTGCGTCAGAGCATGCTTTCCGTCAGCGCGCGATGAAGTCTGCAACAGACAACGCCGAAGAGCTGATTAAGACCCTTTCACGAATCATGAACCGAGCCCGCCAGGACTCGATCACGACCGAAATCATGGAAATCGTCGGCGGCGCCGAAGCCATGTCGGCCGGTAATTAAGAGCGACTAAGTAGGAGAAATCCAGATGAGTATGACAGAGACAAAGCACGACGGACAGGTAGTGGCAATTGCCGGTCCCGTTATTGACGTGCAGTTCCCT
>JBILBZ010000119.1:0-4463 GCA_044353425.1 Ilumatobacteraceae bacterium | reverse complement strand
CGGCCTTGGTAATCGCACCGTCCTACACTTGGCCAACAACCCCGAAGGTCAACTCATGAAGTTCAGAAGCGAACAAGGAATCCTCGCCGAAGCATTGGGCGCTCTCGCTCGTATCGCATCGTCGCGTAACGCAGGTACTCCAGCTCTTGCCGGAGTCAAGATGGTCCTCACAGGCGATTCGCTGATTGCGTCAAGTACCGACCAAGATATTTCGTTGCAGTTCACAATTCCGGTTGGTGGAGACACTGATGGTCAAGGTCTTGTGAGTGCTCGCATGCTCAACGACATTGTTCGAGTGATGCCAAGCGGAAAGATCACTGTTGAATTCGCTGGCGACAACGCAACAATTTCTGCGCAACGTTCACAGTTCACAGTTCCAACATTGAACGCCGTTGATTTTCCGCGCACAACAAATGCTGGCGGCGAACCATTTACGATTTCGTCGAGCGAGTTCAAAGCTGCACTGTCGCAAGTTGTTCTTGCAGCAAGCACCGACGGTCAAAAGCTTCACTTGTCTGCCGTGTTGATGACATCAACAGACAAGGGCATTCGTCTTGTCGCAACAGATGGTTATCGCCTGGCAATGCGAGACATTGTTGGAACAGCTGGTCTGTCAACCGATTCGTTCTTGATTCCTGCACGTGCACTCGGAGAACTGCAACGACTTCTTGATGCATCAGATGAAATCACAATTCGTTTCAATGATTTTGATGCAACGTTCCAATCGCCCGCGATGACTTTGTCAACACGTTTGATCAATGCTGATTACCCGCCGTATCAGACAATCATTCCGAAGAACAACACAAATACCGCAACCGTGAATCGTGAAGAACTCATTGATGCTTTGCGCCGCACGCGTGTTCTTGCAAGCGAAATGGCACCTGTGCGTGTTCGTATGTCGAGCGAAGGAATTCGTTTAACAGTTCAACTCACTGACGGCTCAACAAGTGTTGAAGATCTTGATGCACGCTTTGATGGCGAAGACATCACTGTTGCTTTTAACTCTGAATATCTTGCAAATGGTGTTGACGCCTGCGGCACAGAAGAAGTCACCATTTCAACAAGCATTCCGAGCAAGCCAGCAATCATTGGTCCTGTTGGTGATGATGCATACCTCTACCTCTTGATGCCGCAACGTCTCTGACGTGATCCGGCGCATTGAGCTCACGGACTTCCGCGTTTATCAACACGCGGTTATTGAACTAAACAAAGGCGTCACTGCAGTTATTGGTCGCAACGCGCAAGGCAAGACAAGCCTTGCGGAAGCAATGAGCTATCTCTCAACACTGCAAAGTTTTCGTGGCGTTCCGAATGATGCTTTAGTGCGCGAAGGCGCGGACACTGCATACATCCGTGCGGAAATCGTTCACGAAGACGGTCGAGAAATTTTGGTCGAGGCTGAGATCAACCGCTCAGGTCGCAATCGTGTTTTGGTGAACAAACAAAAGTTGGGTCGCGTGCGCGACCTTCTTGGTGTCGTGCGCTCCACTGTGTTCGCACCCACAGATCTGCAACTTGTGTATGAAGGGCCGTCCGTTCGACGAGACATGTTGGATGATGCACTTGTTGCCCTTGCACCGAAGAATGACACGCTTCGTTTAGAAGTTGAACGCATCATCAAGCAGCGCAACACACTTCTCAAACAGTCGTTTGGCAAACTCACACCAGAGATTGAGATGACTCTCGATGTATGGGATGCGCAGTTGGCCCAAAAGGGCACCCAGCTGGGTGAAGCCCGCGCCAAGTTGATCGCGCGTCTCACGCCTTTCGTTTGCGAGGCATATGAGTCGCTGGCCGGAGAGCCCACCGCAGTTGAATTGATGTACGAACCCGAGTGGCGCAAGTTTGGTCTTGCTGCCTGTTTGGCAGAGGCCCGCCAAGAAGACGTTCGCCGAGCAATCACCTCCGTGGGCCCCCATCGCGACGACGTCATCCTTCACATCAAGGGGATGTCGGCCAAAAATCATGCCTCGCAAGGGGAGTGCCGCACCTTGGCCCTGGCATTACGCCTCGGAATTCATCGTTTGGTGACCGAAGTTGCCGGAACTGCCCCTTTATTGGTCCTCGACGACGTGTTGTCCGAACTCGATCCCAGCCGCTGCGAAGCACTCCTTCGCAATATGCCCGAGGGGCAAGTACTGATTACCACCGCTCAGGTGTTGCCTGCTGCGGCACACCCCGACACCATCATCCATATTGCGCATGGCGCGGTGGTGCCATCTCTTGAAGGCGACGGAGAATAAGCAGCGATGGACGAAGAAGAAATCAATCCGGGTCGCGCACCGCGCGCATTAGGAGATGTCCTTGCGAAGGTTCTTCGTCGTATGAAGGTCTCTGACGAATCGACAGCCTTGGGTGTTTTTTCTCATTGGCGTGAAATTGTCGGAGATCCCATCGCTGATCACGTCACACCAAAGCGTCTCGAAAAACGTCGGCTCACCGTCGAAGTAGAAGATCCTGCTTGGGCAACACAATTGAAGTTCCTCGAATCCAAATTGTTGTCCACATTGAAGGAGCACATTGGTGACGAAGTTGATTCTCTTGACATCAAGGTGCGACGTTCCCGATAACGACACCCCCACATTGTTAGGATGTTTGAACAATGTCTGCATCTAAAAAGAACCCGTCGGCTGACTACGGCGCGAAGGACATTCAAGTTCTCGAAGGACTCGATCCCGTTCGCAAGCGCCCCGGTATGTACATCGGCTCTACTGGTCTCGCCGGCCTTCACCACCTCATTTGGGAAGTCGTCGACAACTCTGTCGACGAAGCAATGGCTGGTTTCTGTGACCGCGTCGGCATCACACTTCTCGCCGATGGCGGATGTCGTGTCGACGACAACGGCCGCGGAATTCCTGTTGATCCGTACCCATCTGGCCCCCACAAAGGCAAGAGTGCAGCCGAAGTAGTGCTCACTGTTTTGCACGCTGGCGGCAAGTTTGGCGGCGAGGGTTACAAAGTCTCCGGCGGTCTTCACGGCGTGGGTGTTTCGGTTGTAAACGCACTGTCCACACGCGTTCTTCTTGAAATTGACCGCGGTGGCGATCGCTACACCATGGAATTTGGTGACGGTGGAAAGCTGAAGCAGAAATTGGTCAAAGAAGGAAAGTCGCCTGCAAAGGGACGTAAGACCGGCACGTCGGTCACCTTCTATCCGGACCCAACAATCTTTGCGTCCGAAGGTGTTGAGTTTGTTGCGCGCACTGTCATGGAGCGCTTGCAGACAATGGCGTTCCTGAACAAGAACCTCGAAGTTGTTTTTGAAGACCAGCGTCCGACGCGAGAAAAGACAGAGACCTTCCAATACAAGGGCGGCATCGTCGACTTCGTGAAGCATCTCAACCAGTCGAAGGAATCTCTCTTCAACAAGGTTGCTTCGTTTGAAGACGAAGACGAAGAAGAAGGCATGCAGCTCGACATTGCCATTCAGTGGAACACGGGTTACTACGAAGGCATCCACGGATACGCCAACGGTATTTCCACCACCGAAGGCGGCATGCATGTTGAAGGTTTTAAAACAGCCCTCACTTCCGTCATGAACAAGTACGCTCGTGAAAAGAATCTTCTCAAAGAAAAAGAAGACAACCTTTTGGGCGAAGACATTCGTGAAGGAATCACGGCGATCGTTGCTGTGAAACTCCGCGAGCCCCAGTTCGAAGGTCAGACCAAAGCAAAGTTGGGCAACGTTCCGATGCGTTCGTTTGTTCAGAAGAGCACCAACAAGTACTTGGCGGAATGGTTTGAAGAAAACCCCACCGAAGCCAACAAGGTTGTGAAGAAGGCAGTTGCTGCAGCGCAAGCCCGTCTTGCTGCAAAGAATGCTCGTAACGCAGTGCGTCGCAAGACAGCACTCTCTGGTGCCGGTATGCCCGACAAGTTGAAAGACTGCGGAAGTAGCAAGCCAGAAGAAAGCGAATTGTTCATCGTGGAAGGTGACTCAGCTGGCGGTACCGCTGTCGACGCACGTGATCCACGCACACAAGCGATTCTTCCCATCCGCGGAAAAATTCTCAACGTTGAACGCGCACGTCTCGACAAGATGTTGAAGAACAACGAAATCCAAGCGCTCATCACCGCCATTGGTGGCGGCGTAGGCGACGAGTTCGATGTAACGAAGGCTCGCTATCACAAGATCATTGCGTTGGCTGACGCTGACGTTGACGGCAGCCACATTCGTACGTTGCTTCTGACCTTCTTCTATCGACAGATGAAGCCCATGGTGGAAGCCGGCTACATCTACATCGCACAGCCACCGTTGTTCTCAACGGAAGTGGGCAAAGAAAAGGTCTACCTCAAGGACGATTCAGCAAAAGCGGCCTTCCTTGCAGAGCGTCCAAACCACAAAAAGGAATTCCAGCGCCTCAAGGGCCTGGGTGAAATGGACTGGGAAGAGCTGAAGAGCACCACCATGGATTCCATGACGCGCACATTGTTGCAAGTCACTGTGGAAGAAGCAGCAATTG
>JBILBZ010000023.1:0-14220 GCA_044353425.1 Ilumatobacteraceae bacterium | reverse complement strand
TGACGACGAGGACCCACAAGGGTTGCCGCAATACTGTGTGAGCCTGCACGCAACGTAATCAGGTTCACGTAATCGCTATTTGCGGAGGCTGCAGAGATATTGGTTTCTTTGATAGCAACCTTCTGGCTCTCAGCAATCTGTGGAGCATTCACATACGTAACTGCATCTGCATGACGTGCAGAGAAGAAACCCTTCAACGCCGACAATGCGAGAATGCGAGTGTCGTACCCTGCAATTTCACCCGTTGCGATGATTTCAAGTTCTGCAATATCAGCTTCAGCAGCAGACGAGAACAAACGACCAAGGCGTTCCGCCAATGGCAAGTACGGCTTCAAGGTTTCATTGGCATCAGCAGCAGAAATGTTCACTGCATACGGAACGAAGTCGCCTGCCAATGCGAGAAGAATTTGGTCGGCAATATCAAGGCCCGCACGATCCTGTGCTTCTGTTGTGCTGGCGCCGAGGTGCGGTGTCACAACAATGCCAGGAACATCAAACAACGGAGACTCTGTTGTTGGTTCCTTGTCGAATACGTCGAGAGCCGCACCAGCGATAACACCGGTCTTCACTGCTTCTGCAAGATCTGCCTCGTTGATGATGCCACCACGAGCAACATTGATGATGCGAAGTGAAGGCTTTGCCTTCTTGAACATCTCCTTGTTGAACAGGTTGATGGTTTCTTTGTTCTTGGGAAGGTGAATCGTGATGAAGTCGGAGCGCTCCACCAAAGTATCGAGATCCAGCATCTCGATATTCATGGCACGCGCACGCTCATCAGACACGAATGGGTCGAATGCAACAATGCGCATACCGAACGCCGCTGCACGCTGCGCAACTAACTTGCCGATACGTCCCAGACCGACAACACCAAAGGTCTTGTCGAAAAGCTCGACGCCTTCCCACTTGCTGCGCTCCCAGCGGCCATCTTTCAGCGCGCTGTGAGCTTGCGGAACATTGCGCGCAACAGCCAACAGCATTGCCATGGTGTGCTCGGCAGCCGACACGATGTTTGACTCTGGCGCATTTGCCACCATCACACCGCGACGCGTTGCGGACTCAACATCAACATTGTCAAGACCAACACCGGCACGACCCACCACCATGAGCGAATCACCAGCCGCCATCAATGCATCGTCTACCTGAGTGGCAGAGCGCACGATGAGCGCCTGGGCACCCTTGATGGCGGAATGAAGCTGCTCGGGAGACAATCCGGTCTGCACATCGACCTCATGGCCGGCGGCACGGAGCTTGTCCAGACCGCCTTCCGCTAATTCTTCAGAGACCAGGATTTTTGCCATTCGTCAATTCTCTCGGTTTCGCCCGTAGATTCCGACATGGTTTGACAATCCGTAAAGACCTGTTCACAATTCATCGAGGTTCCCATGAGTTATCCATTCCTTTCAGACGAGTGGATTCAGGCTGCGCGAGATATTCGGCATAAATACGCCGATTCAGTGCCCCCCATCGACATTCTCCTGCGTATCAACGTGGTCACCACCAAGGTCCCTTTTGGCGACGGATCCATCTCGGCCTACTTCGATACCTCTAGCGGAGCCCTCGATATGGAGCTCGGTTCCCTCGAAGGAGCGGATCTGACCATCACCACCGAATACGAGATTGCTCGTTCCGTCTTTGTCGACCAGGACCCCACTGCCAGCATGCAGGCATTCATGAGTGGCCGCATCAAGGTCGAAGGTGACATCACCAGACTGATGGCCATGCAGACTGCCCTGCCTCAAACGGACGAAGCCATCCAGGTAGCAGCAGAGATCAAGGCCATCACGGCCTAACCCTTATTGCTCTGCGAGACGCAGTGCAGAGCGGTCTGTGGAATTCAAACGAGTAGCGAGCGCTAAAGCGCCCACAGATGTAACAGCACCCGACAGAAGCGCGTACGCATAACTCTCGACTGTTCCCATGCCAGACAACATCTCATGGACAGAGATCATCACGGTCGACCCGAGAACAGCACCCATCTGGCTGAGAAGTTGCTGCATTGCGCCTGCGACACCAATTGACTCTTCTGGTGCATTGTTGGACACAAGCGCACTCAGTGCAGGCCCTGCAATGCCGAAACCAATTCCCGACGCGCCAAGACCCAAAATAACGATGAGGTCTCCTGCGCCATCGCGAATTGTGCTGAGGAGAATCATCGAAAGAATCATCAGTGCACATCCGATAGCCGCAGAGATTCTCTCCCCGACTCGCATTGTGAAAAAGCTGGCGAGCGGCGCAGTAATACTGAATAACAGAGGACGTGAGATCACTAGCAGACCAATGTGTGCTGCTGTCATCCCCAAACCATTTTCCAACATTTGTGGAACAACAATGAAGCCGCCCATGTAGGCGAAATTCAAGAGCATCTGAATCACCATCGGCAACATCAAGTCGCCCTGACGTAGCCAACTCAATGGCAACAATGGCGCCTCAGCGGCTTGTTCGACGCGCACAAAGGCATAGAACGCAATGACAGATGACACGAGCGTTGCGAGAACTGCCGGCGATGTCCACCCCCATGAGTGGCCACGGTTGATTGCGAGCAAAAACATTGTGGCGCCAAAACCCAATGTGACCGAACCCCAGATGTCGAACTTCACGTTCTTCTCGCGACTTGTTTGTGGCAACAAATTCCACGCCAAGAGTGCAGCAATCAACAACATCGGAGTCTGAATGATGAAGATCATTCGCCATCCGATGACATCAACGAGCGGACCACCCATCACAACACCAAGTACGGGCGCACCCGCGGTCACAAAGCTCCACAAACCCATCGGGCGAACACGCTCGTGTGGTTCGAACAAACGATTGATGTACGCCATTGCTGCTGGTCCGGTTGCCGAACCAGCGACTGCAGACATGAGGCGGAAGAACACCATCGACGGTGCACTCCACGCAAACACCGTTGCGAAAGCAAAGAGACCGGAGAACGCAAGCCCGTAGACGTACACCTTCTTATGGCCGTACAGGTCGCCAATCTTTCCGTAGGCAGGCCCCACCACACCAAAAGCAAGCATCGGCCCCGTGATTGACCAGTTCAAGACATTCACTGATGAGTTCAAGTCATCGGCGATTGTCTGCAACGACACCACAAGCACCGTGATGGTTGAACTCGTTGTCATCAATCCAGTGAGCACCACAATCAAGGTGGCCCACTTGCGGGTGATGCCCATCTTGCGAGCAACTTTTCGAGGGAACATCATCGTCCACGGGACGATGGATACCTCATCAACGCCGCCTTGCTCAATCGCAATGGTCTTTCGACCGTGCGGTGTGAGCTCTTCGTTATCGCGGGATGAGGGGTTCATGGGGCAGATTACGAGGGTAATCCCCTATTGCTTGACCTTCGCAGCCATGGCGTTGAGAGCCGCTGTGAGTTCTGACACGCCCCACCGATCGTTCTGCTCAACCGACTCTGCGCGCTCCCAACTACGTACACGAGTGACCTCGCCACCCTTTACAAAGAAAGTCTCACCGGTGAAATCACAAGCAGCCGATGCGAGGTACGCAACGAGTGGAGAAATGTTTGCGGGGTCCCACTCGTCGAACTGTGCAACATCAGTGGGCGCCGCAATGCGCTCACCAAGACCAGGAGTTGCTTCTGTGAGTCGTGTTCGTGCAGCAGGCGCAATTGAGTTGCTCTTCACGTTGTAGCGAGCGAGCTCTTTCGCCAAGATCTGGCTAAACGTTGCGATGCCAGTCTTTGCAGCGCCGTAGTTCGACTGTCCAGGATTCGCAAACAAACCTGACGTTGACGATGTGTGCACGATGTTGCGTGGCTTTGTCACACCGGCCTTGTGCTGCTCACGCCAATACGCTGCTGCCCACCGTGATGGCGCGAAGTGTCCTTTGAGGTGCACTGCAATCACAGCATCCCATTCGGCTTCAGTCATGTTCACCAACACTCGGTCACGAAGAATGCCTGCATTGTTGACGAGGATGTCGAGATCTCCGAATGCTTCAACGGCTGCGTTGATCATGTGCTGGGCACCTTCCCAGTCAGCAACGTTGTCGTAGTTGGCAACTGCTTCGCCACCCATGGCAATGATCTCATTGACTACTTGCTGTGCTGGCGTGGCATCTGTGCCGGTGCCGTCATTGGCGCCGCCGAGATCATTCACAACAACTTTTGCGCCCTCTGCTGCAAACAACAATGCGTGCTCGCGGCCAATACCGCGACCAGCGCCAGTGATAATCGCAACGCGACCGTCTAATGCACCCATGATTTCCCCCTTACGTGGATGGCGACTTCATCGCCTGTAATGAGATTAGGGGAAGGTCAGGTCGACAGTCTTACCGACGACGACGCGGGTGCGGTTGCGTACAACTGTTCCATCAATACTCGCCGACTTCAGACCGCGATTCCTATTGCCTGTCACGGTGCCGATGACCAATCCGTCCCGGAGAAGACGAGCCTTCACAGTTGCGAAGTTCTTGCCGTAGATGTCTGGAATGAGCGTGGTGACTTGCCCCTTTGACACGGTGAGGGTGACAGTGCCACCTCGAGCAAGTTTCTCACCAGCAGCAGGTATTTGAACTGAAATCTGACCTGCAGGAATTTCAGGGTGACCCAGCGTCGGAGCCTCAACAACAATGAGACCCATCTCAGTCAGAGTGTTGGTGGCCTCTTCAAGTGTCTTGCCCACCAAGTTCGGGATGTCGCGCAATGCAGGACCCGATGAAACATTGACTGCAACCGTTGTTCCCTTGACGACTGAGTCGCCAGCTTTCAACGTTGGCTGATCTGGGATACTCCACGAAACAACTACACCGGGCGCAACGACTTCATCTGGCACATCGATTTTTTCAGCCTTTAGACCTAACTCTGTCAATGCAGCAGACGCAGCGTCAAATGTGAGTGCGTTGATTTCGGACAATTGCGACAACGTTGGCCCTTCAGACACCACGAGAGTCAAAGCACCTCGCTTCGCAACATTGACTCCGAGCACAGGGTTTGTACTGATGACCTGACCAGCAGCAACAGTGTCGCTGCGCTCTTTCAGAATCTCAATTGTCCAACCAAACTGCGACACCTGGTTTCGTGCTTCTGCCTCGGTGAGTCCGACAAGCTGAGGAACAGGATTCTTTGGATTCAGAACAGTGAAGTATGCGCCCGCACCGATGCCAGCAAATACAACAAGAGCGACCGCTGCGATCGCAAATCGTCGACCCCAACGCTTCTTCGGACGAATCACTTGTGTTGTTTCATCTTCAGCAGCGAGAGCAGACAGTGTGTCAGCATCCAGCACGATGGGCCCCGTGTCGTCGCCACCAATTGTGAGTGGAGTGTTCAATCCATCAGTGGAGTCAATGATTGCAATCGGAGTTGGTCCCGTGGGTGCATCTACTTTCGGCGTGGTGCGAATCAAGATTGGTTCATTCGACTGCGCGATGATCGAAAGATCTTCTTCAACAACATCCGATGTCAACACTGGATCTTTCGGTGTTGTCGAATCTGTTTCCACGTCGTCAAACATTCCGCCGCCAACGATGTCAATAGGTGTCGGACGTGCCATCATTTCCGCCGCCTGCACCAACGCTTGACCCATCTCGCGTGGAGAGAATCGTTCATTTGATTCAGGACGACCAGCACGTTCAAGAACTTGGGCGAGTGCACCAAAGTCGGCACTCACCGGCATCAACTTGCCTGCGCGATTCGTAAATGCTGCAGCAACTGTGTCAGCAGTGAACGGGACGTCACCTGTCATGGATTCAATCAAGATGAGCGCAAGTGAGTAGATGTCAGACGATGCTCCACGGGCACCGCCCTCGGCGAGTTCCGGTGCCGAATAGATCGCCTGCTCGAGACCCAAGGAATCAAGAGTCTTCAGAGGTGCTCCGAAGCCAACGAGGCGCACCCGCTTGTCCAAGCCGAACACCAGGCGGGAGGGACGCAAGTCGCCATGGGTAATCCCCAACTTGGCAGCCGCATCAAGCGCCCGACAGATGTCCACGCCAACGATGAGGGCTTGCGATGGCGTCAGTCGACGACCGCGGTCAAGGAACTCGCGGAGAGAGCCGCCAGAGAGGCGCTCACCCACGACATACACGTACTTCTCGCCATCGAGGGTTGCCTCGCCATGGTCAAGAACAGATTCGATGCAGGGGTGCCGCAAGCTGCTGGCGATGTCTGCCTGCTGCTCAAAGGCGGCCTGGGCGTCTGCGGTCGTGGTGGAGCCCAATGCTGGGTCGACAAGGCGCGACAGCGGAACGATGCGCACGGACACTGCCTCGTGTGAGGACAGATCGGTGGCATCGAATTGTGTGGCTCCGGTTGCCGACTGAGTGGCTTCGCCCCTGGCTTGGTCGAGCTGGTAGCGCCCGCCCAAGACGGTGCCCGGCATGTTCTCTGGGTCCCTCATGACCCAAAGAACCTAGCGTCTCAGCCCTGTTGAGGTGTATCGAGCCTCAAAATCGGACAGAATGGGCCCGTGAAACGCCCAATTGACAAGCAAATGCTCCTTGTGAGCGCTGGAGTCGCCCTCGGGCTAGTCCTCATCGGAATGGGTCTTCAAAGCGCCACCACTGGCCGTGAGGCCCAGAACATCCCCGCAGTCATCGAGGAGATGAGCCCAGGACCAGGCGACCAAGTCGTGCAGCAAGCCCAGATCTCTGTCGACCTCGTTGAAGGGTTCGAAGCCAGCCTCGAGATCGACGGCATCGCCCTTGAGACAACTCGCCTCGATGAATTGTCAGCCGAAGGCAACAATGCACTTGAGCCAGGAGCCCAAGTTGAGATTCCTCCCACGGCCATCTATGACCCCGGCAACTACATCATCAGTTTCACCCCTCAAGAGGGCGCACCTATCGAGGTGTTTACCCAAGGCACGCACACAGCGACAGTGACCTACTGGAAGATCATCGACGGCAAGGCAAAGGCTCGCTCCTTCACCTGGGAGTTCGAAGCGAACTAACTCTTTGGAAGCTCACCAGTTTTCAAGAGAACTTCAAATCCCGCTTCGTCTAGGACGGGGATCTTGAGTTGTTCGGCTTTGGTGACTTTGCTTGCCCCGGGAGATTCTCCGAGCACCACAGCAAATGTCTTTGCACTCACACTGCCCGGGCTCTTGCCTCCGCGCGATTTGATCGCCATCTCTGCGCCTTCACGTGAGTAGTTGGCAAGTGTGCCTGTCACAACAATTGCTTTGCCCACCAAGGTTTGTGGTGCATCACTTACTTCGACGCGGCCAAACTCCACACCTGCAGTACGAAGTTTTTCAATGACAGTTGCGTTCTCTGATTGAGAAAACCACGAAGAAATTGATGCGGCGATAACTCCACCGACGCCGTCGACAGAAGACAGTTCCTCTTCAGTCGCAGATGCAATCGCATCGACAGTCCCAAAATGCATTGAGAGCGACTCTGCAGCAGCAGGACCAAGATGTTTGATTCCTAGAGCAGTCAGCAACTTCGGAAGTGGACGCGTTCGCGAAGCTTGAATCCCGGCGACAAGATTTTGTGCACCTTTGTCGGCAAAACCATCAAGCGTCAACAACTGTTCCACTGTTAACGAATACAAATCACCGACATCTGCGACCAAACCAGCATCTGATAATGCGAAAACAGTTCTTTCGCCAAGACCTTCAATGTCCATCCCACCGCGAGATGCAAAGTAGATGATGCGTTGATCACGCTGGAACGGACACGATGGTTCAACACATCGAGTGTCTGCTTGTTCCTCAATCTTCACCAAGACCGACGACAACTTGCATGGACAATGCGTAGGAAACTCCCACGGCTGGGATTCTTTTGCGCGCTTAGACAGCACAGGCCCCACAACTTCTGGAATGACATCACCAGCTTTGCGCACGACAACCGTGTCACCAGGGCGAACATCTTTCGCCGCCACTTGATCGCGATTATGAAGAGTGGCCATACCGACGTTCGAACCACCGACAAAAACCGGCTCTAACACTGCAAAAGGCGTCACCCGACCAGTACGCCCCACAGAGATCTGAATGTCTTTGAGAATCGTGTACTTCTCTTCAGGCGGAAACTTGAATGCGATTGCCCAACGCGGCGCACGAGAAGTGAAGCCCAACTGTTCGCGCTGGCCGAGATCATCAACCTTGACAACTGCACCATCAATCTCGTACCCGAGCTCATGGCGACGCTCTTGCCACTGGCGACAGAATGCAACAACAGCATCGATGGAATCAACAACAGTGATCTCTGGATTCACAGGGAAGCCAAGACCACCAAGGAACTCAATCGTTGCGTGGTGGCTAGTGAAGTCGGGGCCGCCCACTACTTCACCAAGCTGATACGACCACAACGACAAATCACGTTGTGCAGTAATCGTTGGGTCTTTCTGACGAAGACTTCCTGCTCCCGCATTGCGTGGATTCACTGGCACTGAGAGCAGAGCGCGATTGTTTGCAGCGCGTTGCATGTTCTCCGCTTCACGCTCCGCCTTCAACTTCTCAAAGGCAACTGTGGACATGTAAATCTCGCCACGCACTTCAATGACAGTGGGTGCCCCCTTGTCTAACTTCTTGGGTAACGAAGAAATAGTCGCAACATTTGCAGTGACGTCTTCGCCCACTTTGCCGTCACCACGAGTAGCTGCTTGTACCATCACGCCATTTTCATAACGGATGCTGATTGCAAGTCCATCAATCTTCAGTTCGCAGACATACCGCACCGGTTGGTCGCCCAAACCTTTTGCCATGCGATCGCCCCATGCACGCAGTTCTTCTTCGTCCATCGCATTATCAAGACTCGTCATCGGGACTGCGTGGACAACCGGGTCGAAAGTAGTGATGGACGATGCGCCAACAACTTCAGAGGGGCTCTCAGAATCACTGAGCTCTGGATGTTCTGCTTCAAGGTCTCGAAGTTCACGTACCAAGGCGTCGTATTCAGCGTCACTGACTTCCGGACTGTCTTTCCCGTAGTACAGATCGTTATGCGTGCGGATGTGAGCGCGCAGTTCTTCGATTCTCTTCTTGGGTGAAGGTGTGCGCGCCATTGCCTACAAACTACCCAAGGGGTACAACGCGAGAGATTCTTATCCCAAGGTGAGACGAGAGACGGTGGACTCGTCGGCCACTTTCTCGCTGAGTTTTTGACAAAGGGCAAAGACCCGCTCTGCAACACCGTCTGCATGGGTGCCAAGACCGCATGCGGGCGTCACGTAACTGCTGCGGCGAAGCAAGTCTGCGCTCACCCCGGCCTGCACCAAAGCACACATCGATTCCATCAGCGACTTCCACGAACGCTCAGGGTTAGTTGAGATGGGACCATCGGTACGCACGGCACCCCAGGCAATATGTCCACCGTGTGCAAGATGGTCACTGATACGACTCGCTGCCACCAACATCTCTGACATCTCTTCTTGATCATTCGCATTGGGAACTGGCACCGAAATGATGTTCGCACCCGTCGCCAACAACACGCCCCAGTCCAAGCTGGAGCAACAGTGGACACCACTGACGTTGGTTGGTTCCACCGCAGCAAGTGCGCCGGAGATGAGGTCAATGATGTATTCGACCCCCACGCAGTAACCAGGCTCAAGAGCTTCTGCGAGAGAAGGCTCATCCAAGACAATGATCTGCGTGACATCACCACACACACGGGTGACTTCTTCTTCTAAGGCGATGACATGTGAACGCACTGCTTGTAACGCAAGTGGAAAAGCCACCTCTGCTTCAAGTCCAAGTCGAAGCAACGCAGCGCCCAAAGTAACGGGGCCAACGAACTGCCATTTCACAGATGAAACATCACGTATGTTTCGAATCGAGAACTCGTCAAGAAATTCCTTGAATGCCCCATACGCATCGGACTCAAGATCTGTGGTGATGAACTGGTCAACGTCGAGATGAGCAACATCAACGCTGATGCCTCCGTACTGCCCGACCGACACACCTTCAATGCCCACGAGAGCTTGCGCGATCATTCCTTCAGCAGGTGAGCGACGTGGCAACGACGGAACGGTGACAATGTCGGTCGAAGACCACACAAAATCAAGAGCCTCAGACACGCTGCGATGAGGGAGGCTTCCGATTCCAAACGTTGCGCCTGGTCGCTCATGCGATCGTTCTGTGTTCACGGTGCCTCCCTTCTGTGCTGATGGGCAAAAGTGCCTGCCTTATTGGTAGCAGCACAGGCTCGGCCGATACGAGGCGGGGAATGCAGTCATTTGTCCCCGTTTGAGGCAGGCTAGAGACATGCCGCAAGCCCCGAAGGTGAACCCCAAGACCACCATCATTGCCAGCACTCTGGCGACGTGGATTGTTCTCGGCGTTGCTTCTCCATGGCAAAAAATTGCAACCGATTATTCCTCGTCAGTTGGCATTGTTCTCATCGCGTGGGGTTGGCTCTGCTTCCTTGCAGTCGCCATTGCCGTTCTAGTTCCATCGCCTATCTCGTTGACTGTCACCAAGTGCATCACGCCTCTCGCCGTAGTGTGCGCGTTCGTTGCAACATCTCCCGTAGGAATCTTTGGTGCTGTGGCAACTTTCATCGTTTCTTGGTCCGCACTGTTTGCTGATGTCATGGTGCAAGGCAGTGCATACGGCGACGAAACGCGTTTTGCGTTACGAACACCCGTGCCGTATTGGGCACCCACCGCTTTGGCATGGGCCTTGCTCGCAGGTTCACTTCTCAGCGGCACACTTCTCATCGCTGCATCCAACTACTTCGTCGGCGCACCACTCCTGGCCGTAGGTCTCTTTCTCGCACGCACGGTTCCTCGTCGACTTCATCGCCTCTCCCGCCGGTGGCTTGTCATCGTTCCCTCCGGCGTTGTTGTGCATGATCACCTAGTCCTTGCTGAAACCATGATGAGTATGCGCAGCAAGATTCTCTCCATCGCAAAAGTCGATGTTGCCGGCGAATCAGCGGACTTCACCGGTGGCATCGCCGGGCCACGCATCGCTGTGCATCTCAAAGAGTCAGACAAAGTTGTTCTCTCGAACATCACGGCAAAGACATTGGGCACTACGAACGCACTACATGTCAAATCATTTTGTTTTGCGCCGCGTCGACTCGACGTTGCACTCTCTGCGATTCGCTGAGAAATTATGTGGCGCCGTTACGGCGCAACAATTCCGCCGCCGAGAACAACCTGATCCGTCTTGTCGTAGAACACAACAGTCTGACCCGGCGCAATTCGACGATTTGGTCGCGCCCACACCATGCGATACGACCCGTTTTGATGCTCAATACGAGCCGCAGCACGTTCACCGTGTGCACTTCCCTGCACCAGCACTTCGCCGGCAAGTACAAGTTGTTCATCTTCCTTGTGCGGCCACACCATGCTTCGGAGATTCTCTGACTCAACAAACAAACTTGCCTCATCGCCCACTGTCACACGACGCGCAGGAACATCAACAGAAACGACATAGCGCTTGTCTCCTCCACCCAGACCCAAACCGCGACGTTGACCCAATGTCACGAGTTCAACCGCGGACACCTCGCCCACTTTGGCTCCTGACTGATCAACAACTTCTGCAGCGTTAAACGACAGGCGTGGTTCCAAGAAACCAGCACGACCAATCGTGCTACCAATGAAGCACACGTCTTGGCTGTCAGGTTTTGTGGCGGTGCGCAAACCAAAGTCGACGCCGAGTTGGCGCACATCTGTCTTCTCCATGAAGCCAACAGGAAACATCATGTATTCAAGGTCTTCACCCGACAACATGTGAACCACATAACTCTGATCCTTCAGCGCATCTTCACCGCGACCCACACGCAACACACCGTTGTCGTCAACAATGCGCGCATGGTGCCCCGTTGCAACAGCATCGAAACCTAATGCCCGTCCACGTTCAATCAGACGATCAAACTTCAGATGCCGATTGCACTCAATGCAGGGATTCGGCGTGGTGCCAGCCACGTGGGAGGCCACATACGGGTCCACCACATGTTCATTGAATTCTTCAGAAAAGTTAAAGACCAGATGATCAATCCCTAATTGCTGAGCGACTCGGCGGGCATCGTCGACATCGGACACCGAACAGCAACCCGAATCGCTTTCGCCGCCCCATAAACGCATGGTGACACCCACGACATCATGGCCTTGATTTCGTAAAACCAATGCTGCGACCGATGAATCAACACCGCCCGACATTGCAAGGAGAACTTTCATTTCTTTGCCACCGCCAGTAATCGATCTGCTGCAGCAACAGTTGCATCAATTGCTTTTGCAATGTCATCAGATGTTGTGGTGTGACCAAGACTGAATCGCAAAGACCCGTTGATGCGCGAACGGGGAATATTCATTGCTGCAAGAACATGCGATGGTTCCATTGCTCCGCTTGCGCATGCTGATGCTGCAGAGACACACACGTTTTCCGTATCTAAGAGATACAAAATTGATTCGCTTTCCAATCCATCAAGACACACATGCGCAGTGCCGGCGACGCCAACGCCTGGCTGCAAGGTAGGAACAGCACACGCAATACGCGCAGTTAGTCCCGCAACCAACTCATCACGCAACGCACCGAGGCGTGTTACCTCTGCATCGCGATGTTCATCAGTGACGGCCAAAGCAACTGCAGTACCCACAATGCCAGCAACGTTATGCGTCCCGCTACGGCGATCGCGTTCTTGTCCACCACCAAGAATGAGTGGTTCAAGATGCACGCCCTCGCGCACCACCATCACACCCATGCCTTTTGGTCCGCCGAATTTGTGTGCTGACAAAGTAAGCACGTCAACATGAGGCCAGATGGTACGAAGATCTAGCCAGCAAGCAGCCTGCACAGCATCAGTGTGAAGCACTGCATTTTCTGCACGACCCTTCACTGCATGCGAGATGTGTTCGATGTCGTTGATGGCGCCCGTTTCATTGTTGACAGCCATCACTGAAACAACACTCACGTCTTTCATCACAGCAAGTGCCTCACGCATGACATCTGGACTCACAGGACCTTGTTCGGTGACGGGAACGACATTGCCATTCACATACTCAACACAGTGCAGCACCGCATGATGTTCTGACGCAGCGCACACAGCGGTTCCACCATTACGACGGACTGAACCCAAGATGGCGGAGTTTGCACCTTCTGTTCCACCACTGGTGAAAACAATTTCACCAGGGCGACAACCAATCAGTTCTGCAATCTGATCGCGCGCCTCATCGATGGCGCGACGTGCTTCACGTGCGAACCGATGTGACCCGGAGGGATTCGCGTACATGACATCACCAAAAGGCTCCATCGCCACATGTGCTTCAGGCCGTAAAGGAGACGTGGCGGCATGGTCTAAGTACACATACTTAGTTCCAGGCGCAGATGACGTCGTCATGACTTCTCAGGCTACCGATGCGCCGACAGACGAACCGCCGTGGTGGACTATTGAGATGAGTGCCAGCGACAATCCCTTTGGAATCCCTGGATATGACGCTGCAACATATGGCGAAGCGTTTGCCGACGTCTATGACGATTGGTACGCCGACCTCAATGACAAGGACTTCATTGCCTCCATCGCGGCCGCCCTACCCGCACGCACCGCCCACATTCTTGAGCTCGGCGTTGGCACGGGTCGCCTTATTCGCCAGCTCCGAACATTGCGCCCCGACTACGACGACACAATCATTGGCGTTGATTCGTCCGAGGCGATGTTGGCGATTGCACGGTCCAGTGACCTTGGGTCGACCACCACATTGCTCAACATGGACTTCTCTCAGTCACTGCCCGATGGCCCATTTGATGCGGTCTTCGTCGGGTACAACACCTTCTTCAATCTGCCCACGACCGAGGCCATGCAACAGTGCATGAGTCTTGTCGCATCACGTTTAGGTCAGGGTGCGTCCTTTCACATTGATGTGGTGAACCCTCAACGCTCAGACGAAAGCGACCACATGCGCATCCGAACAATGACCACCGGGGACATTGTTCTCAGCATCAGCCGTCATGACGAACAAGCCCAACGGATCATTGGCCAATTTGTTCAATTCACCAACGGTCAACAGACACGACTTCGCCCCTATTCGGTGCGGTATGTCAATCCTCAACAGTTAGACCACCTGGCACAGTCAGCAGGCCTTCAACTGGTCAGCCGTCACGCCGATGGCAACGAAACCCCCATTGCCTCCGACTCAGACCGACACGTCAGTCGGTATACAAGGGCTGATTAGTCAAACACTGGATGAACTCCACCCATTCGAGTGAAAGGGCACCTATCCTGAAAGCACCGTGAGCCAGTTACGTTTGAACCTTCTTACTGGCCGATGGGTCACAGTTGTGCCCGATCGTGCCAATCGCAGTACCGACTTTG
>JBILBZ010000003.1:0-37757 GCA_044353425.1 Ilumatobacteraceae bacterium | reverse complement strand
CCTGCACCACCACCGGCTGTTGCCCACGCGATGACCAAGGTGGCGATGATGGCTGCGGCGAGTAAAACCAGTGCATATTCAGTGGTTGCTTGTCCGCGAGAGTGCTGTCGTAGAGATGGTGTCGGATGCATGAGGTCCTTATGAGATTGGTGGTATCGGAGGAGGGGAGAAGGTGAATTGGTTGAGGTTGGCGAGGATGATCGGAATCACAGTGAGGAAAATGAAAGACGGCAGAACGCACAGCACAACTGGAAGAGTCAACTTTGTAGGTAGTTGACGAGTCTTGACATCTGCTTGATGTCTTCGATGAGTGCGCATCTCAGATGAGAGACGGCTGATTGTGTGAATAACAGGAAGACCATCGCGGTCAGCTTCAAGAAGTACTTGCACCAGATGATGAGATCCACCTGCAGTTCGTTCAACAAAATCTTGGAGTGAGGTTGAGAGAGGATCGCCCCCAAGCATCGCTTGGTACAAACGCGGGTCATTCTCCGCCGCCCAATCTTCAAGTGCCGAATGAAATGACACCCCAGCACGAAGTGAGACGCATAATCGTTGTGCCAGCGCTGAGGAGGGGTCTGTTGTGTGCGTGGTCGAGCTGTGAACAAGGCGCTGTATCCACCACCATCCGAGCCGATTCACTGCGATGCCAATCCCGACGGTGAGAACAAACGGTGTAGTGAGTGAACCTTGACGGGCCGTTGAGGAAGAGAAAAGAAGCAGAGCGAGTACTGCAAATGGCACAAGGGTGAGGAGAGATGCGGAAGACCGTGCTTGCGCCATTGCGGTTGTGATGTCCTGGTGCTGTCGAAACTCTTCACGGATAATTTCTGCTGCTTGTTCAAGAGCCCGTGGAATGAAGACATGTTGAACGAGAGAAATGCGAAGAAACTCAAAGAATTGTTGTTCGTGCGGATCAGTTGTGGCTGGTGATAGTGAGAACTCAATCTCTTGACCAGAGTGGAGATCGTCGATGGCGTTCGTGAGAGCAGCAGTTGGAGGGAGAAGCGAGAGTGTTGCCGTCAGCGCATCGCGAGCGGGTTGATGAGAGCGTGTAGCCCTGGCTAGAGAGTCAAGGCACCGTGCATATTCAGGGAGAACGTGAGGTGAAGCATGTGGTCTGCGAGTCCTCTTACTCTTAACAACTCGAGGTGCTGTGCCGTTTTGGGATGAAGATTCTGGCTGCAGGCGAGAGACAAGTTGAGATGCATGACGGCTTGCAACTCGCCGGTCCATGTGGAGAAAAAGCCTTGGACAGAGAAACCACGTCATGATGCCGAATGCCATGAAATGAAAAACTACGAACATCAAGTCGCCTCGTATATGAGTTGAGTGGAATCGTTCGTCACGCGAAGAATTTCAACAATGTGTCGACGCCCAGTCGGTAATCGCTCGATGTACACAACTGCGTCAAGAGCCGTGCATGCAAGTTCAAGAGCTTGTTGGTGTGACCACTGTGGAGAATCCCGAGTGATCATTGCCGCTAATCGTGAGAGAGTGTCGCGAGCCGAAGTTGCATGCACCGTTGCCCAACTTCCTCGATGCCCAGTTGTTAATGCCATCAACATGTCGATTGCCTCTGCGCCGCGCACTTCTCCGACGATCAATCTGTCGGGGCGTAATCGCAGAGAGGTACGCACTAGTTGCTGCATCGTCAACTCGCCAAGATTCTCTGAGTTGGCTGGCCGTGTTTGCAAGCGCACAACATGAGAGTTGTTGAAGCGCAATTCAGCGGTGTCTTCCACGACCACTAGTCGTTCGGTGGGTTGAAAATACGAAGCCGCCGCGGACAGAAGCGAAGTCTTCCCACCTGACGTTGCGCCTGACACCACAACATTGAGACGGTTGTGAATCAGACTCTTGAGAATCTCGGTGCACGTGGGAGGACCAAATGCAGCAAGGGGCAGGATTCGCTTCGAAAACTTGCGGATGTTGATGGTGCTACCGCCAAGCGAGATGGGTGGCAACACGACACATGCTCGCGAACCATCGTGAAGTCGCGCGTCAAGGATCGGTGAAAGAAGATCCACTCTTCTTCCTGAGGCCCGACAGATGTGTTCGATGCTCTGAGAAATTTGCTCAGGACTCAGTTGGCCTGCCGGATGTAATCCGTGCGCATCTTCTAACCACAGATGGCCACCTTCAACGACCATGATTTCGTTGATTTCGGGATTATCGAGGTGCTCTTGAAGGACTCCGATTGTGGACATCAAGAATCAGTGCTTTGGAAAGCAGTTGCCAAAGAGCTGTTCAACGCGTGCTGGAAGAAGCCCCGCGTCGACAGCTCGAGAGATTGCAGCCTCATAGGGAATCTCTGCAGCGATTGGCACACCGAGAACATTTCCCACATCTTTCACGGTCAATGCTCTGTTCTCTTCTTTCACGACGTACACATTTGAGGGGCGTGGTAAACGGGATGCGCGACGAAGAGAGAGGTAGCAGGGCTTCACGACCATAGAAACATTTGTCATCGCGGTGGTCAGTGCGTCGGGCACAAATGTGGTTCCTGCATCGATAATGACGTCGTGGGGAAGTTCGGAGATTGCGTTGGCGAGAGCCTCCCACCGAGGCTCTCCATTCACGAAGCGAGCGCCACGATGAACGACTACAAGACCAGGTATCACGGGAGCGCCCAGAAGAACCAATTGCTGTGGATCACCACTGTTGTCCTCGTGTAGCCAGTCGTTGATGCCGGGGCCTTGCGGCTCAGCCATGCCGATTGCAGCAGGAACGTCACCGCACAAGTCAATGAGCAATGTATTGGTGCCATGGATTGCGGACATGAGTGAGAATGCAGACGCAGTCACTGTGGTGCAGTTGCCGCCTTTGGGCGAGACGAAAAGTGTGGACACATAGCCTCCTTGTTAGGTGGAGGTGATGTGTACGGCGAACCTGAAAAGTGGAGCTACAACTTCACTTCGTTACGCATCGGTTGATTCTCGATGTAGCGCCGAAGATTCTCTACGAAGATTTTCTCTGCGCGAAGTCCCGACGTTGATGATGCACCAGAGCTGTGCGGGGTGATGATGACATTGTCAAAATCCCACAACGGAGAATCTTCGGGAAGGGGCTCCGTGGCAAAGACATCAAGTCCCGCTCCAGAGAGATATCCCGATCGCAAGGCGGCGATAAGCGCCGGCTCCGAAACCAATTCGCCGCGACCGACATTGATGAAACGAGCCCCCTTCTTGAAAGCCGCAAAACGTGCTTCATCGAAAAGATCTTTTGTATCGGGTGTAAGTGGGAGTGCGCACGCAACCCAGTCGGCACGCCCAAGAACATCGTTCAGGGAATCAAAGCCAAATGTGGGGCAAGGTTCATTGCCTTGTGGGGTGCGACGAATGCCTTCCACTTCCATGTTGAGCGCAACACCAAGACGCGCAATCTCAAGACCAATGGGGCCGAGCCCGATGACAGCAAGCCGAGATCCATCGAGCTCTTCAAAAGAATGACGCTCCCACTCGCGCTTGTCTTGATGACGAAACCACGCGCGGGCGTTACGGCTGAGAGCAAGCATGTATAAAACTGCAGTTTGTGCAATTGGCGAAGCTGTAGCGCCTGATGAATTGGTAAGACGTACACCGTTTTCCATCAACTGGATGAAGAATGGGCTATCAACACCTGCAGAAAAAGTATGAAGCCATTTCACGTTTGTGGACTTCATGATGGAGAGCACCATGCCCCGTGAACGCTCTGGCCACACATCACTAGAGAAGAAAGCCACGTTGACCTTCTCAAGAACCTCATCAGGTAATGGGTCGTCCCCTTCGTAGATGATTGGGGTGATACCGGGGGCGAAAGAGGTGATGTTTGTCCCCTCACGTTGCCACACGTTGTCACTCACGAGAAGAACGATGTCGGAACCCACTGTGCTCATGGAAACAGACTATGTACTGAAGGTCGATGGAGCAGTACCGTTCTGGTGTGCGCCTCTTTGTTGGACTTCTTTCCCTCTTGCCATTGGCTCCAGCCCACTTGGGTTCGGGGGACAGCGTGCAGCCACGAAACACAGAATCAGTGATTGAGAAAATCTCTCCCGCGGTCCCTGATGGGGTCAAGATCGAAATCATTGGTGGCGATTCATTCGTGAGGTTGACGGCAGTAGGCATACGAGCCGAAGTGCCTGGGATCGAGAATGAGCCGTACATACGAATTAACGCAGATGGTCTCGTTGAAATCAATGACGCTTCGGTGACGGCAGTTTTCAATGGTGATCGCTATGGCGGCATAGACACTTCACTAATGAAGCCGGGCCCTGTTCCCAAGTGGCGAACAATTTCTGTTGAGGGCATTGCTATGTGGCACGATCATCGCATTCATTGGATGAGTCCAACAGAACCTCCAACCATTGATGACAAGGGAACAGTTCAGCCATGGAAGATCCCAATGACGATTGCTGGTAAAGCAATAGTTGTTTCAGGCGCTCTGTATCTGCGTGATCAAGCAAGTGTTGCGTGGTGGTTGGCAGGACTTCCCGCTGTACTGATTGCAGTATTGCTGTCGTTGTTTCGTCGGCGTGGGTTCTTTGCCATCGTTCTCGCGGCGTCATTGCTGGGAGTTATTGCTGGATTTATGGAGTACAACGGTCTGCCCGATGACGCTCAAATAACCCCAGTGATGTTGATGTTCTGTGCAGGTGCTGCAGTGATTGCAATTGCAGCATCGGTACGCCTCATTCGTCCCGGAGCAATGCACATTGCATTGTCGCTGAATGCGGGCGCGGGCGCAGCTCTTGTTGTCGGTGCGTGGTTAACTGCAGATCAAGTGCGCGCTGCGTACATCCCGGGAATTGATCAGATGTGGATTGCACGCACAGCGATACCCGTGATGATGGGCATTGGCTTAGTAGCGGTCATCGATGGCGTGACACGCATTATTCGTACAGCGCCGTAAGCGCTGGTGTTCCTACACCGAGAGAAGGTCGCGAGCACCAGTGTCGGATGACGGGTGACGCAGTTTGCTCATCGCACGAGCTTCAATCTGGCGAATGCGCTCACGTGTGAGATTGAAGTGTTCGCCGACCTCTTCCAAGGTGCGACCTTCGCCGCTTCCGTCAAGACCAAAGCGCAAGCGAAGAATTTCGCGCTCACGTTCATCAAGCGGTGCAAGCAAACGCTGAATCTCTTCTGGCAACAATGCAGTTGCAGCAACCTCGAATGGTGACTCTGCAGAGCGGTCTTCAACGACGTCGCCCAATTCAGCATCGCCATCTTCACGTAGGGGTTCTGACAACGACAATGGTTCAGCAGCGAAACGCAATGCTTCGGTGACCTTGTCTTCAGGCATCTCTACTTCTTTTGACAATTCAGCAAGAGTTGCTGGACGGCCAAACTTGAGCTCAAGGCGTGAGCGAGCCTTCTGCAAACGAGCAAGGGTGTCGCCCGCGTGGACCGGAAGGCGAATGGTGCGACCGGTATTTGCGATACCGCGCGTGATTGCCTGACGGATCCACCATGTTGCATACGTGGAGAATTTGAAACCTTTACGCCAGTCGAACTTCTCAACTGCGTGCATGAGACCAAGGTTGCCTTCTTGAATGAGGTCAAGAAGTGGAAGACCAGATGCTTGGTACTTCTTTGCGATCGAGACCACGAGGCGAAGGTTTGACTGGACGAATGCGCGCTCGGCGATTTCACCTTCGCGAATGGCTTTGCGAAGTTCACGGCGCTTTGTTGCGGTGAGAGTCTTGGCGTCACCGGCTTCTTGCTCGGCAAGGGCGATCTTGCCTGCTTCGATGGCTTTTGCAAGACGGACTTCGTCGTCCTTGGTGAGGAGGGTGTACTGACCGATGTCAGTGAGATAGAGCCTGACGAGGTCTTCTTCGTCGCGATCAATCCGATCCTTAGCCACCCTGAAACCTCGCCTTTTCGTTAGTGATTCAGAGCCATTTGGCCTGAACAAGTTGCAGGATACCGAGCCCACCATGGAGCGCCACAGCCGAAGAGTGAACAAATAGTTATACACAGGGCTGACGCCCCCTAAAGGCCGATAACAGTTAGTTTTTGGGTATGGCAAATCCCATTTTGAACAACAAGGCCCTTGGCCTTGGAAACCTCGACCAGCAAAACAACACGTGGGCACCGCCCACTCCGCAGCCGGTAAACGATGGTCCGGTCAGCCGCTGGGACGGTGGACTGATGACAGTGAAAGGCACTGCATCCGCCACCATCATGCTGTTGGCGCTGATTCTTGCGTCTGCGACTTTTACATGGATGTCAATTGACGAACCACTTCCAGGTCAGGCAGTGCAACTTCCCATGGGTTGGGTGCTCGGCGGTTTCGTTGTTGCACTCGTTGCAGTATTAATTGCCTCTTTCAAGCCACATACCGCAAAGATCGCAGCTCCTGTGTATGCACTTGCTGAGGGCATTGTTCTTGGTGCGATTAGCCGCGCATACTCCGAGCAGTACAACGGAATTGTTACGCAGGCCATTGGCGCAACAATGGGCGTATTCATCGTGATGTTGTTGCTGTACCGCAGCGGTGTTGTGAAAGTGACAAACAAGTTCCGCCGCATTGTCATGGGTGCAACACTCGGACTTCTGGGCTTCTACTTGATCTCGTTTGTCATCGGAATCTTTGCTGGCTACCCATCGTTCATTAACGATGCAAGCCCGATGGGTATCGGATTCAGTGTTCTGGTTGCTGGCCTTGCCTCATTCCACCTGGCACTGGACTTCGACACAATTGAGCAAGGTGTTGCGAACAAGTTGCCAGCACACATGGAATGGTTCTGCGCACTCGGGCTCACTGTCACCTTGGTGTGGCTGTACCTCGAGATTCTTCGTCTCTTGTCAAAGCTTCGCGAGAACTAAATCTCTCGCTCATCTGAGCGAGAGAACACTCTGAAGTACTTCAAGGGTTACGGCGAGCTGTTGGGTTCGCTGCAAGATGACCGGGCTCAATGGGCTCTCCGGTGATCTCGTCTTTCCAGTAGGTGCCATTGTCGAGACGACCAAGTGCGAATTCGACGTCTGCCAAGTCGCGTTCCATGGTGTCGAGGTCAAGTGGGCTTTCTGGATTCACGGCTTCATCGTAGGCGGGCTAGTAGGTGCAATGCGAAAGAGGCACTGCCCATTGGCCGTTGTAGCCTCGCCTGCATGAGTTTGCCTTTCCCCGCCCTTGACGGTTCCGCACCAAAGACCCAGAAGTTCCCAGAAGCACCAGAGATGGGCATTGACCCATCGAAGCGCTACACAGCAACGATGGAGACCACATTGGGCACCATCGTGATTGCACTTGATGCAGTTAATGCTCCGCGCACGGTGAACAACTTCGTGTACCTCGCTGGCTACCACTACTACGACGGCATCATCTTCCACCGCATCATCAATGGCTTCATGTGCCAAGGCGGAGACCCAACAGGCACCGGCACCGGTGGCCCTGGCTACCGCTTCGGTGATGAGCTTCCAAAGCCCGGCCAGTACCAAATCGGTTCAGTCGCAATGGCAAACGCCGGCCCGAACACAAACGGTTCACAGTTCTTCATCGTTAGCGGCGCAAGCGGCGTTTCATTGCCACCTGCATACGCATTGTTCGGTCAGGTCGTGAAGGGTCTCGACATTGTTGATGCAATGCAAAACGTGCCAACTGCACGCGGCGATCGTCCTATCGACGATGTGGTGATCAACAGTGTCACCATCACTGTCGCTGACTGAGGTCAGTCTGCGTTTGTCTCGGGCTGATTGACAGCTGTTGCCCAACGAATTGTTGATGCAACAAATTGTCCGATTGGCTTGACGACAATTTTCTCAGCAACCGGCAAGTAGGGAAGCTTTAGCTCCACGCGTGCCCACACCGGAAGCAAAGCGATGGCTGCTGCACTAATGAGTGAGTACGGGATCTTCGACGTGAAGGGGAGTGGGGGCTCAAGAAGCAAGTACTTGGCGACGTCGGCAGATTCTGTGGTGCCTTTTAACTCGTAGCGGTACATCGCAAGTTGATCGCGAAGTCCTTGCACGGACGTTGGTGGTGCGGGTACTCCGAGTGCATGGGCAATCACTGCCATGTCTTCGACGTAGCCATCTGCTTCTTCCGCCGTGAGCGTGTCGGCACCGTATGCCTGATATGCGCGAAGAAAACTGTCGACTTCTGCAACGTGCACCCACCGAAGAAGATGAGGGTCATTGGCTGAGTATGCACGTCCGTCAGATGCGGTGCCGACAACACGGGTATGCACGGTGCGAATGCGATCGATGGTTTGCTGTGCGAGGTCTGCGGGGCCAAAGGTGGTTGCAGCAAGGAAGTCGGCGGTGCGCTGGAGGCGACCCCACGGATCATTGCGGTAATCAGAGTGTTGTGCGACACCAGCCATCGCAAGTGGATGTAGTGACTGGAAAAGAAGAGCCCGCATGCCACCAATGAACATGGATGCGTCGGTATGCACCTTGTGGATGGGTCGGTCAGGGGCGAACCAACGGGGTCCTGGTGCCAGCATGACTGCAGCCTGCTTGTCCTCGGCATTGTCACCGATCACACGGTCTCGTAATGCATCTGCCAATGCAGTGCGTACGGATTCCACACGTTCATTGATGGAATCAGGGAGGCGGACCATGCCCTTATCGTGCCATTGATAAAGGTCGATTACACCTGCGAATGTGTCACCTGTTGGCGAACACTACGATTCGTTAGGTGAGCGACATACAAAGCACCTCAGCAGACGTCAGTGGCAAGATGCCGAAATGGGTGCCTCGGGCAATTGCCCTTTTCTGGCTGGGCTTTCTTGCCACCTTCCTGGTGCGCAACACAGTTCAGAGACTCAGTTCACTGGCACTCCTGTTGCTGGTGGCAACCTTCATCACTTTGGCGCTAGAGCCCGCGGTGAATCGACTCTCGGCTCGGGGTATGAAACGCGGATCCGCCACCGCTTTGCTTTTGGTCTCACTCGTCGTTGCGACCCTTGGTTTTGTTGCCGCGATGGGAACCATTGTTGCTCAGCAGGTTGCTGACTTGCTGGCGAACAGTGAGCAGTATGTGAACGACACTGTCAAAATCATCAACGACATTGGCAATTCACACATCGACCCTGCAGAAGTCAATGCATCAATCTCAGATCCGAACGGACCAGTGCAGAAGTTCATTCTCGGTCAGCGAGATAATGCTTTCAAAGTATCTGTGCAAGCTGTGGGCGCGCTCTTCCAAGGTTTTTCTGTTCTCTTGTTTGCGTTCTACTTTGTTGCAGATGGTCCACGTCTTCGTAGAGTGATTTGTTCTCGCCTGAAGCCGGAGCGCCAACGTGGAGTTCTTGATGCATGGGAACTCGCAATTACAAAGACTGGTGGCTTCCTGTATTCACGTGCGTTACTTGCCGTGTTGTCAGCGTTCTTCCACTGGATACTTCTTCAATCAGTGGGTGCACCTGCGCCCATCGCAATGGCGTTGTGGGTCGGGCTCATTTCGCAGTTCTTGCCCGTCATCGGTACGTACTTGGCGGGCGTTCTACCGGTATTGCTCACTTTCATTGAATCACCAACAAAAGCTCTCATCATCCTTGTATTCATCCTTGTGTATCAACAAGTGGAGAACTATCTCTTCTCGCCGCGCATCACAGCGCGAACACTTGAACTTCACCCTGCATTGGCTTTCGGTGGAGCACTTGCGGGTGCTGCAGTGCTCGGGCCTATCGGTGCGCTGCTCGCTCTACCTGCAGTTGCAATGGGGCAGGCACTGATCTCTGCGTGGGGCGTGCGACACGATGTCATTGATGACCCGTTAACGCATATCGCACCGATAAAAGTTCGAGAAAAGAAGTCAAAGAAAAACAAAGGGTCATGACCGGAGTCGCACCGGCGCAATTTGCACCACTTGCAATTGTGTCGCGTGGAGGAGTTGACGAAAGCGTTCACTTCGGCGCACTCATTGCCCTTAATTCTCATGGCGAGATTGCATTTTCTGTGGGTGACCCTCAGGTCACAATCTTTCCGCGTTCAGCGACAAAGCCGTTTCAAGCGCTTGCCATGGTTCGAGCGGGGTTGTCATTGCCTGCAGATCAATTAGCTCTTGTCTGTGCCAGTCATAGCGGTCAAGACATTCATCAAGACACCACGCGCAGCATTCTTGCCAGCGTGGGCCTCAATGAATCAGCACTGCTGAATACTCCAGGCTTCTGTGTTCATGTTCCGTCAGCACATGAATCAATTCGAACTGGGCGTGGAAAGACTGCATTGCAGATGGATTGCAGCGGAAAACATGCGGGAATGTTGGCAACGTGTGTGATTAATGGGTGGTCGACGAATGACTATCTAAGTTCAGACCATCCCTTACAGATTGCGATCACTAAGACAATCGCTGAAGTTACTGGTGCTCCACCAGTCGCCATCAGTACAGATGGGTGTGGTGCTCCTGCACATGTCATTGAACTTCATCGTCTGGCACGTGCAATGCGCGCTCTCGCTGTAGGCGATGCCGGCCCCGAAGGGCGCGAAGTGTTTATGGCTATGGAGAAGTACCCCCACATGATTGCGGGTGATGATCGACATACGACAGTTATTGCATCGGCCATTCCTGGTCTGGCTGCAAAGGATGGTGCTGAATCCATCTACGTTGCTGCCATGGATGATGGCCGGGCCGTGGCACTGAAGCTCTCTGATGGGTCGGGTAGAGGAATTGCCACGGTTTTATTGGCTGCTTTGCAGCGCCTCGGAGTTGACGTATCTGCCGTTTCACCTTCGGTGACGGAGGTCGTGCTGGGTCATGGCATGCCCGTGGGTGGTGTTCGCGCGGTGAACATCTAGGTTCTGCTTGTGGCAATTCCCTTTGTTCCCCGTATCGACGATGCGCCCTATGCGGTTGCCGAACAGATGACTCCGCTCATCCAACGCGTCATCGCAAAGAACCCATCGAAGTTTTCCTATCACGGCACTGGCACATACATCCTCGGCACTAAAGATGTTGTCGTGATTGATCCGGGTCCGGAATTGGATTCACACCGTGATGCGCTTCACGAGGCACTAGCGGGACGGAACGTTGTGGGAATCGTGGTCACTCACTGCCACTCAGATCATTCACCACTCACTGCCTGGCTACATGCTGAAACAAATGCGACGCGGTATGCCATCGGACCTCACCAGGTGTACGAGGGATTCGTTGAAGAAGATGATCATGACCCTTCGGAAGATGACCCCGAAGAGAAGAAGAACGAAAGCGAAGAAGAACGCGAAACCATTGACTTGGCATTCGCGCCTGATGTTGCAGTGAAAGATGGTGAGAATTTCCTCACGACTTCGGAGTTCTCACTGACGGCAGTTGCGACTCCTGGCCACACTTCTAACCATCTCAGTGTTGCGATGGATATTGATCGGGCATTGTTTACAGGAGACCATGTGATGGGTTGGTCCACCACAGTTGTTTCTCCTCCTGATGGCGACATGCGTCAGTATTTTGCATCAATGGAGAAAGTCATTGCACGACGTGATGCAATTTTGTGGCCGACACATGGTGGTCCTGTCACAGATCCGCAGCCTTTCTTACATGCGTATCTTGCGCATCGCGTTGAGCGCGAGAAACAGATTGTTGAACAGATTGCTCTTGGCAATGACACGATTCCGGGAATTGTGAAAGTTCTCTACGCAAGCATTGATAAGCGACTGCATCGTCCAGCGCGTCGCAGTGTGTGGTCGCACCTACGCAAACTTGTAGATGATGGTGTGGTGGCAACATCTGATGGCGGCGCACCGCGTTTGCTTGGCCAATATCAGTTGGCACCTCAGTAGTTATTTGACTGCACCGGGCTTCAGTGTCTGAGGGTCAAAAAGCCCAATGAAATCCTTCGTGGCCCCATTGAGATGTCGATCGGGGTCGCCCATACGAGTGTCAATTGTTCTGCCTTGTCGGTTCGTTTTCCCGAAGTTGGAATACGTGGAAAAGAATGGCCATGTGCCGTTGATGTCTAGTTGCATTGCAGTGCGACATCCAAGAATGACGAGTGTGTCTGCAAGCATTCCGATATTGACTTTGCCAACAGCGACGAACATCATCAGCCCATCCATGCGAAGGCATACTGCTGAGCGGAAACTGTAGACCTTGTTGCCAAAGTCTTGGCCCCAGTCGACAGCTCTGTATGAGGCATAGACAGACCTGTTCTCCATAACAAGCGGTGGAAGATTTTGACGAAGTGATGACCACCCTTCGTCCGCCCTCATGTCTTCGCCCCACACGCCAACGGTGCTTGTGCCATCGGAGCGAATTCCAAATGTTGCGTATCCCTTGCGCATCTTTCGAATGGTGCGGCCCTCTGTGATGTATCCACCCGGATTGTGTTCAAATCGAAATCCACCGTTGAAACTGGCAATGAGAGATCGAACTGCAGATCCTCGAATACTGGATGTGTTCTTCCATCCATTGCCGCCGGGGATCTCGGTTCCGTTAAACAGCGCGGCTCGGACCTTTGTTGGGTCGTATGTAGCCATGGTGGCAACAACTGAGCCAAAACACCACAAAGGACGAATCGATGTGGCGTAGATCATTGGTTTCTTACGAACTCTCGCAATGACACGCCACGCACCCTCGCCGTTGATTGCTGGGGAAATGATTGGTTCCACATCTGTTGGTCGCGGAGGAATCGTCGTTGTAGTAGTCGTGGTTGTAGTGGTCTCGCCAGGCAGTGTGGTGGTTGTTGTCGTTGAGGTTGTTGTAGTCGTCGTCACGCCTGGAGTAATTGTTGTGGGGACCACGTTGGTGGGGGCGGGGCAGGACTGTGTTGCTCTCATGGGGCGACGAACTGCTGGTGCGGTGTTCTCGGGAACTTGAGTGGTTGGTGTATTCACATTCCCTGAGGGAAGAGTGGTACTGGCTTGTGGAGGATCTGTATCAAAGGGAACAAGTGACAGTGTGTCGACCGGGGCCACAGCAGGTGGTTCATTGTGCAGCCAGACTTCTAGCTGATCAACAATTGCACCCATGCCTTTGTTGCGTGCCCATGAAGCGATGTTCTGCTGTAGCGGTTCATTGGGATGCGCTAACACATACCGCGTGACAGAGAAGGTGGTGATGAGTGAAAACCCCGCGACCACCAGACCAGCAGCCTTGAGGATTGTGCGACGATTCACTCCCTTAGATTAGGCGCGTCATGAAGACGAAGCCTTGTCACGAAGATGTCGTCCGATGTATGCGACAACGACTTGCTGCGTTTCGGAATCAAAATACAAATGAATACGCACAAGGTGTGCTTTCTTGCCTCGGCGAAGATGTGCCTCGGCGCGCACTGTTTTGCCTCTCCAATCAATGAGGTAGTCCTCCTCATATTTTTGTCGAGCAGTTGCAGAGATGTCAGGAGCAAAATCGAGACCCATTTGTCGACACGCCAATTTGATGCTCGTTCCTGTGATTTCACCAGACATCCAAGCTCTTGCAACTTCGTTGAGTCGCACGAGATCCTGAAGAACGCTGACAGGTTCGGGTCCTTCCAGGCCTTCACCAGATTCAATGGCTCGGGAGTGAAAGACCAAGAAAGGACAATGCTGTTGGGCTAATCGCAGTGCTTCGGTCATCGATGCAACTGCGCGAGTGTTCGCTGTATTTCCTGCCTGCATCTCAAGTGAGACATTGCGCAGAATCAGCTCGTCAAGCTGACCGCCCTTTTGTTCTAGTTGAGCGCGTTGCTCGGCCAAGCGACGGTCAGCGTCGGCAAGTGCAGCTTCTAGTTCATCAATTGCAGATTCAAGTTGTTCAATATGAATTGCTTGGTCTTCGCCAACGGTCTCATTCGTTACTGACACTTCACGTGAGGTGACTTCGATCAGATCTTCATCGCGACGTGGAGGTGCGGGAACTCGAGGAACCGCAATAGAGCGAGCAGCAGTTTCAATAACTAGTTGCAAGAGGCGAGCACGTTCTCTGTTCTCAGATGCACTAGGCAATTCACGACGATGGACGATCTCTGGTTCTGTATTGCCAGCCCAATTGACAACAACGCACCCAGGCCCCACCAGTGCATAGCCAGTGAGTGAGAGGAATCCACGAAGTGCATCTGCAGTGGTGATCTGCACAACGTGGACCAGCCCGACTAATGGCCCTGCACCTAATGCAATGAGAAGTGGTGTGTTGCGTTCAAAATCAAGGATCTCAACAAGGACAGGAAGACGGCGACTTGGAGCGAGAACGAATGCTGCGACCTCCTGGCCACCCATTTCGCTAGAGACAACAGTGGGCGCATCAGTGATGTAGCGATTGGCATCTTCTGATGGAACCGCAGCAAGAACCTTCTTGACAAGGTGTGCGACACGAACAGGAAGCATGGGAGACGAAAAAGGGATGACTCGTGATGCAGTGGGAGTGGAAGAGATGCGAATGTCAAAGGTAAGTACGTCAGCGATCATCACCACAGTGATGGTCAGAGTCTCAACGTGGGAATTGCCCGGCGCACTCTCTGTAATCGTGAGACGAAACACTGGGTCATCCGATGACTCTCGAGTGCGTACCGTGGTGCCTGGGCCACGGGTATCGAGGGGGTAGTGCTCGACGAGCCAATCGCTGACAATGTCGATGACGGCGATGCGTTGCTCTTCCGTGCAGTCAACCGTTGGAAGTGACAACGCATACGTAGTAATCACAGAGCCACCAAGTGTGAGTGGCCGTTGGGCTTAGCGGTAGGGCCGCAATGCCTCGTGAACCCGAGCAAGGAGGGTGGTGACCATGGCCGCATCATCAGGGTCGAGTGTAAGCAAGCGATCAAAGGCTGCCGACTCGATGTCAATGGCAGGGTGCAACTTGTAGCGCTGGTGAGGTGAAAGCTGGGGTGCGGGGGTGTCAAGGCGGGTGCTGCCGGGGGCCTCGCGATCAATCCAGCACTGGGCTGCACTACCGATGGCTTGGACTGTCCAACCGGTCTCCAGACGAACAGACCATGGGCCGTCGGGGTCAATGCCGCCCGCGACGGACACGCTGTCAGGGGTGTCTTTCACAGGAACCTGCATCCGCATAATCGGCCCGGAATGGTCGCGATGGTTTACCTCTGCAATCACAGTGTCTTGAGCAACAGAGAGAACCATTGGGTCGTCTTGCATGCGATGGGATGCCTCATATTGAGTCGGTGTCACGACTTCCCAAACCCATGGTCGACCCCCAGTGTCGATGGAGGGAACGTTCATGCCGACCCAAGCCACATCAAGACCAGGCAGTGTGACTCGTCGCCAAGGGAGTACATCAAGTTGCTCAGCGAGTGAGCGTTTGACTCCATCAACAAACGTTTGCACGGGTATTGATAGTGGCTTGTGCAGCACCGTGAATGGTGGATACCCATGAGATGGAAGAATGTCGACGTGCCGAAGTTTGAACGCTCTGAAATTTCCATCAACTATGAGGTGAGCGGTAGTGGACCACGAGTGTTGTTCTTTAATGGGTCGGGTGCCACATTGAAGTCCACTGCTTTGTTGATTGGTGCACTGGCAAAAACGTGCACTGTGTTGGCGCATGATCAACGTGGGCTTGGTGAAACGAGTATTCCTGATGGCCCGTACACCATGGCGCAGTACGCACACGATGGTGCTGCACTGCTTGATCATGTTGGTTGGGACACGTGTGCAGTTGTGGGTATCAGCTTTGGCGGGATGGTGGCGCAAGAGTTTGCTGTGAGTTATCCACAGCGTGTTGAGAAGTTGGTGCTGTTGTGTACATCAGCTGGTGGAGATGCTGGATCGTCCTATCCGTTGCACGAGTTGGGAACATTGCCTGCCGATGAGCGTGCTGCGCGCATCACCACGTTGACCGACACTCGGTTTACACCTGAGTGGTTGGCAACTCATCCTGACGATGCAGCAATGGTGGCGATGCGGAATGAACAAGCTGCAGTGCCGAAATCAAAGGACACCATCAAAGGTGAGATGTTGCAACTCGGCGCGCGAATTGGTCACGATGTGAGTGATCGCTTGCATCACGTGTCGGCTCCTGTGTTTGTGACGGCTGGGCGATTCGATGGCATTGCGCCCGTGTCGAACTCTGAAGAAATCGTGAAGCGATTACCCAACGCAACTTTGTCAATCTACGAAGGTGGGCACATCTTTACCGCCCAGGATCGTCAGGCAATCGTTGACATTCGAACATTCCTCACCACTGGTCAACGACCATGACTCTGAATGTCTTATTCATCACTCTTGATCAGTTTCGTGGCGACTGTCTTTCAATTGCTGATCACCCAGTTGTAAAAACCCCGAATCTTGATCGACTAGCGCAACAGGGCGTGCGTTTCGCCCGTCACTACAGTCAGGCATCGCCGTGTGCTCCTGGGCGTGCATCGCTGTACACAGGTATGTATCAAATGAATCATCGAGTTGTTGCTAACGGCACGCCGCTAGATGCATCATTTGACAATGTGGCTCTGATGGCTCGACGTGCCGGTTATGCACCTGCTCTTTTTGGATACACCGATCAATCAATAGATCCACGTGTTTCTGAAGGTCCCGATGATCCCCGACTGTCAACGTATGAAGGTGTTCTGCCAGGTTTCGATAGCCAAGTAGATCTCACCCACCAATTTGATCCGTGGCGTGAATGGCTGCAGGCCCAAGGGTTCAACACCGATATGGGTATTGGAAGATTGCTGCTCACCGAGAACGAGCGGCCAGCAGAGGCGAGTGTCTCGACGTTCCTGACAAATGAATTGTTGTCGTGGATAGGCCAACAAGAGGATGGCTGGTTTGCGCATGCGAGTTTCATTCGACCGCATCCGCCGTACTCAGCCGCTGGACATTTCAGCACGATGTACGACCCCGCAACAGTGGGTGATCCGATTGCGCCGGCAGAAACTGTTCCACCTTTTCACGAGATCATGCTGTTGTTGGATAGCACGAAAGCACCGACTGATGCGGCAGAGCTTGCACATATGCGCGCGCAGTACTTCGGCATGATTAGCGAAGTAGATGCCCAGTTGGGTCGCATCTGGGATGCACTGGAGGCATCGGGTCAGTGGGAGAACACTGTCATCATCGTGACGGCGGACCACGCTGAACTTCTCGGAGATCATGGACTGAAGGAGAAAGTGGGTTACTGGGAAACCAGTCAGCACATTGTTTCAATCATCCGAGACCCATGGAAGTCGAATGCACATGGGACTGTGGTTCATGCGTTTACAGAAAATGTTGACATCATGCCGACACTGTGCGTCATGTTGGGTCAGCAAGTTCCTGCACAGTGTGATGGATTGCCGTTGACTGCGTATCTTGCGGGTGAAGAACCACCCTTCTGGCGTGACGCTGCACACTGGGAATACGACTGGCGTTCCACTTTGATTCCTGTGTATCCGCACGACACACCTTGGAAGCGTCATCTTGACTCAATGAGTTTGGCTGTACACCGAAGCGACACTCATGCGTATGTTCAGTTTGCTGATGGCGACTGGCTGTGTTTTGACATTGCAGCAGACCCCACGTGGCGAACATTGACAACAGATCCAACTGTTGTATTGCCACTCACGCAGGCAATGTTGCAATGGAGAATGAAGAATTCGAACAGAGTATTGACCGGATTCTTAGTGGAAGATGGTGGCACTGGACGATGGCCGACAAATGTGCCATGGCGCGAGTCAGTGAGCGATTAGTTCTTCCACTGGTCGATTGACGTCATCTCTTCGACCGATGCTCGTGTAATCGGACCATGATTTCCCTTTGGATAACCAAGCGGAACCATTGCATGGACACCCCATCCAGTGGGGAATTTCAAGATGTCACGAAGTTCAGTTTCTCTGTTGCACACCAATGTGGTGAGTACTCCGCCAAGACCTTCGGCTCGTGCTGCAAGAAGAAAGTTTTGAACAGCGGGATAGAGCGATGCGCCGCCTACGACTGGATGTCGACCAAGGTCCGCATCCGTGACGTATAACGCTGACGGATCGTGGACGAACATTGCGAGGACTGGGACATCGGCCAAAGTTTCTGCAAGACGTGTTCCACCGGAGTAGGCCTCTCGCACCTGTGCCACCACCGCAGGCGGATGTCCGTCAAATTTTGCGACGTTGTATTCGACGTATTGTTCCCACTCGGCTGCGTAGAGACGCCCAATTTTTTCTTTGATGACTCGGTCCCGTACCGCGATGATGCGCCAGGGCTGACGATTGCCGCCACTCGGTGCCCATACGGCGGCTTGCATAATCCGAAGGAGGACTTCTTCGCTGACAGGTGCATCACTGATGCGCCGGATCGATCGCGTGGTGGAGAGAAGTGCGTAGAGGTCATCTGCTGAAGGAGAAGTCGTCATGAATGCAGTCTGCCACTGTTGAGAAGTGGCTGTGTACGTTGGCTAATTACGTCGTGAAGCAGTTGCGGGCCATGGAGACATCTCTAGACCGGCTCCGGAAAAGATCGAGTAGAGGAGGGCTGCGTAAGACACCGAGATGTACTTCCGGGTGAGACGTGCCAACTCGTCACGGAAGAGGACTCCATGGGATTCCGCACCGACGACGGCATGTGCAAGTTCGTGCAGCAAGGTTGCCATCGTGGTTGTTGCGCCACGGACGCAGATGACATTTTCCTCAATGTAAGTCAGAGCAAGGGAGGACTTTGCCTTTCGCGCAATCAGGATTTGCGGCACTTCAATGTCTTCTGCATGACATATGTCTTCAAGGATTGATGCTGCTTCAGATGAGGGAATATCCCGAGAACCCAACTCTTGTTCGACCACATCTTCACATGCATACACGAGAGCTTGTTCTGCGGTGCCATGTTTGTATTCGCCGGCACGAGCATGCGCAGCTTCGATAAAGGAGTGCAGTGATGTCATCCAAGTTCTCCACGGATGCCGCTTGTAAACGAGCGGCCCCCAGAAGAGAAGCCTCGTCCTGCGGAATGTCCGCTGCTGTATGCACCAGAAGATGTATCGGAATAGGAGTATCCACCAGTGAGGCGTGGGCCCTTTGCGCGAAGTTCAGATTCTGCGCGCTTCATGCGGTCGGCGAGGACCAAGCCCGAACCAGGAGTCTCTGCAATGAATTCTTTCTTCGCGCCAGCAAGTGCCTCTGTGATTCCGCGTTGGAATCCTTGCCACCATGAGGTGCGCCACGAGCGATCACCTTTTGGCAACAAACGAAGCCCCATGATGTCGGCGGCACCAAAGAGTGTGTACGCAGCAGTGATGTCAGCATCGCGGCCGTAGAAGACAACAACGCAAGCACTGTCTTCGTCATCTGCTCGGTACCCGGCGCACGAATGCGCCAACCCGATTGCGTAGAGAATGTTTTGACGGCGTACGCGGTATGGGCCATGGACCTCGAAGCGTCGAACAACTATGGCGGTGTCTTCGGGTTTCTTTGCATCGGCGACATCATCGTGAGAGAGCCCGTGCTTCTGCATCAGTTTTGAAGCGAGTGCGAGGGCAGTTTCTGCTTCCGCCTGCGGAGTATTGGGGTGTTGCGCAAGGGTGAGAAGGGCTTGAATCTTGTCGCGCTGGTTGCTCATAGGGCGCAGGTTAGGAAGTGGGTGTCTAGTGGTTCAGGACACGAGAGAGGAAGGATCGCGTGCGATCTTCTTGTGGCGCGGTGATGACCTGTGATGGTGGCCCCTGCTCGACGATGACACCGCCATCCATGAACACCACCCGAGTCGCAACGTTTGATGCGAAACCCATTTCATGCGTGACAACCAACATGGTCATTCCCTCTTCGGCGAGTGTTTTCATCACGTTGAGAACATCTCCGACGAGTTCAGGGTCAAGTGCGCTGGTGGCTTCGTCAAACAACATGACATCGGGGTCCATCGCAAGTGCCCGAGCGATGGCCACGCGTTGTTGCTGACCTCCGGAGAGTTGCCCAGGATACGCATCGGCTTTCTCTGTGAGGCCAACACGCGCGAGCAGCTGCAGACCTTTCATTTCGGCTTCTGCCTTGCTGCGACCAAGCACCTTGCGTTGAGCGACACAGATGTTTTCAAGTGCTGTCATATGTGGGAACAAATTGAACTGCTGAAAAACCATGCCAATTTTTGTGCGGGCTTCGTCAATATCGCAATCAATGTCGGTGAGTTCACGTCCGAGAACAACAACCCTTCCGCTTGACGGCTGTTCCAACATGTTGATGCATCGAAGCAATGTGCTCTTGCCGGAACCAGATGGCCCAATAATGCACACAACTTCACCGCGTTGAACGTGAAGATCGATCCCGCGTAAGACATGATTCGAGCCGAATGACTTATTGAGGTCATTGACGTTCACCACGTAGTCATCAATAAGAATGGTCTCGTTACTCATTTGCCAGCTGCCTTTGCACGACGTTCCATGTATGCAACTAATTGCGTGAGAGGCAGGGTCATCGCTAGGTACACAAGACCAGCGACGATGAGAGGTGTGGCATTTGCGAAGTTTGTGACTCCATTTCGTCCAAATTGAGCAAGGTCTCTCGTGGCATCGGTGACACCAAGTACTGAGATAAGCGAGGTGTCTTTAATGAGCAAAACAAATTCATTGGTGAGTGGCGGAACAATGATGCGCAACGCTTGGGGAATAATGATGGTGATCATTGCCCGTGGGTATGACATACCGAGCGAGCGTGCGGCTTCCATTTGGCCTTTAGGTACAGCTTCAATTCCAGCACGGATGGTTTCTGCCATATAGGCGCCAGCGACGAGCGAAAGGGGGATGGCACCTTGTAGGTAAGCGTTTGGCCATTGCCAGCCAGTTGCAATGGGAATGCCAAATCCCAAGACAAGAAGAGTGACGAGGAGCGGAATGCCTCGAAAAATTTCGATATAAGTTGCTGCAAACCAGCGGTACCCGCGAACGCTGCTGAGGCGCATCAACGCAAAGAGAAGCCCAAGCGAAAGACCACCTGCGAATCCGATAATGGAAAATACGACAGTGTTCTTTGCTGCACCTGTGAGGATGTCGGGAAATTGTTCCTTAACAATGTCCCATTTGAACATCGCGCTACCAAGGCGACCCCAGTCAACGAGAAGGGCCATGACAATAACAACAGCGATGGTGAGGTAATACACCGCATAACGGATGTACGCCGCTCGTTGACGCTTGGAAATTGCCATGACCCTTTTCGTACCTGACTATTAAATACTTAATCCTTGCCGAAGTATTTTGCGTAAATGGTGTCGTATCCGTCGCCGGCTCTAAGTTCTGCAAGTCCGGCGTTGAGAAGCTTCAACAACTCAACATTGCCTTTTTCGACGGCGAACCCAAATTGTTCAGTTTCAGAATTCTTGAAGGAAACAGTGGTACCGCCCTGCTGTACCGCACGCCATGCGTTGGATTGGAAGTCTTGAACAACTGCATCAATTTGTCCTGACTCAAGAGCAAGGTATAACGCAGAAGCCTCGGGAAATTCCTGAATTTCTGCTTCTGGTGCATTTTCTTTGATGAATGTTGCACCAGATGTACCAGTTTGCACGCCAACTTTTTTGCCGGTGAGTGATTCAAGTGAATTCAAAGTGTCCTTATCTTCGTTGCGAACGAGCAGTGACTGAGATGATTCAAAATAACTATCGGTGAAGTCGGCAACTTGCGAACGATCCTCTTTGATTGTCACCGAAGATGCAACCACATCGCACTTGCCCGCAGCAGGTGCCAACCAGATGCCGTCAAAGGCCTGCTCCGAAACTGCGAGTTCCAGGTCATTCAGATCGGCGATCGCACGCATGAGGTCCAAGTCGAAGCCTGTGTAAGTGCCATCTTCTGCTTTGAATTCCATGGGCGGATACGGAAGTTCGGAACAGACAGTAAGCGTGCCTTCTTTGACGAGGCTGAAACTGTCGCTGTTGCCGCCGCAGGATGCGACGACGAGTGAAAGTGCTGCAATTGCTGCAAACACGCGGGTATTACGTGCCATTGGGACTCCTTGGGAATGTCTTAGTAAATGGTGTGACAAACCCTAGACGACTGGGGACTGATGACCTACCGCCGAGTACGGCGCGGGAACGCAATGACCGTGACAAGAACCGTGATGATGATGGCAAGAACATGAATCGTCTCAAAAACGGGGTGGGCTGTGCCGTTCACGCGGTCGGTGATGAAAGCAACTGCCTGCAAGGTCACAAGGAGACCGCAGATTGATAGGGCGAAATAGGCCAGGCGGGGAGTGACGGCGACTGCCGCCCCTGCGAGTCCGAGAACAAGACCGATGACTCCGTCACGGGTGAGATGAGCAACAGAGGTGTCTGATCGTGGTCCCCACAGTGGTGTGGCTCCAAAGATCCATGGCAGTGCAAGAAAAACTTGCAGGCTCCCAACAATGAGAAGACTGAGACGAAGTGCCCCGCCAGGTTCTCGAAGGATGTCAAGACGGGAACTGATGGATTCGACCATGTCATCTGCAGTGTCTGATGCACAAAGTGGGCACTCAAGAAGATGCTGGCGAGCAACTGAAACATCGTGAGCGTCTGCAAGTGGCTGCAAGATGAGTGCTCGCGCACGCTTGCATGGCATCTCTGTCATGTCAGATAGCAATCACTTCATCGAGTTGGCGACCGAGCTGCTCACGAGCGCGCGCTAAGCGAGATCGAACTGTTCCGATGGGAATGTTCAATGTTGTGGCAGCTGAGTCGTAGTCAAAGCCCAACACTGCACAGAGAACGACTACTTCACGTTGCGGCAATGGAAGTTCTCGCACCATGTCGTAGATCGCTGTTGATGCAAAGTGATCGCGGATCTCAATGATGTTGTCTGGGAGCTGCTCATGTACGCGGCTCTTCTTTGCCATGTCAATGACAACTCGCCGACAGATTGTGATGAGCCAGGAAATTGCGGATGATTCATGACGAAATGTTGGCCAGTATCGCCAAGCACGAATGAAAGTCTCTTGGACCGCTTCTTCAGCAAGATGAGGGTTGGATGTGATGGAAAGAGCGAACGCTGTGACGCTACGGATGCTCTCCCGCATCATGGTGTCAAAGGAGTCTTCCTTCTTCTTTCTCACCCCTCCAGTGTGTCACTGAACAACGGCGATCGATACATCTTTGTAGGTGTCAGTTAGTGCAGATTGCTCCTTAAATTAATGAAACACTGGCTGGTGTGGCCCATCTCGGGGGGATAGGCAAGCCATACTCATAGGGATGCAACGGCGCGCGGATATTGAGGGTTTACGTGCCATAGCAGTCCTCGCTGTTCTTTTCTTTCACGCTGGGGTTCCAGGCCTCGCGGGGGGATACGTCGGGGTCGATGTTTTCTTCGTTGTGTCCGGATTCCTTATCACCTCGTTGTTGGTGAGCGAAAAAGAGTCCAGTGGAACGATTTCCCTGTCGTCGTTCTATGCCCGTCGTGTTCGCCGTCTCCTCCCGGTCTCGGCGGTGGTGGCTGTAACAACCCTTGTTGCAGCTTGGATTTGGCTAGAACCACTTCGTGTTCGTTCCGTTGCAAACGACGTTCTTGCTGTAGCAACTTTTTCGTCCAACTTTGTTTTCGCAAATAGGGGCGCCGACTATCTGCAGTCAACACTTCCGGAGTCACCGTTACAGCACTATTGGAGCCTTGCTGTTGAAGAGCAGTTCTATGTTGTGTGGCCAGTCCTTATTGCACTGATCTGTCTTGGTGCAACTACAGCGAGCCGAGTCAATGTGCGTAACCGTATTGGACTTCTCTCTGCTGTAGTCGGAGTGGCTTCTTTTGTTCTTTGCATGAGGATGATGGATTCATCTCAGCCATGGGCATTCTTCTCGCCGCATACACGTGCGTTTGAACTTGCTGCGGGTGCGCTCGTCGCAGTGGTGCCGATGGTGACCCTGAAGTGGTTCCGTTCGTTAATGTCGATTGCAGCATGGTGTGGGTTACTCGGCATCATCGTCACTGTTGTGCAATTTGATGAAACAACACGTTTCCCTGGACCATGGGCACTGGCCCCGGTAATAGCGACAGCCCTTGTGCTCCGTGGTGGAAACGCAACGCCATGGGCACCCGTTGCGCTGCTTCAGTTGTCGCCGTTTCAATGGCTTGGTTCTCGTTCGTACTCTGCCTATCTGTGGCACTGGCCGATTCTGATTGTTGTTGCTGCAGCTTTCAATCGAGAGCTTTCGGTTGCAGATGGATTGGTGTGCATTGCCATTGCGTTAGGTCTGTCCGAATTCTCTTTCCGTTTCATTGAAAATCCGATTCGTTACAACATCACTCTTCGCGGACTTCGAGCAGCTGCACTTGCAACTGCAATCATTGCTGTTGTTGCCGGTGCAGGGATCATTGCTCGCAATAACCCACCTGCAATTGCCACAGGTCCCAATGCAACGCTGCCGAACGTCATCGGCGATACAACGCTTCCTGATGGAATTAATGCAACGACCACAACCTTGGTCCCGACAGCACCAAATCTTCCATCACGCGGAGAACCTGTTCAGGCAATCGTTGATGCGGCCTCGATGACTGGGCTTCCGGGAAATCTCACACCAAGCCTGGAGCGAGCTATCTCCGATATGCCCATTATCTATAGAAATAATTGCCATGCGGGTTTCTCTGCTCTGCGTCCAAAGAAGTGTGTCTTCGGAGATAAAACGTCTTCTGTTGTGATTGGTCTCTATGGTGATTCTCATGCGGCTCAGTGGTTCCCTGCATTTGAAAAAGTTGCGATCAAGCGCAAATGGAAACTGATCACTTATACAAAACGTGGGTGCCCTCCGGCGGAAATCCCAACGTTTAGCAGCGTGCTTGGCAAGGTCTACAAAGAATGTGCACCGTGGAGACGCAATGTTCTCGATCAGATGGTTGCAGATGGTGTGCAAGTGGTTTTTGTTGCATATTTTGAACGGTTGTTGTCGGCATCAACACGCAAGCCGATGTGGCAGAAAGAATGGCGTGAAGGCCTTCAAGGAACTGTGACGGAACTTGAAAGCCGTGGAATAAAGCCAGTGTTGATGCAGGACACTCCATACCCTGGCCAAGATGTTCCGACGTGTTTGAGTCGTAGTTATACAGAGATTCAAGAATGTTCACCCAATATGAGAACTGCATATCGCGACGATATGAATCAGATGATGGTGGATTTTGACCGAACTGGTCAACAAGTGTTGTGGGTGAGGAACTGGTTCTGTATCACAACATCCTGTCCAACTGTTGTGGGCAGTGTTCTCGTGTATCGAGATGACAATCACATGACAGTAACTTTTGCTTCTTTGATTGCACCTCTTCTGGATGCCGCAACTTTTGATTTTGTTGAATGGTATGCACGTACTCCATAAATTGTGAAAAGGTACGAACATGGATCAACGCAAATCTCGCGACGAAGTACTTGATGGATTTGTGGAGCAGGGGATTCTCTCTGAGCAACAAGCATCCGAGATTGCAGATGCCCCGCAGTGGTCATTTTCTCCTCGTGAATTAATCACGTATCTTGCGACCCTCATTATCGCCGTGGGCGTGATTCGTATTCTTGCGATTGCTCTCCAAGATGCGTCTGAAGGCGCAATTGTGACTTCGTTGTACATCGTTGCGGCGGCGGCAGGATTCGGCTCTTGGAAATTGTCATCTGGGTCGGACATCCGTGATCGATTCTCTGAGGTACTTGAACTTGCTGCATTGGGTTGTGCAGGGGGTGCATCGGCGGTGTTGTTAAGTAACACCGAGTTGCGCGGCGAGTTCATCGGACTCATATTGACGAGTTCGGCTCTTGGTTGGGGCTTCTATCGCTGTCGGACATCGCGTTTTGCAGGCACCGTTGCGCTCTGTGTTGGTGCGAATGGCGTGGCGCTCTCGCTGGGGGCATTGATTGAGCCAGATAGAGGGTGGGCCGCAGGAATCTTGATGGTGGTCTCAGGACTTTCTCTCGCATTAGTGGGAACACAAAAAATTGGTGCTCCATACTTTGCGCGCGCGGTGGGTTCGCTGTTCGTTGTCATTGGCTCCATCACATTGGGAACTGACATCTCTAATGGACGAGTGATACCAATCGTGACGGGAATTGCCCTCTTCGTTATCGGAACAAAGTTCCTTGCATCGGAGACTTTGGTTGCAGGAGCTTTTTGCATCGTGACCGGAGTCGTGATGACTGTCAATCAATCAATTGATAACGACATGGCTCAAGGCCTCGTCATTGTCGGTACAGGCGTGGTGATGCTTGTCGTTCTGACTGCTCAGATGAAGCGAATCTCTAATCAACAAGTGCCTGGTGCACAAGCTGCTTAAGTTGTGGCCGTAACGGCCAGGTGCTCGATGGCATCAACTGCGTCATGATCATGTACACAAGATCCTCTTTCGGATCAACAGTGAAGTTGGTGCTCGCAGCACCGCCCCAGCCGTAATCGCCAACGCTGCCAGGCACTTTTGCCTTTACAGGGTCAATGGTGACGCTCATGCTTAAGCCAAAACCCACACCGTCAAATGCAGTTTCGGCAAAGAGCGGTCGACCAAACGCCGTGAGATCTGCATTATCTGGCAAATGATTTGATGCCATGAACGCAACGGTGCGCGGAGAAAGTATCTGAACACCGTTGTATTCACCACCGTTGCGAAGCATCTCCGCAAACTTCAGATAATCCGACGTTGTTGACACAAGTCCGCCACCACCAAGATGTGCTTTTGGTTCATGCAGTGCTCCTGCACCGGCGGCGTCGTTACGAAGTCTCTTCTTGTCAGCCGGATTCGGAACGTACAAGGAAGCAAGGCGGTCTGCTTTATCAGCATCGCAATGGAATGCGGTATCAGTCATACCCAAGGGGTCAAAGATGCGCTTCTTCATGAATTCACCAAGTGACATACCTGAAAGAACTTCAACAACACGACCGATGATGTCGATGGACATGGAGTACGCCCACTCAGTTCCGGGTTGGAACATCAGTGGAAGTTCGGCGAGCATGTCGCAGATGTCGCCCAGCGATGCATCGCGAGGCACGCCCCATTCAAAACCGGCGTTGCGATACATCTGATCGACGGGGTTGGAATACACGAAGCCATAGGTGAGGCCTGCGGTGTGTGTGAAGAGGTGCCACATCTCCATCGGTTCAGTGACGGGTTCATAACGCGGGGCAGTGAGCGTGCCGGAGCGGAAGACCTTCTGGTTGGCGAAGGAGGGGATGAACCACTTCACCTGATCATGCATTTCGAAAAGGCCTTCTTCCCACAGAATCATGGCGGCAACAGCACAGATGGGCTTGGTCATCGAATAGATGCGGTAAATGGTGTCGTCGGCGATGGGTTTGCCGTTCTCGACATCTGCATGGCCGTATTTCGTGCTGTAGGCCAGTTCGCCACCCCTGGAAACGGTGATGTGATACCCGGGAAGCTTCCCCTCATCGACATATTTCGCGAAATGGGTCTGAATCCGGTCCAGGCGGGTGGGGTCAAACCCCAGTGAACGTGGGTCGGCGGGAACTTCGAGGTTCGACATGGGGGAATCGTATGCCTGTGGCTGGCGTCACTCCTAGTGGAGAGTTATTCTCACCACAGGGAAACAACCAAGGGGGGCAGCCATGAGCGAGATGATCGACTGGACCAGCGAGTACGACATTTTCAGCAAGGAGTACATCGAGAATCCGTTTGAGATTTGGGATGACCTGCGTGAGAAGTGCCCCATTGCGCACACCGACAAGTGGGGCGGCTCGTGGTTGCCGACGACATACGACATCGTCACCAAGATGGCGCGCGAGCCAGAAAAGTTCTCGTCGCGCGAAATCATTGTTGTACCTCCAGCCGAAGCAGTTGGTTCTGGTGCGTATGGTCCAGCACCTGCAGCTCCGATTTCCGTAGATGCCCCAATGCATACATGGACACGTCGTCAGTTGTTGCCTGACTTTTCGCCCAAGGCCGTTGATGAACTTGAAGTGTTCACTCGTGCATGGTGCCGTGAACTGATGGACTCCATTGCCGGTAAGCCAGAAGCCGACATCGCAGTGGAATATGCACAGCAGATTCCTGCACAAGTGATTGCAACCATGTTGGGTGTTCCCACCACCATGAAAGATCAATTCACTACGTGGGTACGCAACACACTTGAAGCTGGTCTCACGAATCCAGAACTTCGCATCAAGACTCGCGCAGAACTACAAGATTTTTTCATCGCCGAGATTCGTAATCGCCGAGAAACAGGAAGCACCAGTGACCTCATTGGTGAACTCGTTCATGCAGAGCACGATGGAGAGCCATACCCCGATGGTCTCATTCTCGGTATGTGCGGTTTGTTGTTGATTGCTGGTGTCGATACCACTTGGAGTGGCATCGGTTCCTCCTTGTGGCACCTGGCAACACATCCAGAAGATCGCATTCGTTTGGTGCAAGAACCAGAACTCATCCCAAGCGCTGTCGAAGAATTCCTTCGTGCATATTCACCAGTCACCATGGCTCGTCTTGTGAATGAAGACATGGAATACGAAGGGTGTCCGATGAAAGCGGGCGATCGCATTTTGATGGCGTTTCCTGCAGCAAACCGAGACCCGGAACATTTCGAACGCCCAGATGAAGTCATCATCGATCGTGAGCACAACCGCCATGTTGCGTTTGGTGCAGGCATCCACCGTTGTGTTGGCTCAAACCTTGCGCGAATGGAAATGCGTGTCGCGATTGAAGAGTTCCTCGCGCGTGTTCCCGACTTTGAACTTCGCGAAGATGCAGAAGTGACATGGGCCGGCGGTCAGGTTCGCGGACCTCGCACCATCCCAGTGCGCATCAACAAGGTGATTGGCCACTAAGGATTCTTTCCCGAGAAAACAAAGAGGCCCGCGGCATAAGCCGCGGGCCTCTTTGTTTGGTGCTTAGCGAATGACGCTGAGTGCGTTGTTGTCTTCGACGCACGACAATGCGCGCAAGAACATCTCGCGGATGAGGTCTTGACCACGTTTATTCTGCTCTGTATAGCTAGCAAACGATGTAACGCCATAGGTAACGCAGAACGTAATGGCGACTAGATACTGGCGCCACGCCTCATCACGATCAATGTCAACACCGTGGAATTCCAAACGGTCGAGGTAGGTGTCAACAAGTTCCTTGTCGTGTCCGCGACGAACATTGGTGGTGACGGACTGGCTGATGAAGTAACCAACGTCGTACATTCCTGAACCTGTTCCAACAATTTGGAAGTCGATGGCCACCGGACGATCACCATCGAGCATGAGGTTGTCGGCGCGGAAGTCGCCGTGACACATGGTGGTCGGTGCGGAGAGATTTTGCAGCATCCAGGGCACCTTGCCTGCCCAGATATCGCCAATATCGCGAACATTGTCCGAGATGAGGTCGCCGGCATGTTCAGCAGCAGCTGGCCATCCTGCGGTCCACAACATGGGAAGGACTGCGTTGTAGGTGGGGTTATCCAGCGGCTGAAAGATTTCTGTGTAATTCGCAAGCTTCGGGCTGCCCCACCACATGGCGTGGAAATCGGCGAGAATTTCAAGGAACGTCTTGGCTTGATCCAAGGATGCGCCGTCCAGCTGATTGAGCTGCTGATAGTGGCTGATGTCTTCCATTGCAATCGTGAAGTCAGTGTTATCTGACGCAATTGCTTGGGCGTAACACTTGGCTGTCTTGAACGGTGCGTCTGGTGCACAGTCTTTGTAAAACACAAGTTCGCGAATATAAAGAACTAATGCATCAGCGGTGAAGCGCTGGGTTGGGTCGTCGGTGGGGTACTTCACGATGAAGGACTTGGGAGCTTTGGTAGCGCCTGAGTATGAAGGAGTCACGCGCTGCAGGATGCTGAGGATGCCAACACCTTCGCCAACACGCTCGGTTGTCACTGCAGTGACGGACACGCTGTCTTCGAGACTTTTGCTGCCTTTGAGAACACCTTCGACCCACTGTGGAGTGATGTCTGCGTCGGTCTTGAGTAGACCGAGACCAGACTCGATGAGATCAACGATTACCATGTGGATTTCCCCCTATGAGATGTCGCGCCCCCCGGTGCGACTGAAGTGAACTCTAGTTGTCCGTTAGGTGTCTGCAAATAGCCACCGCTCTAATGTGGGAGAGATGAAGCAAGTACGTGTGGGTGTCATCGGTACCGGAATGATGGGCTGTGAGCACCTCAAGAACTTGTTGGGACTACCAAATGTCTCCATCACTGCGGTGAGCGACCCTAACGAAGAGCCATTGACTTGGGCACGAATCACACTCGAAGATGCTGCCGACGGTGTGCAATATTTTTCTGATCATCGTGAGCTCCTTGCTTCTGGTCTCATTGACGCAGTTCTACTTGCTTCTCCAAACTTCACGCATAAAGCGATCCTTGATGACATCTTCGCCACAGATCTGCCTGTACTTGTCGAGAAGCCAATGTGCACGACAGTCGAGGATTGCATTGCAATTGTGAATGCGCAGAAGACTCGTAGCGCACTGACGTGGGTAGGCCTTGAGTATCGCTACATGGCACCTATCGCCGAGTTGATTCGTCAAGTACATAGCGGTGTGGTGGGCGAATTGAAGATGCTCGCTATTCGTGAACACCGTTTTCCATTTCTTGTGAAAGTGGATAACTGGAATCGTTTCTCACGAAATACAGGTGGAACATTGGTGGAGAAGTGTTGTCACTTCTTTGACCTGATGAATCTTGTGGTCCAATCACGACCTGTGCGCGTGATGGCAAGTGGTGGTCAAGATGTGAATCATATCGACGAGGTCTACAACGGAGAGCGCTCTGACATTTTGGACAATGCGTACGTGATTGTGGAATATGCAAATGGCGTTCGTGCCATGTTGGATCTCAGCATGTTTGCCGAAGGCTCTCGTCACGAGCAAGAAATTTCTGCAGTAGGAACGACTGGCAAAGTTGAAGCGTTTGTTCCGGGTGATGGGCACATCGTGATTGGCGAACGCGCAACGCGAAAGACCCGAGAAGTAAAAGTAGAGATTGATCCCGATGTCGCCCATGTCGGTTTTCACTTTGGTGCCAGCTTCATCGAATGCAAGCGGTTCATTGATGCGGTGGCATCAGGCATTGCCCCTGAGGTCACAGTTGAAGACGGACTATGGAGTGTCGTGATCGGTGCAGCTGCACATCGATCCATTGATGAGAAGCGAATCGTCGAAATATCTGAATACGGAATCGTCTAAGCAATGACCAGTCTTCATCGCTTGCAGATACGGTCTATTGCGTGAACGACACTGCTCTCATCCTGAACCTTCTCGCCACGTGGATGATGGTGGGCGTTATCTGGTTTGTTCAGTTAGTGCATTACCCATTGCTTGCAGCGGTTCCTGTAGAGAATGCATCGACCGTTGCTGTTGACCATCAACGTCGCACTGCTTGGGTCGTGATGATTCCAATGACAGTCGAAGGCTTCAGCACTCTCGCCCTCATGAGATGGGTACCCGAAGGCGTTGCTACTTGGCTTCCGTGGGCCAATGGAGTTTTCCTTGCGATTGCGCTGGGATGCACAGTGTTGTTATCCGTGCCCCGACATGCACGCATGGCAGAGAATCCCACACCCACTATTGGACGTGAACTGGTGATTACAAACTGGCCACGCACAATTGCGTGGACAATCTGCGGTGTACTCACCGCAACAATGATGTTTTCTCGTTTGTAACTATTGCTTTGCGAGTGCAGCGCGCGCTTCACCCTCTGGGTCGCGGTATGCCTTACCGATCGCATCGATAATCACACGGTGCAAAACGCCCTCTGGCATCTCAAACTTGCCAGGCAAATCTGTATGAATCGCACCCATGCGTTGGTAGCCAACAGAGAATGGGTCAACGCCATATGTGAGCGGAACAGTGATGGGCAATGAGCCACTTCCCATTGGCACGTCGCCGTAGTACAAGTTCATATCGCCGCGGAACCGTCCGGTGGAGTTGAACACAGCACGTACTAATAAATCACCAACTGGCAATTCCTCACTTGCTGAAATCACAGTAGAGAACGAGCCAAGGAAGTTGTACACGTAGTGCAAACGACGACCCTTGAGGTACAGCGCAAAACCACCTGCATGGCCGCCATGGCACACGATGATGCCGTCGCAGTTTCCTTCAGCAGGAATGGTGAGTTCGGCATTGATATGGAATGAACGATTACGCAAGTTCGGGGCAGTCGACTCAGGGATTGAAGCGATACCTGCGTGGTACACGTACCGATCGCGCAGCCAGCGGCGATCGCCGTAACGACCTGGTTGATTGTTAAGTGGCAACACTTGATTGCGCTGTGCCTCTTCCCACCAGAGTTCCTTGAGTTCGAGAAGTTTCTCTGGGTACTGCGCAGAGACGTCATGACATTCAGAGAAGTCATTGGCAACGTTGTATAACTCCCAGATGTCTTCATCGAATGAACGTCGCGAGATCTCACGATCTTCGTAGTTCGACATCAACGGTGGGTGGTACACCACTGCTTTCCAACCATTGCTGTAAATCGCACGTGATCCCATCATCTCGTAATACTGGGTGGTGTGCTGTGACGGCGCAGCAGCATCTTTCAATGAATACGCAAAGCTCGTGCCTTCGATGGGTGCCTGCTCAACGCCCTTCATGACGCGTGGTGCCTGAATCCCAATCAGTTCAAGCAGTGTGGGCTTGAGGTCGATGGCATGAACATATTGATGACGGGTCTCACCAGGAGTTCCGATGCCTTTTGGCCAATGAATAATCATTGGATCGCACACACCGCCTTCGTTGGTATCGCGCTTGAAGCGCTTCAGCGGAGTATTGCCAGCCCACGCCCAACCCCATGGGTAGTGGTTGTTGGAATGTTCGGTGCCGATTTCATCGATGTGCTTGAGGTTTTCTTCAAGGCTCTCCGGAACAAAGTTGTAGAAGTACTTCTCGTTGTGGCTACCAGTGGGGCCGCCTTCTGCTGATGCACCGTTGTCACTCATGATGACGACGATCGTGTTGTCAAGCTCGCCGAGTGATTCGATGAAGTTGAGAAGTCGTCCGACTTCTGCATCGGTATGTGTCATGAAGCCAGCGAATGCTTCCATGAGGCGCGTATACAAACGCTTTTGATCATCACTCAGTGAATCCCACGCGGGGACCCATGAAGGACGCTCAGAAAGCTCGGTGCCTTCGGGCAAAAGACCCGATGCAACTTGACGCTTGAAGACATCGTCACGCCATGCATCCCAGCCCATATCGAACTTGCCGCGATATGCATCGATGTACGACTTCGGTGCCTGGTGCGGCGCATGACAAGCGCCTGGTGCGTAGTACATGAAGAACGGTTTGACAGGTGAGAACGCACGCAAATCCTTGATGTACTGAATTGCACGATCAGTCATGTCTTCGGTGATGTGATAACCCTCTGCCGGAGTCTTGGGCGGATCAACCTGGTGGTTGTCGTGGATGAGGTCTGGGTGGTATTGATCTGTTTCGCCGGCAAGGAATCCGTAGAAGCGATCGAATCCTTTGCTCAATGGCCAATGTGTGCGTGGTCCACCATCGTTGTTTTCGTATGCAGGAGCGAGGTGCCATTTGCCAAGCGCAAAAGTTGCGTATCCGTTTTCGTTGAGTACTTCAGAGACAAAGCCATTCTCAGGTGGAATGTTTGCGTCGTATCCGGGGAAGCCCTGCGCGAATTCAACAACACACGCCATGCCTGATGCATGGTGGTTGCGTCCTGTCATCAAACATGCGCGAGTCGGGGAGCACAGTGCAGTGGTGTGGTAGTTCGCATAACGCAAACCTTTTGCTGCAAGTCCGTCGAACGTTGGAGTGTTGAGGTCGGAGCCGTACGAACCAAATTGCGCGTATCCCACGTCGTCAAGAAGGACGACAACAACGTTGGGTGCGTCTTCGCCTGGTGTTTGTAATGGCGGCCACCACGGGGTGGAATCCTCAAAGTAACGACCGGTAACGCCTTCGAAATTTTTGTTGAGTCCCATGACCACACCCTTGAGTTGGAGTTGGTCTCAACTTAGTTCTGTTTCTTAATGGCTCAATGAGTAGAGCGCATTACAAAATCGGCTGATCTAGCCCTGAATGCAATGGTTTGTGGTGGTGCCGATGCCGTCAATTGTAGAGATGAGGACATCTCCTGCTTTGAGGAACACGGGTGGCTTTCGGCTGACGCCGACGCCACCAGGAGTGCCAGTGAAGATCACGTCACCTGGAAGCAGTTGAACAATCCCTGATAAGTACTCCACGATGTCACCAACGTCAAAGATGAGGTCATCGGTGTGGGAGTCCTGCACCACTTCGCCATTGAGTGTGCATGTCATGTGCAAGGCATCGCGATTCGGAAGGTTTTTTGCATCGACGAGCCAAGGACCAAAGGGGGAGTAGTTCTTGCGGCTCTTGCCGAGGTCGAAGTGCGGTGGAGATGCGGCGAATTGCAATGCGCGGTCGGAAATGTCTTGCCCCACAGATACACCTGCGATGTGATCCCATGCGTCTTTCTTGGAGATATCGCGACCACCAGTGCCAATTACAACAACGAGTTCCACTTCCCAGTCAATGGCGCCGCCGACGATAGGGACATCTGCGTATCCACCTGCGATAGATGAGGAGAATTTTGCAAAGGTGAGTGGAGTCTTTGGTGGCTCCATTCCGCTTTCTTCTGCATGCGACTTGTAGTTGAGACCAATACCGAATGACTGCAATGGCCATGGCGATGGTGCATCAAGTGTGGTGACATCGACGGGTGTGCCGGGGTCGGTGGCGGTGGCAGCAAATGCGCGAACCTCATCCCAACGGCGGAAGGCCTCAATGGGCTCGGGTGAGAACTTCCCGCCACTTGCTTCGGCCAGATCGACCACATTGTTTTCCGGGCCAACTACTAGTTGGGCACGACCATTCAGACAGGCAAAACGAAAGCTCATAATCTGTACTATAGTCACTTTTAGTCAACTGACTAACTCACACTTGGAGATTCTCATGGCTTCACCCGTCAAATTCGCTCACGTTGTTCTCAAAACCTCTCAGTACACAGAGATGGTCGCCTGGTGGAAGGACTTCCTCCAGGGTGAGGCGCGTCATGAGAATGACTTCATCACCTTCATCTCGTATGACGACGAGCATCACCGCATTGCGATTGCGAACATCCCGGATCTTGATGACAACAATCCGAAAGCACGTGGCGTCGAGCACTTTGCATTCACGTATGCATCGCTTGAAGATCTCTTTGGTCAGTTCGAGCGGATGAAGGCAAAAAGCATTCATCCGTATTGGACAATCAATCATGGGATGACGTTGTCTGCGTATTACCGCGACCCTGATGGCAACCAAGTGGAGACACAGGTTGACTCGCTCTCCATGGAAGAGGCCGATGCGTTCATGGCTGGGCCGTTGTTTGCCGCCAATCCCATTGGCATCAATGTTGATTTCGACCAGCTAGTTGCTCAGCACAAATCTGGTGCGACATTTGCAGAGATCACCGATTACGCCACTGCTGGACAATAAAGCATGAGTGTTGCGGAACGTTCCACTCGAAGCAGAGTGGACAGCGAACAGAAACTGATTAATGCCGCTGCAGAAATGCTGGGTGAAGTGGGGCCACGGGCAATGAGTGTGCGTGGCATTGCGGAACGAGCAGGCGTGAATCACGGGCTCGTACATCACTACTTCGGTGGCAAAGATGGATTGTTACAAGCCGCAATGACACAACTTGTTGAACAACATGTGGACTTTGTACGGGAACAATCACAGGGAAGTCCGATTCCGGTACCGCTTGTACTCAAGGAGGACCAGGGTTATCTGCGAGCTGTTGTCCGATCAGTTCTTGATGATGAGATGGAACTTGCAGAAACTGAATTACGTGCGGGAGTCTCTGTGCCTCGTACGGCATTGCAGCACGCGATTACTCAACGAAACATGGCAGTGGCCGACTTAGAGACGAAAGCTTGGTTCTCGCTTGGGATGGCAGCGGAGATGGGCTGGGCCGCCATGGAGCCTTTCATTTTCGCAACGATGGATGTACAGGGCGAGGAAGAGAAGGAAGCTGTTCGTGCATACGTACGAAATCTGCAATACCTTTTTCTGCAGAACATCACAGATGGCAAAACCTGATGTCTCGTTCGTCTATCACGGGTATTCTCGGTGCTTATGCCTGAGAACGAAGAGCAGAAATTTCAGCATCTTCCTGATTTGAAGAAGAAGCAAGATTGCATGTCGTGCGAATCACCCTTCGCGACGGCATGGAGTACTTCAGACGGCACGGCTTGGTTGTGTCGCGAGTGCGCCAACTTGCACGGACTCGGTTGCCCGTAAGAATTACGCAAGTACCTTGCGTAAGCCAACGATGGCTGCATCGCCCACTTTGTTGAAAATCTTGTTCAATGCAAAATTCATTGGTGCGAGGTACCAATTGAAGTTCAAGACTGCGTCGTAGATGACATCGCATCCAGTTGCTGTTGGAATGACAGTGATGCGATCGATTGATGTGAGCTTGCTATTGCGCCCTTTGACCAACATGGTGCGAGGGGCTTCAAACTCAAGGGTCTCATAACGCAGTGAAGAATCCTTGCCGCCTTTTCCGCGAACGGTGATGTCAAAAACTGTTCCAAGTCCGGCACCATCACCCTTGACCTGCACCACTTTCTTGATGCCTCGATCCCACTCGGCGAAGTTGCGCAAGTCGGACATGTACGTGAACGCTTCCTCTGCTGACTTTGTAGAAGGAACAGTTGCGACGTAATGAGCCATGCCTCATTAAACCGCAGTGACAAGCATCCCATTCCCCATTTCATACTTCTTGCGTAGGTTGAAGGCGTGAAAACCTCGTGCCCTAATCCTGTGAAGCGTGCCGTGATGACACAACGATGGACCGACCTCGCATATCTGCACTGGAAATATGAGCCATCAGTGATTCAAGCGACGTTGCCGCCTGGACTGGAGGTGGACACATTTGAGGGGAATGCATTTGTGGGCCTCATTCCTTTCTCCATGCGCGATGTCGGATTGCCGAAGATTCCGCCGGTCCCGTATTTTGGAAACTTTCCTGAAGTCAATGTGCGCACGTATGTGAAACGTAACGGCATTCCTGGTGTGTGGTTTTTCTCACTCGATGTCAACCGCCTTGCACCTGCACTCGTCGCGCGAATGACGTATCTCTTGCCGTATTGCTGGGGCAAAGCATCAAATGAGTTGGTGGGTAGCACCTTGTCAACGTCAGTTCGCCGTCGGTGGCCCGATGTAGCGTCAACAAAGATTGAAGTGCAGGTGGGCGCAAAGATGGAACAGCCCGACGAGTTGGCGAACTTTCTCACTGCGCGTTGGGGTTTATACTCCAAAGGAATTGGCTCATCGTTGATGTACGCCCCCGTTGATCACGAACCGTGGACTTTGCACTCGGCGTCATTAACGCATCTTGAAGACAGCTTGATTGTTCGTGCGGGAATTCCAGCACCAATAGGAGAGCCTCATGTGATGTTCTCGCCTGGTGTCTCGGTGCGCATCGGCATGCCGCACCGATCGAAGTAGTTAGCGGCGGCGTGGTCGCGCCGCAGGCATCCAGTTCTCGCCGGCACACTCATTGATGTGCTGAACGTAGCGTTCGCCAACTGGCTCAAGAATTTCTAAGAGTCGCACGGTCTTTGTCTCACCGAAGTGTTGCCACACCATCTCGCACAGTGCATCGGTGCGTTCTTCTACTTCTTGTCGATAGGCAACACCTGCATCGTTGACAACACCGTTCGTCACAAAATCGCGTGCAGCCAAGTTCTCAAGTCCGATTGCAATCTCTGTATCATCTGCGCCACGGCTGCGCGGAATCCATTCCTTCGGGTATCCCATCCATGCATCATGAAGAAGACCAGCTTCAACAAGACCGATGTTGTCGTTCACCAAGATTCCGAAATGAGAATCACCGCGCCACTCACGGATGCAGTTCAATGCATTCCATGCTGACATCAGTGGGTCAGTCGGTCGTGGCCAAGCTTTATGTGCAGCAAAGAGCACTCGTCCGGATGTGGGGATTGCGTCAACTGTCTTCCATAAGTCTTCCGCCAATGCGCCAAAAGGCTCAATGATCTGTGGCGTCATTTCTCCAAGGCCAGCGCGCACTG
>JBILBZ010000118.1:0-4630 GCA_044353425.1 Ilumatobacteraceae bacterium | reverse complement strand
ACAGCGTTACTACGAATGCCGTGACGTGCATGCTCCACTGCGATTGCGCGCATCATCGAAATGAGTCCGGCTTTTGATGCGCCGTAGTGCTGACCACGTTGTTGGCCGAAGTACGCAGAGCCCGAGGTGGTGAACACCAATGACCCGCCATTGCCGGCCGCCACCATGTGTTGTGTTGCGGTTTGTGCTGTGTAGAACGCGCCGTCCAAGTTCACGCGCATCACGCGATGCCATTCATCGTCAGTCATCGTGACGAAACTCTCAGCGGCTCCACCGACACCGGCATTCACGAAACACGAATCAACATGTTCAAACACTTCCAAGGTGGCAGCGAAGGACGCAACGACCTGCTCTTGGTCACCCACGTCACAGATGAAATCAGCCACGCGCACACCCATCGCTTCAATCTCTGCACGTGCAGAGCGATTCTTCTGCTCATTCGTGCCCCAGATGGCAATACTGGCCCCTCGGCTGGCAAGACCTCGTGCCATGCCCAAACCAATGCCCCCGTTGCCTCCGGTGACGAGAGCCACCTTCCCCGACAGATCAAATATGTCCTTCATAAGACTCAGACCGTAGCCTTATATACATATGGCGCTTCTCCCCAGCATTCACGAGCCTGCTGATCTGCGTCCTTTGTCTATCCCCCAGCTGAATGAGCTTGCCGAAGAGATTCGTGAATTCATTGTTGGGGCAGTCGCCGAAACCGGTGGACACCTTGGCTCCAACTTGGGCGCTGTCGAATTGTCCATCGCCCTACACCGAGTTTTTGAGTCCCCCACCGATGCAGTGCTCTGGGATACCGGCCATCAGGCTTACGTGCACAAGATCCTCACGGGTCGCCAATCTGGTTTTGCCAAACTGCGCCAACACGGTGGTCTTTCGGGGTATCCGAGCCGTGAAGAAAGTCGTCACGACTTCATTGAGAACAGCCATGCTTCAACTGTTCTGAGTTACGCACATGGTCTTGCCGTTGCACGTGAAGCCGGCGTGAATAAGCAACGTCACATTGTTGCTGTCATCGGCGATGGCTCAATGACAGGCGGCATGGCGTACGAGGCGTTGAACAACCTTGGTCATTCAAAGAGTCGCGTGATCATCATCTTGAACGACAACGGTCGCAGCTACGCGCCCACAATTTCCAACTTGTCGCATGGTGGGACGAACGGCATGGTTGATGCAACCGGCGAGATTGCAAAGTTCCCCGAGCGCATGACTGGCAAGTTGTCACGCGCGCTCACTGGCATTCGTCTTAACCCTGTGTACGTGCGTCGTCAGCGCAAGTTTGAAGCGTTCATGCGTGACTTGCCTGTGTTGGGTAAGCAAGCCGAACAAGGTGTCGAGGCTTTTAAAGCAGCGGTGCGTGAATTTCTGCAGCCACCATCTTTCTTTGAAGCTTTGGGTGTGCAATATGTGGGCCCCGTTGATGGTCATGACATTGAAGAACTGGAAGGCGCACTTCACGCGGCTATTCAACGCGAAGAAGAAGGCCCCATTGTGGTGCATGTGCTGACCCAGAAGGGTCGCGGTTATTCCTTCGCAGAAGATGACGATGAGAAGCATCTGCATGACACGTCATCGTTTGATCCGATTGATGGTCCGAAGCAAGCATCGGTCACCGGTTACACCAATGCATTCAGCAAAGCACTCATTGCAGAAGCGGCTGCAGATCCGCGCATTGTTGCCATCACTGCTGCGATGCCCGGGCCTACGGGACTTCTTGATTTCCAAGCGCAGTTCCCTGATCGATTCTTCGATGTGGGAATTGCAGAGCAACATGCAGTGACCGCGGCGGCAGGCATGGCCATGGGTGGTTTGCGTCCTGTCGTTGCGTTGTACTCCACGTTCTTGTCTCGCGCCTGGGACCAAGTGGTGTACGACGTTGCATTGCATCGTTTGCCAGTGATCTTCTGTTTGGATCGTGCTGGAGTGACAGGTGATGACGGTCCGAGCCATCACGGCATCTACGACATGGCGTTGTTATCCAAGGTTCCCGGTATGCGCGTGCTCGCACCGAGTTCCGTGGAAGATCTGCAACAAATGTTGCATGATGCGATGACACTTGCCAATGACGGACCCGTCGTCATTCGTTATCCAAAGGGCGTTGCTCGTTCCGCCAACCCTTCACTTGTTGGTTCCGGATTGAATGCGCTGAAGCTGGCAACGGGTAACGGCCAGATTGCAATTCTTGCCATTGGCAAGATGGTGACTGCGGCAGAAAAAGCACTCGATGCGCTGACCGCCGCCGGCATCTCGGCCACGGTGTACGACGTGCGTTCATGTGCCCCACTTGACCCCGCCATGATTACTGATGCAGCCCGCCACACACATGTGCTGACTGTGGAAGATGGTCTGCACGATGGCGGCATCGGTCAGCTAATAGCTGATGCTGTTCATGTGGTGAATTCATCCGTGCATGTGGAGAGCCTGGGCGTGCCCACAAAGTTCATTCCGCACAACAAGCCTGATGTCATCCTTGCCCAGTTTGGGTTGGATGCTGCAGGAATTACCTCGGCTGCACAGCGCCTCTTGGCGTAGCGTGTGGCTATGAGCGACCTCGCCGCTGAACTTGATTTTGCATTGTCTCTTGCCGATGCGGCTGATGCAGTCACACTGCCTCGCTTTGCTGCACGCAACTTCACTGTTGACCTCAAGGCGAACCAAACCGAAGTAACGGAAGTAGATCGCGGTACTGAGACCGTCATCATGGACATCATTCGCACGCAACGTCCGCATCACGCGTGGTACGGCGAAGAGCATGGCAGTAGTGATGATGCTTCGTCATCGGAATACACGTGGGTGATTGACCCCATTGACGGCACGTCCAACTTCGTTCGTGGTGTTCCGGTGTGGGCAACGTTAATTGCACTTGTTCATCGGGACATGGGCCCGATTCTTGGCGTGGTTTCTGCACCAGCGATGCAGACACGCTGGTGGGGCGTGCTGGAAGATGGCGCGTACTGCAATGGCCATCCGATTTCCGTGAGTGATGTTGCGTCGTTGAGTGAGGCTCACTTGTCGATTACTGCAAATGATTTGTGGGACAAGATTGGCAAGACACAACACATCGACAACGTGACGCGTGCGGCAAAGCGTGTGCGTGGCTTTGGTGATTTCTGGCAACACATGTTGGTGGCACAAGGCGCCGTTGATGTGGCTGTTGATGCAGTGGGACTTGAGCCCTATGACATCGCAGCGCTGATTCCGATTGTGCAAGCAGCCGGTGGACGTTTGACGAACCGCAAGGGTGTTGTTGATTGGCGTGCGAACACCGCCATCTCAAGCAATGGTGCGTTTCACGACGACATCATTGCAATGCTCACTGCGTAATCAGTTCACACTGCAGCACGCATTCATATTGCGTGTTTGATTTTTCGCCAGTTTTCAGGCGAATAGTTCTCGCCTACAATTCTCTCCACACGAGCCTGTTGTTCAATGACAGAATTCCAGACTTGTGAACCTGGAGATAGGAGTTCGATTCTCCTTCGGGGCTCCTCAACAAAACGAAACGCGGTGCATGTGCAGAGCTAGCGCATTATTGGCACATGCGTGGACCGAATAGTCAGAAGCGGCATCTTGCGATGCCGCTTCTGTTTTGTACAAGTACACTTTTGATTACCATCTGGCAAGAAGGCACTGAACCTCGGCTTTTCGCCGGGGTTCAGTCATTTATTGCGTTCTCAGCCTTCGGCGCTGCAGCCTGGGCAAGTGCCGTCAGACTCAAGGAAGTAGAAGTGCTTCTGGCACATCTTGATCGCAGGTGCTGCAGTTTCCTTGATGGCAGCCTTTGCACTTCCCATCGATGGCAACGGTGACGTGAAGTACTCACCTGCAGCAGCGTCCATGCGCAAAGAACCGTCAATGCGGATCTTGTGGTTGATTTGACCCTTGTGCATCCATGCAACGCCAGCGTGATTGCTATGTGAGCTTGCAGCCACCATGTAGCCGCTCTTCTTCAAGTAGTAGAACTCGGTGAATGTGGTGCCGAGGTCGGCGGCGAGAATGTCAAGAACTGCTTTCGCGCGACGAATCACTGCGGCATCACCCTTGTATGCGCCCCATGCGTCGATGGCTGCATCAATGTCGGTGAAGTAGTGGCGAAGCTTTGCGTTTGCATCCGCCTTTTTTCCGCCGTCGACAATTGCGTGGGTCAAGGGGTTCACCCAGAGGTCGCCGTTACGCGCAGCAGAGTCGGTGGCCTCACTGACTGATTCGTTCTCGATTAGTTCGTCACCGTTGTACTTGCTCATGTTCGCTGCGTCAGTCATTGCTCTATCTGACCACACTTTGCACCTGTTTGGGCATTTCACTTAAAAACCTGAACGTTCTTACTTATTCCCACATCAAATAATGCAGGTACACTTGTCAACAGGGTTGGCTAGACCGAACAGAACCCCGATGCATTCGTTGCGTCGGGGTTCTGCCATTTTCCGATTCACCGCGCACACATGCTTCATACGGGCCGCAGTGGTCTAACGGTATGACGCCGGTCTAGCCAACCCGGAGACGGGGGTTCGACTCCCCTCTGCGGCTCCCCAAAACGAAACGAACGCTCGTACATAGCTCACTCACTATTGGCACGTGAGGACAATTCACAGTAGTCAGAGGCGACATCTTCGGATGTCGCCTC
>JBILBZ010000117.1:0-4693 GCA_044353425.1 Ilumatobacteraceae bacterium | reverse complement strand
GCGGATCGTCATTGTCTTGTTGATCAGCCGGAGCAATCCGGCGGTCTGCACGGTCGAGTAGCTCAGTTGGCAGAGCACACGCCTGAAAAGCGTGGGGTCACCGGATCGACGCCGGTCTCGACCACCAATACGACGACCTTCGGGTCGTCGTTTTTGTTTGTCCGGACGACTTACTTGATCTCGCTGAGTCGAACAAGAGTTTCCTGCGCCACTGTCGCAACATGTGTGCCGTCTTCAGCGAAGACATACCCGAAGGCCAAGCCGCGGCTGTTGCGATAGGAGTGGCAATTCATTTCGTAGAGATGCCACTTGCTGGAATCAATATCGCGATGAAACCAAATCGTGTGATCAAGGCTCGCTGAAAAGAATGCGTTCTCTGTGTTCCACTTTTTGCGCAATTCTGGAACACCACGGATCACAGCACCTGTCGGCAAGTCATCCGACAAGTACGCCAATGCGCATCGGTGCATGAGTTGATCATCGCCAAAGTCTTCCTTCGTGCGATACCAACTCATGAGTCGACCCGAACCGTCGCGTGCATCTTTCGACACGAAGTCGATTGGGATTTCGCGTTGCTCAATGTGTGGTGACCACGTGTCAGTTGGTGCGAGATCATCGGGACGAGGAATATCTGACGGCATCGACACCGCTGTCACTTCCGCCGATGGTTCTGGCAGTTGGTAGCTGGCTTCCAAGTTCAAGATTGCGCCATTCGATTGGCGGGCAACAACACGACGCGTTGAGAAGCTGCGACCATTTCGAATGCGATCAACTTCGTAACGCACTGTCTCAGTGTTGTCACCGCGTCGAATGAAATATGCACGAACAGAGTGCGGCAGAAAGCCCTCTTCAACCGTGTGTGACGCAGCACGCAACGATTGCGCAACAATGTGACCGCCATAGAGGCCGCCCCATGGATACGCGAAACCTTCGCCCACCATGACATCAGTGCCATGGTCAGTGAGTTCAAACAGTTGTGCGATACCCATTATTCGGAAATACGAATGATTGAGAGAACTTCTTCAGTGATGTGGCTCTCGATTTCAAAGTCCCCAACCTCATTAGCGACAAAGCTAATGACGCCCATTTCGCCCTTTGGTAGATCACCAGTTGTGAGGTCATACCCATGGAGATGCACTTCATCATCAGCTTCAGGATTCACAATGGTGAGTTCGACATTGGAGCCCTTTGCAAACGAGATGACGTTTGTTGCGCCAGAGTTTTCACCAACTGTCAATGTGAAGGTCTCTGTCTTCTTCTCATCGGAGGTGCTCGAAGCTATGGTCGTCGGTGCTGATGTTGTGTCGGTCGTCGATGTGCCACTACACGAGACCAACGCCAACACAGCGATGGCTGTCAATACGAACTTCTTCATCCCTTCAGTCTTTCAGAATCTGTTGAATTCTCGGCAGTAACAACGGCGTGACTTATGAACCGAAGTCGAAACCTAAATCTTCAGCAGTAAGCAAGGGAAGAAATGTGATTCCTGCTTCAGCCGCCATTGCGCCACATGTACCGCCTCTGTCCACGATGACGGTGATGAGAACTGGATCTGCACCGAATGCACGAATGACTTCAACGGCCTCTAATGGGCTTGTCCCGCGAGTCACTGTGTCTTCAGTGACCGCAACTTTGTCGCCAGGCTGCAATGCACCTGCGATGCGTCCAGTGACACCATGGTCTTTTGCTTCCTTACGCACACTGAAGCTTCGGAGATTGCGACCTTGTGTTGCTGCGACAGCGGCGATGCCGTACGCCACCGGATCCGCACCCATCGTCAGTCCACCGATTGCGGTGACGTCAATGGGAATGATGTCTAAAGCGGCTTGGGCGACAAGCAGCATTCCGTCTGGCCGACACATCGTTTGTTTGGTATCGAGGAACCACTTGCTTTTCCGTCCTGATTTCAGGGTGAAGTCCCCCGTCTTCACTGAGTATTGAAATACGTGATCGCGCAATTTCGCGAGCGTGGGAGGCAATTCGCGAAGTTCAGTAGGTGTGTGCGGGTACAAGTTCGTCATCGCATGCGACACTAGTAGCGACATCTAACTGTTTGACGATTACAACTAATAAAAACAAGGTCGTTGCAAAAAGCAACTTATGACTAGGTGACTGCAGTTGCATTTAGTTACTGTGGAGAAAAGAGTTGATATGGCTACCAAAAAAAGTTCCCCAAAAACATCCACGATGAGCACCTCTCATAAGAATGCTCTAGCTAATGGTCGCACCGAAGGTCGCATTATTCGTGAGTATCTAGAAATAGTGGAAGCCATCAAGCCGAAGCGAGGTCGTCGTCGTACGCCCGAATCGATCACCAAGCGCTTGGCAGTTATCGCAAGCGAATTGAAGACCGCAGACCCCGTCACCAAGGTGCGTTTGATACAGGAACGATTGAACTTGCGGACTGAGCTCGCCGGCATGAAGACAAAAACTGAAGTCGGCACCGCAGAGGCACGTTTCGTCAAAGTGGCGCGCTCATTCAGCGTTCGCAATGACATCACCTATGACGCGTGGCGCGAATTCGGAGTCACACCAGCAGTGCTCAAGCGTGCTGGTATCGAGCGCGATTAACTACTGAGCCGCAACCAGGGCATCAATCGCCCTGCCTGCATGTTGCAGAACTCGATCAAGGTCGAATGCAGCATTGATCGATGCTGCATCAAGTGTGACTGCTGAATCTGCAATCAATACTGCTTGCAACGGCGTCGATGTTTCTATAGCCATACGTGCTGCACTCTGCACAATGCGATACGCATCATCACGAGTCAATCCAGATTCGACAAGTGCAAGAAGAATCGACTGCGAAAAAACAACACCGTGCAGTGAGTTCAGATTCTTCACCATTTGATCGGTATCTACTTCGAGATTGCCCAGCAAACGCGACATGCGCTTCACCATGTACAACACAAGTGAAGCTGAGTCAGGAAGAACAATGCGTTCGGCAGATGAATGTGAGATATCGCGTTCATGCCACAGAGGAACATCTTGTAGACCCACTTGAGCATTTGCGCGCAAGACACGAGACAACCCAGTAATTGTTTCGGCGCTAATCGGATTACGTTTGTGAGGCATTGCGCTTGAACCTTTTTGTCCGGCGCTGAATCCTTCACGAACTTCGTTGACTTCTGTGCGCTGTAAATGGCGAAGCTCAACTGCAATCATTTCCAATGTGCTGCCAATGCTGGCGCATGCATAAAGGAACTCTGCATGACGATCACGCGATACCACCTGCGTTGCCGGTACCGGAACAAGTCCGAGGCGCTGAGCAACGGCTTCTTCTACATCGGGTGAGATGTTTGAAAATGTTCCGACCGCGCCAGAAAGTTTGCATACAGCGATGTTGGTCGCTGCGTGACGCATGCGATCGCGGTCGCGCAATACCTGTAACCCAAACAGTGCAATCTTTGCTCCGAAAGTTGTTGGTTCCGCGTGAATTCCGTGCGTGCGGCCAATCATTGCTGATCCACGATGATCAATTGCCATCTTTGTCACCACACCCACAAGGTCAGTGAGCGCTGCATCAATCAATTGGCATGCATCACGTAATGCCCAACACAGTCCGGTGTCCACAACGTCGGTGCTCGTGAGTCCGTAATGAATCCATGATCCTGCAGGCGAACCAATCGATGCCTGAACAACATCAACAAATGCCGCGACATCATGATTCGTGATTGCTTCACGTTCTTCTACCTGTGCAACAAATTCCTCAGTGATCGCTGGAGCATTTGCACGACACACTTTCGCTGCATCAGCAGGTACAACACCTGCTTCGGCCATTGCTTCGGCAACACACAACTCAATCTCCAGCCAGCGCGACATCTTTCCCACTTCGGAGAAAAGCGCATCGGTTTCAGGAGTTGAGTACCGCTGAATCATGAACGAACCACCATTGCATCTCGTGAAGGACCTGTACCTACCATCGTGACAGGAATTCCAGTTTCGCGTTCCACAATTGCAACAAGCTGTCGTGCACTCTCTGGCAAAGCGTCAAATGATGTAATGCCTTCGGTGCTGCTCTTCCACCCTGGCAATGATTCCCACACTGGTTCCACTTGAGCAAGGCGCTCCACAGTGTCCGGATAGTTCTTCACGATCTCTCCGTTGACGCGATATCCCACGCACACTTTGACTTCATCAAAGGTGTCGAGAACATCCAACTTGGTGAGCGCAATCTCAGTGAGCGAGTTCACGCGGGTTGCGTGTCGAAGCATCACTGTGTCGAGCCAGCCTGTACGGCGACGGCGTCCAGTTACTGTTCCGTACTCATGACCAATATCGACAAGCGCTTCACCTAATGCATCAGTGAGTTCGCTAGGGAATGGCCCCATGCCCACACGCGTTGTGTACGCCTTTGCAATTCCCACAACGCGGTCAATATGACGTGGTCCAAGGCCAGAACCAACTGCTGCACCACCACTCGTTGGGTTTGATGACGTTACATATGGATATGTTCCGTGATCAACATCGAGGAAGGTTGCTTGCGCACCTTCCAACAGAATCTGTTCGCCGCTCTCGCGTGCATCGTGCAATAAGTTCACGGTGTCAGCAACATACGGTGCGAGTCGTGCTGCGTAGACAACGAATTCAGCGACCACTTGTTCAACATCAAAGGTGTCGCCGCCAATGTCACTCACTTCGCGACGTGCAGCCGTTGCACGTTCACGCACTTTTGTTTCAAATGCTGCGGGGTTCA
>JBILBZ010000116.1:0-4759 GCA_044353425.1 Ilumatobacteraceae bacterium | reverse complement strand
AATCCTGCGAGTGCAGCAACAGGTCTTTGATCTTCCAGCCGCAAGATCTCATTCGGACGGCCAGTGTGGCGATGCAGAGCAACTCGAACGTTCAAGAGAACGTCGTTGCACCACTCAAGTTGAGATGCATCGCCTGGTAACAAATCAAGCCCAGCTTTAACAGCCCATTGCAATGCGTGAATATCTCGAAGGCCGCCAAGTCCTTCTTTCAGGTTTGGTTCGAGCAAGAACGCGACTTCGCCATCTTTGGCATATCGATCGAGAACACGAGTGTGCAGTTCCACAAGCCACTCACGACCGCGCTTACGCCAACTCTCCCCCGCTTCAGTAATCACCTGATTTCCAAGAACTTCATTTCCTGCAATCACGCGAGCGGTCACAAGTGATGTCGCAGTGTCTAAATCTGTTCCACATAACTGAATGGTTTCTTTCGGAGTGCGTACCGAATGTCCCAGTTTGATTCCCGCGTCCCACACTGGGTACCAAATTTGTGAAGCTATCTCGCTGATGTCTCTCACGTTCTTGTGCACCAGCAAAACATCAAGATCGCTTTGCGGTGCAAGTTCACGACGGCCATATCCGCCTACCGCAATCAGAGCAATGTCGTCTCGTTTCTTGACATCGGCTGTCGCTGAGTCAAACAACTGTGCAAGCCAGGAATCTGTCGCTGCAGACATTGCTTGGCACGCCGTGAGGCCCCGCAATGACACATCATTGGCGATGTCAAGACGAGTGACCATGACCTGAGCGTACGGTGCGCCCAAGGTGAGGAAGTCCGAAAAGCAAATGGTTCACATGCTTTTTACAATTCCCCGCAGAGCCCCAAGGAGATAGGGGGGTTCAGGCGTATGTGGAGGCGCCGCAACCTCTCCCTCTACCAAGCAGATGGCAGTTCAGCAGTCTGTACTTGCTTTTTCGAATCGAGATGCAACATCGTCCCAGTTGATGACATTCCAGATCGCTCCTACATAGTCGTTGCGACGATTTTCATACTGAAGGTAATAGGCGTGTTCCCACGCATCGATAACCAAAAGCGGCGTGGAACCCAGAATCACATTGTCCTGATGATTCAGTATTTGTTCAACTTTCAGACATCCTGTCTCCGACTCCCACGCAAGGCAGGCCCATCCCGAACCTTGTGCTTGTCCAATTGTTTGTGTCATCACTTTTTGAAATGTTTCAAAATTTCCAAAATCTTTTTCAATTGTTTGTTGCAATATTCCCGTCGGAGCCCCTCCACCAGAGGGAGACAAGTTGTTCCAAAGCAGTGAATGCAAGAAATGCCCTGAAATATTGAAGGCCAAACTTCTCTGTAACGAACTGATGGACGAGAAATCTTCTTTCTCAACGGCGCTCGCATACTTTTCTGTGATGACATTTGCATTCTCGACATAAGCACGATGATGTTTGTCGTGGTGAACTTCCATTATCCGAGCAGAGATGTGGGGCTGCAGGTCTCCATAATCAAAGGAAAGGTCTGGTAATCGATAATTGGTCATTGTGAACCCCGCTACGCATTGGCTGTCAATGCACGCAATCATCTTGGAGTTCAGATTGTCAGTTGAGCCTCTACTTTTGTCCCAACATGTTTGGAAGTTTGCCCACCAGCACCATTGAATCAGGTACTTGTTCTACCAATTCAATTCTTGCGAGCAATGATCTGTACAACAGAACCGAGACCAGAGTGTCCGGGGCCTTCCACAATGTCGCGAGTAATTTCTTGCGAATGAATTATTTCAAGTGGTGCAAGTTCTTCTTCTAGTTGAGCAGCAGTCATCATCAACTCTGCAGTACTGGGTCCGCCAGTTCCACGGCCAATCTGGTCAGGCGTATAGGCCTCCAAGATGAAAAGTCCACCATGAGCAAGTGCATCAATGAGCCGCTGATGAAGAACCTGTCGAATTTCTTTTGGCATGTGAGCAAAGATCGACACCACCCCCGTCCACCGTTCACTGCCGAGGTCAAAATCCATGATGTCTGCAACATGCGCATCCACTGCAACGCTGCGCGATTCAGCAAGGGCACGACTTTTCGCCACACCAGCTTCAGAGATATCGACGGCGGTGACATCCCAACCCTGTTCTGCCAAAAACACAGAGTTACGACCCTCCCCATCAGCAACACATAGAACACGTCCTTTGGGTATCAGGTGTGCGTTTTCCTTCAAGAAGTCGTTTGGGGCAATGCCATACACGTACTCCTCTTTGCCATATCGCTGATTCCACATCTCACGAGCCGTCGTTTCACCAGACATATGTCATCTCCTTGTTTGGCCGTACCTAAGTATACCCCTAGGGGTATATAATCAAGGAGCAGAGATTAAGACCAAGAGAATCAACCACGTGATCCTCTCCGTCAAAATTCCACACTCTCACGCCTTCGCTACAGAAAGAACAACATGACTGCCAACTTAGGTATCCAAGAAAAAGAACGTCTCGCAATTGCAGAGGGGTTGTCACATCTACTTGCAGATACGTACACCCTGTATCTCAAGACACACAAGTTCCATTGGAATGTCACAGGGCCAATGTTTCAAACATTGCACCTCATGTTCGAAGCTCAATACACCGAGCTTGCACTCGCTGTTGACCTCATCGCAGAGCGCATCCGTGCTCTTGACGTCCCTGCCCCCGGAAGTTACTCAGAATTTGCACAGCTCTCATCCATTGAAGAAGACACTGGTACACCTAACGCACAAGAGATGATTCAAAAACTGATGGAAGGGCAAGAGTCAGTTGTTCGCACTGCACGCTCCCTCTACCCCGCAGTGAATGCTGCTTCAGATGAACCCACCGCAGATCTTCTCACCCAACGCATTCAGATCCATGAAAAGAATGCGTGGATGCTGCGTAGTTTGCTCGCATAAACCAAGAAGCCAATCGTGGCCTTAGTTGGAAGTTCACACCACCTTGAGAGATAGTGACTAAATCTTGCCTTCTACGCGGCGCCGTGTCAGAACAGTGGCCGCCTTCCATGCACCCCAGCTGATGCCCGCATCGTGAGAATCCTCCGAGAGGTCTTTCCACGTCAGCGGGCCAACCGCATAGTGATCATGGGGCATGACCTGGGCATCAAACTCATCGCGACGCGGCGTAGGAACCCCGAGGATGGCGAGGGATTGATTCGCGAAAACATTTGCTTCACGAATGACCTGTAATGGGTTAAATCTCTGTTGATCAACATCGGTCGTCAGCAGTACCAAGAGATCGCCGGAGAGCTGTTCCATCGTCAGTTTCGATACTGACTCAATTGCTTCCATAAAGTCAGCACCGGCGCTCACACCACCATGCGACGCAATCTCCAGCATTCGTCGCGCGACCCAAGAAGGAACTGCGTGCATGACTGCCAAGTACAAGTCTTTGGGATACGACTCCAAGTCGTCTATCAATGCATTTGTCCCGCTCATTGATACCCAACCTACAGACCATCAGAACGCACCTGATTATCCCCGCAATATGGGGACGAAAGTACACTCAAAGGGCATTACTCGGAGGCCTTGATGACGTTTACACCTACCACGCCCGTTGGATTCCCCGGAACCATCGGGAAAACAATCTCTGAGTCGACCCCGTACTTCCCTGACCACAATCAAGGAGCAGGAAAGCCCAACATTCTCATCGTGTTGCTTGACGATGTCGGGTTCGCAGACTTTGGTTGCTACGGCGCAGAGAACAACACACCCACTATTGATGCGATTGCACAACGTGGACTTCGATTCTCTGGCTTTCATACAACCGCGATGTGTTCAACAACGCGGGCTGCACTTCTCACTGGTCGCAATCATCACTCAGTTGGTGTTGGTTGTCTTGCAAACTTCGACAGCGGCTATCCCGGTTATCGCGGCAAGATCACGCACGAAGCAGGAACATTGGCCGAGATGCTTCGCCCGCATGGGTACCGCAACTACATGGTTGGCAAGTGGCACGTCACACCGCTCACCGAGACAGGGCCCACTGGCCCCTTCGATGGATGGCCACTTGCGCGTGGGTTCGATCGCTTCTACGGATTCCTTGATGCAGAGACTGACCAATACAGCCCTGAAGTTGTGCGCGACAACACACATGTCACCGCACCAGGTACGTACTGGACTGGTTATCACCTCACCGAAGATCTTGTTGATAACGCCATCACCTACGTTGCAGACCACACTGCTGGTGCACCCGACACACCATGGATGATGTTGCTGGCGCCCGGTGCCTGTCACGCACCACACCAGGCCCCCGTTGAATACATCGACCGTTGCGAGAAGAACTACCTCGACGGTTGGGATGCAGCACGGGAACGTCGTCTTGCAAACCAAATCAAACTCGGCATCGTTCCTCAGGACACGGTGCTTCCTGATCGCAATGATTGGGTTCTTCCTTGGGCAGACGTTCCTGAAGATCAGAAGCCACTGTCGATTCGCCTGATGGCCGCATATGCAGCAATGCTCGAACACTTTGATGATCATCTCGCGCGCTTGGTGAAACAGCTTGAAGATTCTGGTCAGCTCGACAACACCGTCATCATGGTGATGAGTGACAACGGCGCAAGTCAAGAAGGAGGACCATTGGGATTCATCAATGCAATGGGGCCTTTCAACCTCATTGCGGAATCGATCGAAGAAAAGATTTCAAAGATCGGTGACATTGGCGGCCCCGATACACACAGCAACTTCCCATGGGGTTGGGCGATGACCGCCAACACACCACTGAAGCGCTACAAGCAGAACACGCACTCCGGCGGAATTCGTGATCCCTTTGTCATCGCATGGCCAGGT
>JBILBZ010000115.1:0-4803 GCA_044353425.1 Ilumatobacteraceae bacterium | reverse complement strand
TGAAGCGCATGCTTGCGTACTCTTCCATTAGCCATGCCGGCTTCATCCTCGTCGGTGTTGAAGCTGCTGCTCATCTGGAGGGCAATGGTCTCTCTGCCTCCATGACTTATTTGGCTATCTACACAACCTTGGTCATGGGATCATTCGCAATCTTGATTGCCGTCGCTGGGAAGAACGACACTGCAACAACTCTCGATGCATTCAAGGGCCTTGCAAAGCGTCGACCTGCTCTGGCTCTGGCATTCAGCACATTGTTGTTCGCACAAGCAGGCGTGCCGTTTACCTCTGGATTCATCGCCAAGTTCGGCGTTATCAAGGCTGCTGTGGAAGTCAATTCGTACGGTATTGGTATCGCAGCGATGGTGGGTGCCGTTATCGGTGCCTTCTTGTATCTGCGCATTGTTGTCAGCATGTGGATGGAAGAACCTGAAACTCAGGAGCCTCTTGAGATTCCAACTGTTGTCAGCGTGGTTATCGGGCTGTCTGTGGCGTTCACACTTGCCGTTGGGTTCTTCCCTGGTATCTTGCTCGATGCCATCGAACTCGTTCGCTTTGCGCCGCTTTAGTTTCTAGCGAGTTGCGCGTTGTACTAACGCGTTGAACAATCCTTGGTGTGCAGGGTCCATCTCTGCTGTGTCTTCGGGATGCCACTGAACACCGATGACCCATGTCGCTGTGGTGTGTTGCACCGCCTCAATCGTCCCGTCGCTGTAGTGACCAACCACTGTCAATGATGGTGCAACTGTGTCAATCGCCTGGTGATGAAATGAGTGAGTCATGGGCTGAGTGGTTCCCATCGCATCAGCGACAAGTGACCCTTGAGTTAACTGCACCTCGTGCATAGTGTCGCGGTGCACTTCGAAGTTCTCTAGATGTTGGATGAGTGTTCCGCCCAATGCCACATTCAGTATTTGATGGCCACGACAGATTGCAAGAACAGGAAGATCGAGAGAGATTGCATGTCTTACTGCTGCGATCTCAAAGTCATCTGTGAATTCATTGACTCCGAATAATTGAGCATTAACTTCGCAGCCATACTTCGTAGGGCTGACATCCCCGCCACCGAGCAACACCATTCCATCGCAACGTTGAACAGTGGCGCGAATGAGATCGAGGTCATCGGTAGGGGGGATAACAACAGGCAGTCCACCTGCACGTTGCACCGCATCGGCATAGAGTCGTCCGCCGCTGACGACTGGTGTGCGATGGCCTTTTGCTTCATCGGAACGACGCCCAGGTATCGCAATTAGCGGTTGGTTCATCGAGTGATTACTTCGTCAACCACGTAGTCGTTGTGGCGAGCCATAGAAATGACACTGTCAGCATGCTCACGTCCACGCACCTCAAGAACTACTTGCACACCGGTTTCGCGCACATGAAGAGAGATGCCTTCACGGACATGTTCCACCTCAATCAGGTTGGCACCTGCACCAGCGAACAATGTGAGAAGTCGCGCAAGTCCACCGGGCCGATCTGAGATGCGAACGAACAAAATCAGTCGTCGGCCTGCTTGCGTTTCATTTCGGCGAATGAGGTTGGGGACAAGTCCAAGATCGACGTTTCCACCAGACAGAACGACACATGTCGTGCCAGTCCGTGAAGGAACGACTTGTCCGCTCAGCAGTGCTGACACACCAACAGCACCGCCACCTTCGACGTATAACTTGCTGCGGTCCATCAACATCACCATTGCATCTGCGACGAGATCCTCTTCAACGACAACAATCTCGTCAACAAACTGTTCGATGATGGGACGCGTAAAGTCACCTGGGTTTTTCACAGCGATACCGTCAGCAAGTGTGACAATCGGGCCATCTGCTGGTGGATCACCTGCGTAGGGCGCACATGCACGAACTTGCACGCCAATGATGCGCACGTGTGGCATTGCTTGCTTCACTGCAATCGCGACTCCGCCAGTCAATCCACCGCCGCCAAGAGGAATAATCACTGTCGCAAGGTCAGGTATATCTTCAACAAGTTCGAGACCAAGAGTTGCTTGACCTGCAACAACAAACGGATCATCAAAAGGATGACAGAGAATCATTCCAGTTTTATTCGCGTGTTCTTGTGCTGCCGCTACCGCATCAGACAAGGAGTCGCCGCCTTCGGTGAGTGTTGCGCCATATGACAACACTGCTTTCATCTTTGACAATGACGCACCAGTAGGAACAAAAATCTGGCACGGGACGCCGTAATGCTTCGCAGCAAATGCAAGTGCTTGTGCATGATTGCCAGCGCTTCCTGCAACGACGCCGTTCTTGGCTTCGCCACCGAGTGACGCCAGTTTGTTCATCGCTCCGCGAATCTTGAATGAACCAGTTCGTTGCAGGTTTTCTGCTTTGAGAACGACATTGCCCCCGAAACGCTCGGTGAGTGAGAGCGATTCAGTAACTGGTGTTCGCTTCACGACACCAGCACCGGCCTTGCGGGCAGCAAGGATGTCGGAGGGGTCAATAGGGAACTCGGACATGCGTCACTACCGTAGTGGTCATGCGCGCGGCACTGATTGCGAATATGAACGAAGCTGACCCAGGATTCGTGGGTCGCTCGCTACGTCAACGCGGTTATGCATTCACAGAATTCCTTCGGGAACAGCATTCACAATGGCCTTCCCTGGAAGGAATCGACTTGGTCGTCGCCTTGGGGTCGGGGTGGAGCACCTACTGGGACCATGTGGCAGAACCTGTCCAGGCAGAGCAATCTCTCATGCAGGATGCGTTGACTCGGGGCATCCCCATCTTGGGAGTCTGTTTTGGAGGTCAGCAATTGTCGCGGGCGCTCGGAGGGGTAGTCACAAAGGCACAAAGTACGGAAATCGGCTGGTTTTCAGTGGAAAATGTGCCTGAAACGGTACAAATTGCCCCGAAAGTTCTCTTTCAGGGCCCTTGGATGCAGTGGCACTATGACAGCTTCAGTGTCCCGTCAGGAGCCACGGCCCTGGCTCAATCGCCTGCCGGGCCTCAGGCGTTCATCTGCGGACGAGCCATGGGGCTGCAGTTTCATCCTGAAGCAACCGAAACCATCGTCAGAATGTGGTCCTCAGGAGATGGGGTTGAGGAACTGGTGGGGCAGGGGATTGATGTCGCAGATCTCATGTCGGCAACCCGAAACCTTCAAACAGAGTCGGAAGAACGATGCGACGCTCTTGTCGACTGGTTTCTTGCCACCGTCGCACAAGGGCACATGCCACAGGGCTGAATCCCTTGTGAAGTTGGGGTCTCAATAGGCCTCCGTAGTAGTTTCAAAGGCTGTGTCTGAGTTTCTACGGTCCTATCTCACAGTTGTGTGGTTCGGGCTTGCCGCATTTTTAGTCGCCGGTTTATTGCTGGGTATCTCAGCTCTTATTCGCCCCAATAAGCCGTCTCGAGAAAAGTTGCTCACCTATGAAAGTGGTGTGGACCCAGTCGGCGATGGTTGGTCGCAAAGTCAGATTCGTTATTACGTCTTCGCACTCCTCTTCGTCATCTTTGACGTTGAAGCTGTGTTTATCTTCCCGTGGGCTACTCAGCTTGAGCGTTATGCGGTATTCGGACTCGTAGAAATGGGTGTCTTTGTCGGCATTCTTTTGCTCGGTCTTGTGTACGCATGGCGCAAGGGCGTCCTGCGCTGGGTCTAGGGAAAAGGTTCATCGATTATGGGACTTGTTGATCGCGGTCGGCTTCCAAAGCCACTCACATCACTCTTCAATATGGGTCGCTCGTACTCACTCTGGGTATACCAGTGGGGGCTTGCATGCTGCGCCATCGAAATGGGTGCTGCGTTCGGATCACCTCGCTACGACGTGATGCGTCTCGGTGTTATTCCACTTCCTGCGTCTCCACGCCAGGCTGACCTTGTTGTTATCTCAGGCACTGTTACCGACAAGATGGCTCCAGCCATCAAGCGTTTGTACGAACAGATGCCCGAACCGAAGTATGTGATCTCAATGGGCAGTTGCGCAAACTGCGGCGGTCCATATTGGGACAGCTATTCCGTGACAAAAGGTGTTGACCAAATTATTCCGGTTGATGTCTATGTCCCTGGTTGCCCACCGCGTCCCGAAGCATTGCTTGAAGGAATCGTGTTGTTACAGCAGCGCATTAAGAACGAAGACATGGGCGCACGCTGGCGCGGTGAAGGCACCAAGCCAATGAACATCGTCGATGGCGAATCAGCCGAGAAGGGTGGTGTTCCCGTTGTCGTCAACAACTGATACCCCAACTGAAGCACCTCGCGACACAGTGCGCGAAACAGAACTCGCACGCATTCTTGAAGCACTCGGTGATGGCGTTGTCGATTCGCTGCTGAAGCCGAATGACGACATGTGGATCCGCGTGACTGCAGAGTCATGGCGTACAACTGCTGAGAAATTGAAGGCGTTGGGATACACCTACTTCGGTTATGTCTCTGCCATTGACTGGCTTCCATCACCATTTGGCAAGAGCGAAGATGATGCATCGGGCCCTTCCGGCGAACGCGATTCCACAATCAAGCAGGGCTACACAGGAGGCGAGACTCGCTTTCAGGTCATTGCTCGATTGGTGCAGCCATTCACCACAATCGGAGTCAACATCAAGGTTGATGTTGCCGATGAAGTAATGGCAGTCGATTCATGGTCCAGCATTTTTGCTGGGGCTAACTGGCACGAGCGCGAAGCACACGAGATGTTTGGCATTGGATTCAATGGCCACCCAGACCTTCGCAACATGTATCTCCCAACAGATTTCGAAGGACATCCGATGCGCAAGGACTTCCCGTTGCTTGCACGCATCGTGAAGCCATGGCCAGGCATCGTTGATGTTGAACCATTGCCCGGTGACGACG
>JBILBZ010000114.1:0-4867 GCA_044353425.1 Ilumatobacteraceae bacterium | reverse complement strand
CGCTCAAAGTCCCCAGCGTCTGTCGGAATCGTCACCGTGGCATTGCGTGCCTTGGTGTGAGCAGTTGCTGGTTTGTGGAGTTCGGTCCTCGACATGGTGCCTCCCATATAGATAGATAGAGGACTTGACCTTAGCCAATAAGGATTAGGGAGGCAGAAGGGGGCCCTTCCGCCATGGGCTCAGAGCGCCGAGGAGAACTAGGGTGACGAGAGGGGTCAGAGCGGCCCACTGAATAGGGAGCGTGTCATGCCAAAGCCAGGAATGCATTCAGCATCGGAGACCGACGATTCAATGAATCTTGCGATGTCTGAAAAGGCCATCCCATTGTTCAACGCAGTGAAGAAGTTCATCGCTGAAGAAGTAGAACCAACTGCTGAGAAGTTCTACGCATTGGGTGAGGGTCGCGAAAACCGTTGGGATTACGCACCAGGCCAACTTGAACTGCTTGATGGACTCAAGGCAAAAGCAAAGGCACAAGGCCTCTGGAACTTCTTCTTGCCAGACGCCGAGACCGGTGAAGGTCTTTCCAACCTTGACTATGCATACATCGCCGTGGAGTTGGGCAAGAACCCACTGGCATCAGAGTCAATGAACTGTGCAGCACCTGACACAGGCAACATGGAAGTTCTTGAGCGCGTGGGAACACGCGAGCAGAAAGACAAGTGGCTCACCCCCTTGTTGAACGGTGAGATTCGTTCGGCATACGTCATGACAGAGCCAGATGTTGCATCGTCAGACGCCAAGAATCTGAAGTGCCTTGCATACCTTGACGGTGACGAGTGGGTCATCAATGGTGACAAGTACTACGCATCAGGTGCTGGCGATCCTCGTTGCAAGATCATGATCGTCATGTTGCTCACAAGCCCTGATGGTCCGCCAAGCCGCAAGCACTCACAAATTCTTGTTCCGATGGACACACCTGGTGTGCAGATTGTTGGACCAATGGAAGTCTTCGGTGAAGACGATGCGCCTCATGGTCACATGCACATTCGCTTTACGAATGCTCGCGTACCGAAGGACAACATTCTTTTGGGTGAAGGTCGCGGATTCGAAATCTCGCAGCTTCGCCTCGGACCTGGTCGTATTCACCACTGCATGCGTTCAATCGGCGCAGCAGAGCGTGCATTGGAACTCATGATCCGTCGTGGTCTTACTCGTGAAGCTTTCGGTCGTCCGATTGTCCGTTTGGGTAAGAACCCTGAAGTGATCGCAAAGGCACGTATCGAAATTGAGGCGTGTCGCCTCATGGTTCTTCGTGCTGCCAAGGCAATGGACACCATGGGTAATGCTGAAGCACGTATTTGGGTGAGCGCCGTCAAGGCGATGGTGCCTATTCGCGTGTGCCAAATCATCGACGAAGCGATTCAGATGCATGGTGGCACTGGTGTGTCGCAGTGGACTCCGCTTGCTCGCATGTACGCCAGCCAGCGCACATTGCGTATTGCTGATGGTCCCGACGAAGTGCACTGGGGAGTCGTTGCTCGCGCAGAGATCAACCGCTACGAAGGTGAAACAACACCGCCAAAGCCACAGGTGTATCGCGGCATGTTCTCTGGCCCAAGCTGAACTAGCTAGTTATGTTTTTCTCCGCTTGGGCAAACAGCGCACATCCGTGGACTGAAGTTCGAGACTTTGTCTCGGAAGTCGAAAACATGGGATGGGATGGTTTTTGGTACGCCGATCACTACATGCCAAACACACCTGATGGCGAACCCATCGGAGGTAATTTCCATGAGTGCTTCAGTGTGTTGTCTGCACTTGCCGTCACAACATCGCGTGTTCGTCTCGGTTCTTTGGTGACACCCACCACGATGAACCACCCAGCTTTGATCGCTAATCGTGCTGCCACCATTGATCAAATCAGCAATGGCCGGTTTGTTCTCGGTATGGGCGCTGGCTGGCAAATCAATGAGCACACTGCTTTCGGCATTGAGCTCTTTGACGCAAAGGCACGTGTTGATCGTTTCGCTGAGGCAATCGAAATCGTGAAGAGCATGTTGAGCCAAGAACGCACAACGTTCTCAGGTGAACACTTCACAATTACGAACGCACCGTGTGAACCAAAGCCAGTGCAGTCGCCGCTGCCCATCTTGGTGGGCACAGGCGGCAATCGCATGTTGCGTCTCACTGCACGGTTTGCACAGGAATGGAATACCTGGGGAACGCCCGAAGTCGCCGGCGGTGTCATCGCTAAGTTGAGAGAAGCATGTGAAAAAGAAGGTCGCGATCCTGCAACGGTTCGCACATCTGTTCAGCCGTTGTTCTTCCTCACGCCAACAGAAGAAGCGGCGGAGAAGTTACGTCCGCACGTACCAGCAGACCGATCAGTAGTGGGAACTTCTGCTCAGTTGGTCGACGCTGTCGGTGAGTACAAGGAACTCGGATTCGATGAAATCTGTGTTCCGGACTTCACGATGGGGGCAACACCGGAAGAGCGTTTAGAGAAGTACGGCATCTTCTGGCACGAAGTCGCCTCGCAGTTTCGCTAGCAAATTGCACTAACGGCAATTAATGCACAGCGGTTCGTCATCGGTGGTGCATTCATCGCATACCAAGATGCGAGTGCGACACGCAAGATTGCGACAGTTGTAGAAGTTGTTTGTTGCGCCAGCGCAAAAATCACATTCACCAAGAAGTAACTCTTCTTTTCCGTACTCCAGCTTTAGACGATTATCAAAGACGTAGAGAGAGCCTTCCCATAGGCCTGTGTCGCGGTATTGCTCTGCATACCGAACGATGCCACCCTCAATTTGGTACACCTCTTTGAAGCCACGATTTTTCATAATGACTGACAAAATCTCACACCTGATACCACCGGTGCAGTACGAGACAATCGGCTTGTCCTTTAAGTGGTCGTATTTTCCGCTTTCAAGTTCTCGAACAAAATCTGGTGTTGTACGCGTGTCGGGAACAATTGCGCCACGAAAACGCCCGATGCGGGATTCAAATGCATTTCGCCCATCAAAGAAGACAACGTCATCGCCACGTTCCTCAACAAGAGCATTGACTTCAATAGGCGTGAGGTGTTGTCCGCCACCGATGACACCATTGTCGTCCACGTGAATTTCTTCGGGAACACCAAAGGTGACGATCTCTTCGCGCACTCGCACGCTTAGGCGAGGGAAGTCGTCGCCCTTACCTTCGGACCACTTGAAGTCGATGTCCCTAAACGCTGCATACTCGCGAGTCTCGCGAACGTAGAGCTTCACGTTCATCAGTTCACCACCGACCGTCGCGTTAATGCCGTGCTTTGAGATGATGATGCGGCCCTTGAGATTCAACTTGTTGCAGAGCGCGCGTTGCCATAGCCGAATCGCAATCGGGTCGGCTATCGGAGTGAATTTATAGAAGAGAACGATCTTTGCTTCGATGCAACGAAACTACCTGCCGAATTAGTCAGGTTCCGAAATTTCAATGCTGGGAACAACGGTGGTCGTTGTTTGATTCACCTTGCCAGGGCTGAAATTACGAGTCTCTACGTCAGAGACTCGGATGGGTTCAACGCGGGACGGGAGAAAGGTCAATTTCCCATTGTCGTCGAGCGACACTGTGAGTTCGGTCGTGGATGACTGTGCGACGAGTGGAATAGAAGCGAACGGGGTACGGGCACCGTTCGCCCCTTTGACTGAGACTTCAATGGAGTTATTGGCAATTGGTTTCACGGTCATGGTCTCGCCGGCGTTGAGGACTCGTCTCGAGATGCGTGATCCTGCAGAGAGGCTCAGGCGAGCAACGTTTTCTATAGGGGCACGTACTGCTGTTTCGTCTGCAGTCACAGAGATGAGTGATGACGAACGATCCTTGCTGCCGAGAACTTCGTGAGCAAGATTCCCAGTGACTTGGATAGATGCGCCATCCGAGCGTCGCAGTCCGAGGACAACGTCAGCTGCGGGAATATTTTCTGACTCTCGTGTGAGCCTGACGTCGAACTGTTGCAGGGCGTTGGGAAGAGTAATTGTGAGAAGTCCGCCACCACTGCCTTTTCCAATAGAAATTGTTGCTCCGGAAATTGAGTTCTCAATTGCAGTGGATGATGTCCGCAGAACGCCATCTGCAGTTGTGATCTCGATGAATCCTGAAGAACGAACATCACGCGAGGCGAGAGTAATGACATGTGGTGAACGAGAAAGAGTTGAGTTACAGAACGAACATTGAAACGGACCTTTGCGTGTTGACATTGCTGTCAACTCAAGAGTGCCGGTGCCACCGGACCATGTAGTGAATGAGCCATCAACATTGCGGAATGCATTTGGGTAACGCCACTGGTTGGTTTTTGAATTGACAAAGAGCTCAAAGCGTTTCCCAGGATGATTGTTGTCATAGACGTGAATGACAAAATCATCCCCGCGGCGAGTGATGGCAAACGGAGTTAACGAATGTCCCGAAGGACCGTTGTAGATGCCCACGGTGTACCCAACAGAGTGGGCTATTCCTTGAATGAGATCATCAACGAGGCGCAGGGGAGACAGCCCTCGTGATGTGGATGCATTGTCGGTGACTTCATTGAGGAACTGCGTGGCCCACCAATACACAACTGAGGAATTGAGTTTCTTGTTGTCTTGAGAGAGCGCAGAGACAGTTGTGGCATTGGTCTGGAATGTCGAAGGGTTATCCATCCGAAGAAGAAAGCGAGTGCTTAATGCTGCAAGTCCTTCGCAGCGTCCACCGTTGAGCGCAGTGTTCCATTCTTCTAATTTTTGTATTGCAGTAGGACGAAGAACGCAGGTGTCTTTGGGTCCCGCGACACACACGGAATCATGTCCGAACAGGTCGATCAAGGTCTGTGCAGTGACATTGCCCTCTGCCGATAGAGATCGACCCCAGTTCTTGAATGAAAAGTCATCTGACTGCACGCGGAAGCCATTGT
>JBILBZ010000113.1:0-4872 GCA_044353425.1 Ilumatobacteraceae bacterium | reverse complement strand
TGGCTCGTCTGCACGTTGAAATACAACAATGCCTGTCTTGTCGTGTCCTGTTGCTGCGGGAATGCCCTCACGCGCAACAAGGATGAATCGCGTTTGATTCCCTGCATGATCTGCAATGTCTTTCGCGACAACTTCGAGGCCATACAAAGCTGCAGCGTTTGATGGTGCCAACGCAGCAAGGCCTTTCTCACCAGCGGTAGAACGCTCGCCCACCAGACGCGCTGCATCAGCAGTGGAGTTTGCAGCATGCACATCTGCTTGGGACAAGTTGTCGCGTAACCACGCACTGCATTGTGCGGTTGCTACAGGAATAGAAAGCACAAGGTGTACATCAGCCAATTGCGTTCCAGGCGCAGCAAGTAGGCAATGTTCAATATCGAGCACCACTTCACGCTGAATCAACAGTTCGTAGTCGAAGATGAGTGCATCTTGAGTGAAGTTGACGGTGCCCTCGATGGAGTTTTCGATCGGAACAAATCCAGCATCGATGTCACCACGAGTAACGGCATCAAGAACATCTGGCACCGAGCGAAAGGGAACTAATTCACCAGCAGCAAGATCTGGCTGAGTCAGGAGAGCCTGCTCAGTGAAGGTGCCGAATGGTCCGAAGAACCCGATGCGCATTGGTGTTGTTGCCACGACTGGAAAGGCTACGCCCTCTGACAACCCCCACCCCTCCTCATTTAGTTAATTGGCGAGGGGTACGGCGAGTGAGCCTTTGACGAAGGCATCGAGGTCCGCCAATTCAAGTTCACCAGAGTGTCGACCCACCACTTGTCCAGCTGCATTCACCATCACGATGAATGGGAAACCATCAACGCCGTAGGCCTTGGCTGCATCGTCATTTTCGCTATCCACGAAAACTTCGAATGGCCACTTCATTTCTTCAATCCAGTCAGAGGGAGGCCAATTGGCGTAGTCATTACGAGACGCTGTGGTCACGCCAATCACGCGCAAACCTTCAGGCACAAGACCTTGCTCTTTCCATTCAATGAGTCGAGGCACTTCCCGATTGCAATGTGGACACCAATGAGCCAAGAACACCAGCATTAACGGTTGGTTGTTTGCACCCGGCGTTACCGAAACAGGGGTCCCGGCGAAGTTGTAACCATTCAATGTTGGGGCAGTCTTGCCCATCGATGAATCTGATGCGGGGTTGCCGCTGGCATCGCCCAACGGACTCAGTGCATCACCATCAACAATGACGGGTTGATACTCGCCCGCAGCTACTTGACCTTCCACCGTGGTCCTTGGTTGAGTTGTTGTTGCATCATCTGATCCACCCGAAAAACCAATGGCGATTGCAGCGGCGAGAAGTACTGCTACGCCAATGATGATGAACGTCTTGCGCGAGTTCTTCACCTCATTATTTTTCTTGTGTTGTGCTTGTGCCATGTCAGGCCTCCTTGATGTGGTGCGATTCAACGAAATGCGATTCGCGTATGAGAGCTACAGAAATAGTGACGACAGCAATGAACGCACTGCCTGCCATAAAGCAAAGAGTGACGAACCCAAGTTCGCGGAACCACACTGTGGTGCACGGAACATCAATGCTGCACACATTCGATTCCAGTTGGGGAAACCACTCCAATAGATAGTGATAAGTGGACACAAGAAGTCCGACACCTGCAAGAACGAGTGAATACACAGCGATGTTCTTGTCACGTCGAAGTGCCGCGACGAACGTGATGATGGCAATGGCATACATGGCGATGCGCTGGTACCAGCACAACTTGCACGGTGCATACCCCACCTGTTCACTGAAGTACAGACTGCCCACCATGGCCCCGGTGGTGATCACGCACATGACCCACAACCCCGACGCCCGCACATGAGCCAGCCACGATGCTGCCCACGCCGCTTTTGCTTCCAGCAGCATTGCCCCGCCTGTCAGAAGGCCCCCCACCAAGGTGCCAACACCCAGCAAGGCGCTGAAGAGTTGTACCGAGTCGGAGTTCACCCCTCCATTCTTGCCCTCGTTTGGGCGTGTGGGTGGCAGGATTGACGGGTGACATCAGCGACCATCGGCATTGACGCCCTCCGGGCGATGCGTTCTGACCGACGCAAGCACCGCGTTGAAGATATGGACTGGTTTGAGGCCCTGTATCGGGTCTATTTGGCTGCTTTCCTCGGTTTGGGGGCCATTTTCTTTCTTTCTGGCCTAGTTGGCGACGCTGCATTCACCAGTGCTGACCTCGTGAACATTCATACTCATTCGCCTCATGTGGTCGGTCTTGCCGCTGCCCTAGCGGTGTTTATTGGCCTGCGCAGTGGTGCCAACGGCGGTCCGCTGGCAGTGGAAGATGCCGAAGTACGCCACGTGCTGATGGCTCCTATCTCTCACGCCCAAGTCCTTCGCCATCCGGCCATACAACGGCTGCGTACATTCGCATTCGCCGGTGCCCTCACTGGCGGTGTCGCAAATCAACTTCTAGGCCGTCGCGTACCGAATCATCAATCGCTCGGATTATTCGCACTCTACGGAGCCATCGCTGGCGCAATCATTGGCGTGCTGTTTGTTGTCAGCGCATTGCTTGCTCATGGCCTTGGTCTTGCTCGATGGATGTCGACGGCAATCGCAACACTTCTCCTGGGATGGCAAATTGCTGTCACTTTCGGAGATACAAACATCGCCGGGCCGTTTGATGTTGTCGGAAGCGTTGCATTGGGCTGGTCGCGCGTCAAAGTCTTTGATGCTGTTGGTGTCCTCGTCATTCTCGTTCTTACCGCAGTGTCTATTTCTCTCGTGGGAAGATTCTCCCTGGAAGCGCTCGCGCGTCGCAGTGCACTTGTTTCACAAATGAAATTTGCTGTCACATTGCAAGATGTCCGCACGGTCGTACTTCTGCGCCGTCAGCTCAGTCAAGAACACATGCGCGTTAAGCCGTGGGTCAAAGTGCCCCGCGTTCTTCGTCGTGATGTTGTTGTTGGCCGTGGCTTCCGCAGCATGATGCACTTTCCACTTCGTCGTATCATCCGCATGAAGTTGCTCGTGATTGCTACAGCAGGTGCGATGGTGTTGGCGTGGCGTGGCACAACACCGATGGTCGTCCCCGCCGGGCTCGCGTTGTTTGTTCTTGGTCTCGATGTGGTGGAACCACTGTCGCAAGAAGTTGATCAACCAGATCGCACTGACGCGCTGCCAGTGGAACGCGGTCTCATCATGACGAAGCACTTGATTGTCCCTGCTATCGCGTCACTACTATTTCTTCCCGCCGGAGTGATCACAGTTCTTGTTCTTGAACCTGGAGCATCAAGTGTTGGGTACGCCGTTTTGCTCGGAATCATTGCTCTTTGGGGTGGTGTTGCTGGTGCCACCATTAACTCCGTCAAGGGCGCACCCGATCCGCTCAGCGGCGCCAACCAAGGTCTCGCCTTGCCACCAGAGGTCAGCGGCATGGGCACAGTGATTCGTTCCGGATGGCCACCCGTGGTCAGCATCATCGCGTGTCTTCCTGTTCTCGCACTTCGATATGGCGTTGAGAACCAAACCGACATTCTTGGCAACACATTGCGCGCTACGGGTGGTGTTGTCATCTTGCTTGTTCTTGTTGCTGGCTGGGTACGTCAACGCGATGCAATCCTCGCCTACTTCCGCACATTGAAACCACCTACTTCTTCACCAACTTCCATCACAGAGAGCAACTGACATGGTTCGCACACGCACAAACATTCATGCACCCGCACCCGCTTCTGCATTGCACGTCAACAACATCTCGAAGTCATACGGCACGTCACCTGCATTAGACCCAATCACCATCGAAGTGACTCCTGGCGAACGTGTCGCTCTCATCGGCCACAATGGTTCGGGCAAGACAACCATGATGCGTATTGCTGCCGGGCTCCTCGATGCATCCAACGGTGCAGTGTCTATCTACGGCCACGCATCTGGTTCGTTATCTGCGCGTGCATCACTAAGTTTCATTGCCGACCAGCCAACGTTCTATGACGACCTCACTTTGTGGGAACACATGGAATACGTAGCGCGTCTGCACGGTGTTGAAGATTGGGAGCAAACGGCTGCCGACCTTCTCGGTCATCTCGGGTTGTACGAGCGCGCCGATGACATGCCGAATCGTTTCTCACGAGGCCTGAAGCAGAAGTCCGCGATTGCCCTCGGCTTCATTCGCCCCTTTGATCTCTTGCTTGTTGATGAGCCATTCGTCGGGCTTGATGCTTCTGGAAAAGAGGCTCTGTTAGAGCTCCTCGCAAGCGCTTCCGACAATGGCTCCACCGTGATTGTTGCTACCCACGAACTGTCCTTTGTGCACACAGTAAAGAGGGTCATTGCGTTGCGTGATGGTCGCCTCGTGTACGACGGGCTGACTGAAGGTATTGATGTTGACCGCCTGGTTCGCACCGAGGACCCTGCAGGTGAACACGATGGTGAAGGCAAGTAGTCTTTAGTCATGTACACATACGACGTTGTTTCCGAGTCCGTTCGTAACCCGCACGAGCTTGCAGCTGAGCTCACCCGTCGCTCCAGCGATGGCTGGGAAATCGTGCAAATCACCTATGACGGCGCCGCGTGGTTCCATGCCTTCATCCGCCATGCTGGCAATGTCACCGTGGCCCCGTATCCGGGCATGAAGGCTGGTGCACCCACCGCCGCAAACACCCCCATGGGTGGCCCGCTGTCAGATACTGCTCAGGCTCAGGCGCCCACGCCGACGGCCAGCAATACGTCAGCAACATCGCCCAACGTTCCTGCCAACTGGTACCCCGATCCATCAAAGCGGTACGAGCTTCGCTACTGGAACGGCAGCGCTTGGACTGCACATGTCGCCACTGGCGGCGTTCAGTCCACAGACGAGCCAAAGTAATTCATGCAGGCCATTTCGCTTGGCCACGCAGGCATCCTGATTCGCACTC
>JBILBZ010000112.1:0-4908 GCA_044353425.1 Ilumatobacteraceae bacterium | reverse complement strand
TTTGGTCCCTTCTGGACCACAAAAGGGCCAGTAGCTCAGTTGGTTAGAGCAGGGGACTCATAATCCCTGGGTCGCGGGTTCGATCCCTGCCTGGCCCACCATTTTCTTACGCTGCCGCTTTTTCTCGCTTCTTGCGGTCAATGAATCGTCCAGCGACGAATCGAATGCCTGCGACAGCTGCTCCGGTCATTGCGAGAGCCATTGTGAATCCTGTGTAGAGCTGAGTGCCCACATCGCTTCCTGCGGTCAGCGAGTGCACCACAATGATGCCGTACAGCGGGTACGAGAGCATGTGGATGCGACGCCACGTTTGGCGACTCATCTTCTTCATCATGAGCGACGTGCCCTGGATGGCAATCAGCGTCCAGAACCCAATGACACCGAGAGAGACGGCGAGTGGTTTGTAGTCGTTGGTGTAGGGGATGAAGAGATTGATGAGGTCAAAGTCGATGTATTTGTCGGGCAAAAGTGTTGCCATGTGTATCGCGGAGAAGCACACGGTGAGGCCGCCCAACCAACTATGCAAATCTCGCAGCCATGCAGGCCGATCCATGCCTCGAAGAACGCGTGTAGTGAGAAGAACGCCCCACAAGATGGCGAAGAGGATAAGGACCCACGCCACGTTGGCTGATGCACGGGTGAAGTCCCACCACAGAGATGAAATCATTGCAGGAATTCTTTCCACGTATCTGACTGTGTCACGACACCCTCGTTGTCAACCCTGAGAACTGAGAGTCCAAGTCCCTCAATAAGGTTGTTGTCAGACAGGAGTGCGCACTTTGTCCAGGCCTCTGCCCATGCGGAAGTCGAAGCGATGACGCTGGCGGCTATGTATGCAGGTGGAGCGTTATCAAAAGATGCGAGATGGCAATCGATACCGCGATCTGCACGGTGGCGAGCAGCGGTCTGTGACGTAGCAACAGCACCTTCTGCCAAAGAGATAGTGCACAGAGAATTGTTTGGATCAATGGGGAACATGATGTGGATGGGCCATGCATGGTTGGTGTCGGTTTTGCGCGCCACACGGATGTCGCCGCCAAGATTGACGCAAGCTGATTCTGCACCCCGAGAAATCAGGTGCTCAACAATGAGGTCCGCAGCAAACCCTTTGCCAATTCCGCCTGCATCTAACGTCATGTGCTCAGGAAGAGTAATTGTGTTGTCTCCTCGAATCACGATGCCGGACAGGTCGTCAAATGCATGTGCAAGAGGCGAGACAGTAGATGCTTTGTCATCAATCAATGAGCGCGTATCACCGCGTTGGATGAGATGAGGGAGGAGAGTGGGGTTGAAAGCCCCACGTGTCGCAGTATGCGCAGCAATCATGTGGCCGATCAATCTCACAGTGTTCGTGTTAACCCACACCGGCTCACCACCTGCACGATTGATGCGACAGATATCTGATGAGGGAATAAACCGGCTCCATAGTTGCTCGAGGTCGGCGACCAGTCTGAGGCCTTCTTCTGTCAACGTATGAGCATCGCCACCTATGACTGACACCTCGCAACGAACGCCCATCAGAGTGCGGTGTTGTCGGTTGCCAAGCATAAGTGGAACGATTGTCATGGGTTAACGCGAGCCGGCGCTCTGTTGCTGCTGCCAGTTGTTCGTACTGTTGCCTGGTGTCGCAGCTGTTGCTTGTGGCACCGGCACAACGATGACCGGAGCTGGTGTTGCAGTAGAGGCAACGTTGTTTTGCGTTGCAACAATGTTGGGTATTGGGGCAACGGGGACAAGTGCGCTTTGGCTGGAATCCTGTGATGTTTGTAGAGCTACTTGCGGTGTGTTGTTGACTGGGTCATTGATCTGTTGCACCTTGGATTTGCCAGCAAGGGTGTACCCAGACGCCATTCCGATAACAGCAACGGCCGACAGGCCGGTCACCAAGATCTTGGCTGCAGTTGCGGGCTTCTTTGTTGTGCGCCGTGTAGGAGTGGATTTTGTTGGCATGGCCAATTCTGCGGTTCTTTCCGAGATGCGTGCTGATGGTGGCGGCGGTGGGAGAAGTGGATCATTCAGCATTAGTCGTCATCCTCATCTTCGTGGTCTTCGTCATGATCTTCATCATGATGTTCGTCCTCTTCATCATGGTCATCATCGTCTTCGTGATCGGGTCGAGCGGGGGCTTGCTGTAGAGATGGAGGAGTGACGTCGTTGACGATGACCTTGACTTGACCGTTCACCATTCGAGCGACGAAATCGAGGTGTTGTCTTGCGGACTTAAAGCGAACGGTGAGAACGCCCATTGCGTCAGTCACTGCTGGCTCACTGGTAAACCCGACTCCAGGGGCAATGCCTGTTACCACGGCAGAACCAGTTGCTGTGTCTATGACAACGTTTCCGGCGCTCCCTACTGAGTATGTCGTTGTTGTGTCGTTGATGGGTATCGCCTTCGCAACTGCGGCAGAGACACTTCCCGAGTTAACGGGTGTGGCTCCTGCGGGGCGGTTGGCTGACACGATCTCGGAGCCAGCGGGGCTGGATGCTCCGAGCACGCTGTTGTTGACAGCAAATGCGGCGACTCCTGCAACGATGACTCCGGCAACTGAGATTGTTGTTGCGATTCCTGTTTTCATGGCTCAATGCTCCATTCGCGGGGTATTTCCCGATACATGAAACAGTACGGCTACGCAATACAGGGGACGGTGAGGCGTTATCCAAGATTTGGTAAAGAAATTGGAATCAGAGGTGAGTGAGCGACAACGAGGCACAATGGGAGTGTGAAAGTGTTGTTGGTCGAGGACGACAAGTCGATTGCGGAGTCGGTGATCGCGTCCCTCCAGCAAGCAGGGCTTGTCGTGCAGCATGTGATGACTGGCTCAGAAGCTATTGCATCGGTTCTATCAACTTCTCCCGATGTTGTGTTGATGGATCTCGGACTGCCTGACATGGATGGTCTTGATGCATCAAAAATCATCAGAGAAACCTCTGCAGTCCCCATCATTATCGTGAGCGCTCGTGGCGATGAGCTGGATCGCGTCCTTGGGTTGGAGCTGGGGGCCGATGATTATGTTGTCAAACCTTTCAGTCAGCGAGAACTTCTCGCGCGCATCCGCGCGGTGACCCGTCGCAATATCGAGATGCCACCAGCAGCAGCTCGCGAGGGAGCACGCATGCAGATCGATGAACGATCTCACACGGTTCTTCTCGATGGGAATGAGGTATCACTCACTGCAAAAGAGTTCGATCTTCTTGCGTATCTCTATGCAGAACCCGGCACGGTATTTCGTCGCAATGACATTCTTGAGCATGTGTGGGATACCAATTGGTACGGCACTACGAAGACTCTCGATGCGCATATCGCTTCGATCCGCAAGAAGTTGGGGAGTCCGGACTGGATTCAGTCGGTACGCGGCGTTGGCTTCAAGTATGTAGAGGTCGCCGAGTGAGAAAGCGCCTTGTTGTGACACTGATGGGTGTCGCTGCAGTCATGTTGTTGGTATTCGGTATTCCGCTTGCATCATTTGTGGCCAAGGTGGAGCGTGAACGACTGATTACTGCCTTGGAGCGTGATGCTTTCATCCTTGCGGGTCACGCCAAGGAGACATTGAATACCAGTGCCGGTTCGACCCTTCCGTCATTGCAGCCGTACATCGCAGAGCATTCAGCATCGAGGGGTGCTCGAGTTCTAGTTACAAACGCAATGGGGTTAGTTGTTGCCTCAAATGATCTCACGCTTGCGGTGGGTTCAAATTTCTCAAATCGTCCAGAAGTTGCAACAGCTCTCACAGGAGTTCCTGCTGTTGGAGAACGATCTTCGCGCACACTCGGCCAACGTTTGGTCTTTGTTGCAGTTCCTGTCTTTCTCGGTGATGACGTTCTCGGTGTAGTTCGATTCTCCAGCCCACAGTCCCGTATTGATAGGGAAGTGCGTGACCGAGTTTTGGGAATCGTGCTTGCTGGCTTCTTCACTCTCCTTGCTGCAGGTGCATTGGCGATTCCATTTGCTCTCGGTATCGCTCGCCCCATCACTCGACTCACTCGTCGCACAGAAAAGCTTGCTGATGGTGATTTCTCTGTGCGTGCTGATGATTCCAGCGGCCCACCGGAATTACGTGAACTCTCACGGTCTTTCAATGTGATGGCGGGCCGACTGGGATTGATGGTGGAGAATCAGAAGCAGTTTGCGGGTGCTGTTTCGCATCAGTTGCGGACACCGTTAACGGCATTGCGATTGCGGCTTGAGCAAGCTCAATCGGCCTTAGGGGATCATGAACCTGAAGTCGCAGATGCAATTGAGGCATCACGGGCCGAGACAGATCGATTGCAAGAGATGGTGGAGCAGTTACTCGCGTTGGCTCGCATCGAAGGTGGCACTGCTGCGACCGTGACTGTTGATGCATCGGCAATCGTTCATTCTCGAATCGAGATGTGGGAATCACTGGCAAGTGAACGAAACATTTCCCTTGTGGTGGCTGCGCCCGCGCATGCTGGTTGCGCGGCAATTGTCGGGTCACTCGAACAGATCATTGACAACTACATCGACAATGCACTTGGTGTAGCCCCAGAGAATTCCGTTATTTCAGTCGTGGTATCTCGTGATTCTTCTCACGTGACTATCGATGTTGTTGATGAAGGACCTGGTCTTACTGACGAACAGCGCACACTTGCTTTTGAACGTTTCTGGAGAGGGCAACACACCGAGAATGCACCAGGAACAGGTTTAGGTCTTGCGATTGTTCGACAATTGGCTGTGGCCAGCGGAGGAACAACAGAACTATTGCATCGCAGCGATGGGCAACAGGGGCTCGTTGCACGAGTCACTTTGACAGCACGCTGATTAGTAGCTGTTATCGCCAATCCAAGCAGGAACTCGGTACAGCAGATCGAGACTTATCTCGCGACACTTGTCAAGTATCGGGCAGACAGATTCGGTTTCGCCTTGGTACACGTTTGCTAGAGAGATCT
>JBILBZ010000111.1:0-4940 GCA_044353425.1 Ilumatobacteraceae bacterium | reverse complement strand
GCGGGTCTTGGCCTCATCGCTGCATCTGGTTTCCTGGCATCGCTCATTGTCCAACTCTTTCTCGCACCGTATGCAGACCGTGGCAAACCAAAACGTTTTGTTCTTGCTGCACTGATTCTTGCGGCCATCGGATCTGCAATGTTTGCCTTCGGAAACACGCTGTGGATGTTTGTGGCAGCGCGAGCAATCACTGGTGCATCACTCGGTACAAGTGGCCCTGCAATCAGAGCCATCGCCGCCAACATCGATACAGCACGCGCCGCAGAACGCCTTGGTCGATTGCGTGGCATGGAACTCGCTGGCTTCACTGGTGGACCACTGATCGGAGCGCTTCTCATCGGTCCATTCGGTTTACTTAGTGCGTTCCTTATTTTTTCGGGTCTCGCTCTAGCTGCTTTCTTCATTGTTCTGCCACGCCATCTTCCATCACTACCAACCACAGGTGAATCGAATCGTCTCAGTCTTGAATTGTTGAAGCTTCGACCCGTACGCGCAGCAGCATTGGCATCGCTCACTCTCTTCATTCCTGTTGGCGTCTATGACGCATTGTGGGACAGATATGTCACTGATCGCGGCGGCACCAATGCCATGGTCGGAATGACATTCCTTCTCTACACAATTCCATTCATTCTTCTTGGCGCTGCCGGTGGTCGACTTGCAGACAAACGCGGTGCTGCACGAATGACCGTGATTGGAATCTTTATGACAGTGCCTTTGGTGTTTGTCTACGGTCTTCTCAACAGCGCATGGTTGCTTGTTGGCTTCGCAGTTGTTGAAGGTGTCATTGGTGCGCTCACGATTCCTGCCGCACAATCACTGATGGCCCAAGTAGCACCCAAAGGACGCGCATCTGCAGCACAAGGACTCAGTGGTGCTGGCGACCTCACGGCTGGCGTGTTGATGTCTCTTATCGCACCAGTTCTCTACGGCTCATCTGAATCCGTGGCACGTGGTGGCCTGATTACCTTCGGCTTCGCAGCTCTCATGATGGCAATATGCGGAACGGCGGTGGCCCTCATGTTGAGACCCACCGCCGATTCGCGATCTACAACGAACTAGTCGTTGCACTTCAATTGTTCAGGCTTGATTAGCTCAAGCGCTCAACGATCATTGCCATACCCTGGCCACCACCGACGCACATGGACTCCATGCCGTAGGTCTTGTCTTCCCACTGAAGACCATTGATGAGGGTTGTCATGATGCGAGCACCGGTCATACCGAATGGGTGACCAAGTGCAATGCCACCACCGTGGATGTTGAGCTTGTCCAGTGGAATTCCGAGGTGCTTTGCTGAAGGAAGAACCTGTGCAGCAAATGCTTCGTTGATTTCGACGAGGTCGATCTGATCGATGGTCATACCGGCGCGCTTGAGAGCCTGGCGACATGCTTCGATTGGACCAAGGCCCATGATTTCTGGGTTGAGACCAGAAACACCGGATGACACGATGCGTGCGAGTGGGGTGAGACCCAACTGCTTTGCCTTGGTGTCGGACATGACCATGACTGCTGCTGCACCGTCGTTGAGTGGGCAAGCGTTACCGGCGGTGATGGAACCATCAGGGCGGAACACTGGCTTCAACTGCGATGTTGCTTCGTAAGTGGTGCCAGCACGTGGGCCATCATCCTTCGAAACAACAGTGCCATCTGGAAGAACGAGTGGTGTGATCTCGCGCTCGAAGAAACCATTCTCCTGGTGAGCAACTGCGAGATTGTGTGAGCGAACACCGAAGTGGTCCATCTCTTCACGTGTCACGCCTTCAACCTGCACCACGTTTTCTGCGGTCTGTCCCATTGCGATGTATGCGTCTGGCAAACCTGCTGCTGGAGTCCACACTGCTGCGCCACCTTCGGCACGTGCACGCGTACGAGCGCCGGCTTCCTTGAAGATTGCGTTTGGAGCGGAGTCCGATGCGCCTGATGCGTAGCGGCTCACTGCCTCAACACCGGCAGCGATAAAGCAATCGCCTTCTCCAGCGCGAATGGCGTGTGCTGCCATGCGGATGGTCTGCAAAGAAGAAGAGCAGTAGCGGTTGACGGTGACGCCAGGAACATTGTCGAGACCAGCCAAGATGGCGACCATACGACCGATGTTGAATCCACCTTCGCCTGCAGGCTGACCGATTCCCATGATGAGGTCTTCGACATCGTCGGCCTTCACCTGAGGAACTTTGGCCATGAGAGCCTTGACGATCTGTGCTGACATGTCGTCAGGACGGAGATCCTTGAGCGAACCCTTATTTGCGCGGCCGATTGGGCTGCGGGCTGTTGCAACAATTACTGCTTCGGGCATTAATGACTCCCTGTTTGGTGGTCCGCTGGTCGAACCGACTCACCGACAATAACCAAGAAACATGCCGAATCACTCCTCCGAGCGGGCTTCTTTTTCCTCTGCAGCCGCCAAAACACGGTCCATTTCCTCTAACTGAAGCGGGTCCTTCATCCCCAGCAGTTTGGAATAGAAGCGAATACCCATCGATGTGCCATTCACCCGCACCGGTACTCGGTCGCCAAGGTCCATGCCATATTCCTTGGGAATATCGACTCCCCAGACCCCCATCTCATGCAGGTCTTCTTCGGTGGCGGCCAATTCCCCACCATTCATCATGTACAAATCCGCGTCGACAAAGAAGGTGAACTCAGCCATACATACGACCGTACTGTCCCCTATTCTTCCTGCATGAATCTTCCCGTTGTACCCCTCGCAGATATCGACCTTTCGAACCCTGAGTTCTGGACACAGCCCCGCGAGTGGCGTTATGGCGCATTTAAGACTCTTCGCGACGAGTCTCCCTTCCATTTCTTTGAAGAGCGACTGGTGGAGAATTCTCCTATCCCGCCGGGACCTGGCTACCGCGCACTTGTTCGCCACGATGACATCTGGCATGTGAGCCGTAACGCCAACTTGTTCAAGAGTGGCGCAGGTTCCAACATCGGTGACTTACCTGTAGAGATCAACGAGTTCTTCGGCTCGATGATCAACATGGACGACCCAAAGCATTTCCGTTTGCGTTCCATCGTCTCTAAGGGTTTCACTCCGAAGGAAATCACTGCACTTGAAGAATCAGTGCGCGTGCGTTCCGCATCAGTCATCGACCGCATGTTCGAGCGCTTCCCTGAGCGCGAGTGCGACTTTGTCCGCGAAGTGGCAGCACTCATGCCATTGCAGATCATCTGCGACATGATGGGCATCCCCGAGTCTGACGAGGAGATGATCTTCAACTGGACTAACACCATCCTTGGCGTGGGCGACCCTGAATACGTAGGCACATTTGATGACCTCGTGCGCGTGGGTGGAGAAATCTTCTCGTATGCACTCGCACTTGGCGAAGAGCGTTTGAAGAACCCAGGCAACGACATTGCATCCGTCATGATGAATGCCGTTGTTGATGGCGAACGCCTCACTGCTCAAGAGTTCGGCTCGTTCTTCATCTTGTTGGTCGTTGCAGGCAACGAAACAACTCGTACAGCGATCGGCCATGGCATGCGCGAACTCACGATTCATCGTGATCAGCGCGAACTCTGGTTCAATGACTTCGAGACACACACCAAAACAGCGGTCGAAGAAATTGTTCGCTACTCCACACCAGTGATTCACTTCCGCCGCACGGCAACTGAAGACACAGAGATCAACGGCGAGCCCATCAAAGAAGGCGAAAAGGTTGTGATGTTCTATCAGTCAGGCAACCGTGACGAGAGTGTGTTCATGAACCCGAATGACTTCGATATCCGTCGCTCTGCTCAACCTGCACAGGTGGGCTTTGGTGCAGGTGGCCCACACTTCTGTTTGGGCGCCAACCTTGCACGCCGCGAGATTGCCGTGATGTTTGATGAGATCCGTCGTCGTGTACCGACACTGGAAATCACCAGCGAGCCCGACTACTTGCAGAGCTCATTCATCAATGGCATCAAGCGCATGCGGTGCGCTTGGTAAATCATTCTCATTCGGCGAGCATGCGAATGTCAGCAACCACTGCTGCGTGATCGCTCGGCTGCACACCGTTCACTGGCTCAACGCCTGCCAACCACACGTTGGTGGGGTTGCCAATGGGCCGTGGGCGCGGCCATGACATGAACAGATAATCCAAACGGCGGTTCGGCCATGTGGAATCTTCGATATAAGGATTATCGCGACGCCATGTAAAGCCGTTGTCTTCGTTCACCACTTCCCACAGATCCGTGAACACCAAACCTTCGATGGCAGTTTCGCGACGTCCTGTCATCATGCGAATTTCATCGGAGTCAGGAACTGAGTTGAAGTCACCAGCAAGAATGACAGGTGTGTCGACTTCAGGGTCAACGCGCAACTGATCGACAATGCCACATAATGCTTCGCACTGCGCCACACGTGTTGCCGAACCATCAAACTTGTGATCGAGATGCGTACACACTGTCCACCAACGACCGTAAGGAGTTTCCAGTTGCGCCACAATTGCGCGACGGTAACTGGGTGCACCAGTGACATCAGGAAGTCGATGCACTTCCCACGAGATGATCGGCCATCGAGACAAGATTGCATTGCCCATGCTCACGCCATCGTCGTACCACGGACCTTCGGTACGTGCGACATACATATTGAGTTCGTCAGCAAGCCACTGTGCTTGGTCAAGACCACCTTCTTGCGCCCACACCTCTTGCAAAAACACGATGTCGGGGGTTTCCTGCTGCAACACATTCAAGATGGCCTCTTGGCGGTCACGCCATGGACCGAACTGGTGCCACAGGTTCCACGTCAGGATTCGCGCTTGCATGTTCCTAGCCTTTCAGAAATTCGATGACTGCGGAGGCAATTGCCTCTGGTTGTTCTGGCAACATCGCATGACCGGCGCCGTCGATTTCCACCAAGTGGGCATGAATTACTGATTCAGCAATGTAACGGCGACCATTTTCTACTGGCGCAATGGCGTCTTGTAGAGCTTGTACGACTAACACACGATCAACCG
>JBILBZ010000022.1:0-15275 GCA_044353425.1 Ilumatobacteraceae bacterium | reverse complement strand
AGCGGACGCGTGACAAGAACGTTCAATACGACAAACGCCTTGTCTACAACTCCGACCCCTGATACGCTGTCCATTAATTGGGAATTATATCCCACATATTGAGACAATCAAATATGCGATTCCGAAAGGATCACACATGTCGAATCCAATGACTCTCCCCCAGAAGGTCTGGGACCAGCACGTTGTTCACGGTGCACCTGGTGAAGCCGACCTTCTGTACATTGACTTGCACTTGGTGCATGAAGTCACCAGCCCGCAGGCATTTGATGGCTTGCGCCTCACTGGTCGCCCATTGCGTCGCCCTGACCTCACAATTGCAACTGAAGATCACAATGTTCCGACCGCAGACATTCATCTTCCAATTGCCGATGAAGTGTCTGCACGCCAGGTGCAGGTGTTGCGCGACAACGCAGCCGAGTACGGCTTTACACATTTCCCTATGGGCAACGCCCGTCAAGGAATCGTTCACGTGATTGGACCGGAACAGGGACGCACTCTTCCCGGCATGACCATCGTGTGCGGCGACAGCCACACTGCAACACATGGTGCATTCGGTGCGCTTGCATTCGGCATCGGCACCAGCGAAGTGGAACACGTTCTTGCAACGCAGACACTTCCTCAATCGCGTCCTAAATGGATGTCCATCACCGTTGATGGTGAAGTACCTGAAGGCGTCACTGCAAAGGACATCATCCTCGCGATCATCGGCAAGATCGGTACAGGCGGCGGCATTGGTCACGTCATTGAGTACCGCGGTTCAGCAATTCGTGCGCTTTCGATGGAAGGTCGAATGACGGTGTGCAACATGAGCATTGAAGCTGGCGCAAAGGCCGGCCTCATCGCACCAGATGAAACCACATTCGAATACCTCAAGGGTCGCGAGAATGCACCGAAGGGTGCCGATTGGGATGCAGCAGTTGCCGCATGGAAAGAACTCAAGACAGATGACGGCGCGAAGTGGGACAAGGAAGTCTTCATCGACGCCTCGACACTCACGCCATATGTCAGCTGGGGAACAAACCCTGCACAGGTATTACCAATTGACGGCGTCATTCCTTCACCATCAGATGCTGATGATGAAACAGGTGCCGACACCATCAAGCGCGCACTCGAGTACATGGGTCTCACCGCTGGAATAAACATGCGCGAGGTTCCTGTCGACACAGTGTTCATTGGTTCCTGCACCAACGGCCGCATCGAAGACATTCGTGCAGCAGCCGAGGTATTGAAGGGTCGCAAAGTCACAGTGAAGCGTGTGATGGTTGTTCCCGGAAGCCATGCCGTGCGTGAGCAAGCGATCAAAGAAGGCCTTGACAAGATTCTCATTGAGGCAGGCGTTGACTTCCGTGAGCCTGGTTGCAGCATGTGCCTTGCAATGAACCCCGACAAGTTGGCACCAGGCGAACGCGCCGCCAGCACAAGTAACCGCAACTTCGAGGGACGCCAAGGTCGCGGCGGACGTACGCACCTTGTCTCCCCCGCCGTCGCCGCAGCAACCGCTGTGGCCGGACATTTCGCAAGCCCAGGAGATTTGAAGTGAAATCAGTACAAGTTCTCACCGGACGCGGTGTGCCCCTCAAGCGCAGCGACGTCGATACCGACCAAATCATTCCTGCCGATTGGCTCAAGCGTGTTGAGCGCACTGGCTTTGAAGCTGGGCTGTTCTCCACATGGCGCGATGATCGCAACTTCGTTCTCAATGATGAGCGATACAGCGGCGCAAGCATCTTGGTGGCTGGACCCAGCTTCGGCGTGGGCTCATCTCGTGAGCACGCCGTGTGGGCAATTCAGCAATACGGCTTTGACGCAGTGATTGCTCCAAGCTTCAGCGACATCTTCCGCAACAACTGCACAAAGAATGGTTTGGCTCCGGTCATCCTTCCGCAAGCAGCCGTCGAAAAGTTGTGGGAGCTCATTGAGGCCGATGCCAACACCGAGATTGTGGTTGACATGGAGAAGTTGTTGGTGGAAGTTCCATCGGCTGGCTTCAAGGAATCGTTCCCCATGGATGCTCCGACACAACATCGTTTCTTGAATGGCCTTGACGACATCGGCATCACAATGACTCATGCCGATGAAATTGACGCATTCGAAAAGAGTCGCCCAAGCTGGTTGAAGCGCTAGACAACTCGACAATCAACTCACAAACGTTCAGCAAGTCCCGTTGCTCGACGAATCGGAGTCTTGATTGCTGTCTCAATCGACGCGAGTGTGGCCACGAGAGTGAGCCGTTTCTGCGGACGAGTGATACCGGTGTACAACAATTCTCGCGTCACAATTCGTGAACCAGACTGTGGCAAGACAACAACGACATGTTCATATTCAGAGCCTTGGCTCTTATGAATGGTGAGAGCATGAACGGTTTCAGATTCTGGCAGACGCGCGAGTGCAATTGTTGTGGGTTCTTGAGGATCACCAAAACATGCACGTAAATGACCATCGATATTGCAGAGAACACCGACATCACCGTTTGCAAGACCCGTCGATGTGTCGTTGCGGGTGACGAGTATCGGGCGACCGGCGTACCATCGCTGAGCGGTAACAGGACCGAGCCCTGCTTCAACTGCCTGGTTCCAATCATGCACACCAAGAGAACCATCTCGAGTTGACGCAAGCACCTGCAACAGGGACTTCTTCTTCAGTGCATTCTCGACTTCGCCCTTCTCTGCGGAATCAAGAACACTCCGAGCATGAGCCAACACCTCGGCCTGCATTTTGGCAAGCTTCTCTGGTTCCGCCGATGGATCAATCCATATGAAATCTGGATTCGGTTGCATCAAAATCTCATGGGCACCTTCAAAGTCCCCATCACGGACAGCTGCAGCCAACTTTGCGATCGGCGAATTGGGATCGAACCGATGTTGTTCTGTGAGCTCCGTATATCGATCATGCAAGATCGAAGCGTCCTGCTTCGCTCCACGCGCAATGTCTGCCAGAACCGAACCGGCCTCAACACTTGCGAGCTGATCGGGGTCACCGACCAACCACAGCTCAGCATCCGGACGAAGCGCCGATAGCAATCGATTCATCATCGATAAGGACAACATCGATGCCTCGTCCACAATGACCAACTTGTACGGCAATGGTTCGTGACGACCATGGCGGAACTTTGGAGTGCGCGCAGGGTGATACCCCAATAGTTTGTGTGCCGTGGTGGACGGTGCATGGTGAAGTGCTTCGAGCACATCCTCGCTCGCATTGCCTTCGCGAAGTCGCTTATCGAGAACTGACTTCAAGTGGCGCGAGGCTTTCCCAGTCGGGGCGCACAGAGCAAGAGACGGAACAGTGCCTGATGCCATCGATCGCAATTGTTCCGCCACCCAGCGTGTTTTTCCGGTGCCTGGGCCACCGAGCACCACAGTGACGGTGGATCCGTTATTCAACAACAGGCGTTTAGCAATATCCACTTCTTCTTGAAAAACTCGGGAGATATAGATACGACCATCCTCAACAATGAATGGAACACGAGGGACATTCTGAAGATCATCCGGCGAGCCAAACACATCGGAGTTTTCGGAAAGAGCTTGCGTCCAAGTGGATGGATCTTTCGGCCATCCGAGATCTGAATTGTGCTCTCCATGCCAAGCATCAATGTTTTTGAGATCTAAACAGGCATGTCCATCGCGAAAAGAACGAAGAGCTAGTGCGGCCAATAACACTGCAACATCGTTACGCATTTGAGAATGTTTGGTGTTTGCTAGAGCAAAGATCTGACGAGCAGATTCAAGATCAACAAGATCAATCACCCGACTATCAATCGCACTGTTGAGATTTAAGAGGTCCGCGCTCATTTCAGACCTCCCGCGAAAAGGTCAGACATAGTGCGCCAGAAGCCTGTGGGCGCAGTCCATGTGAGCACACCAGAGCGAATTCCACTTGCCTCGACAGGTGTCGCGTCCCCCACCATGCCGCGGATGAACATGTAAGCGAAACCGGCAATTGCAGCATCTGCATCAATGATTGGAGCACGCCAACGTAAGAAACGATAAACAGCAGCACCGTAGATGAGAGCCTGCAATGGGTAATGGTGATGTTCCATCTCCTTCAACATTCGCTCTTGCGAATACGCCTGAATCATCTCCTCATCCCCATCACGATCAAGCCTGTTGCTCTTGTAGTCGCTGATGAAGAATCGTGGAACACCTGCTTCGAGTTCAACGCGTAAGAGCGCATCAATAGAGCCATTGATAAGACCAGCTAGAGGGATATCAAAGGAAGGATCGCACAGCGTGTTGGCATACGGGAACAACACATCATCTTCTCGGATTGACGCCTTCAACAATCGACCGATATCGCTTGCCTTCACACCAGCAGAGAGATGTGCCAAGGACATTTCGAATGACATTTCTGCAACTCGGTTCTTTAGACCCAGCGACACAAGAGAATGCTCCCCGATTGCGCCACCCAATGGTGTGCGCAACGACAAAACAATGCCATCAATAATGTCTCGTCCGTGATCTGTGAACAATTTGCCCGACACGTGCCGCCCCACAACAGAGGCCACGTGAGTCGGTAATTCCGCATGCGATGGATCAACGTGCTCATACACGGTGTGCAGAATCTTTCCGATATGTGCACCACCCGGAATTCGGGCAAGTGGCATCTCTGGCACGCCAAGTGGCAATCGAGCCGACGCGTACCCCACACTGCGAACAAAGAGGCGCTCCCCTTCTTCAGTGCCGGAACGGGAATCAACACTGGCTGCGCCCACGACGCTGCCGCCCTTTTGCATCTCTGTGATACCAGTGAAAGAGGTACGACGATATGTCTGCTTCACTGCCGCGGGAGATTCTGCAACAAGCAACTCTTCGCTCTCGACATCCTTCTTTAGTGCTGTGTAAGGAACAGCCTTGGGAAGCTCGTTGACATTAAGGACCGTGACAGATTCTGATTCTCCTGCGAGTGCGGATGCATTCATTCTGCTGTCGATAACAGACGCCTTGCCATCCAAAGGGCGAATGATGCATACATGATGTTTTGCTCGCGTCGCAGCTACATACAGAATTCGTGACGATTCCTCTGCAGCCTCTTCCTGCAGGCGTTGCAGGCTGATCGGTGACGCTTCACCCGTCACGTATCCGATGTCAGCGACTCGTCCCTGAATCAATTGCCCATCATCCTTCTGGAGACGGATGATGGGCAGCTTCTTCTTCTGATTTGCGGAAAGCTCTTCCTTCCAAGAATCAGCAACAACGACCAATGGAAATTCAAGACCCTTCGACACATGGATTGTCATGATTTGTACCGCAGATGAATCACTCTCGACACGACGACTCACAAGTTCAGATGAGCTATCAATTTCCACCAAGCGAGTGAAAGCATCGAGGACATCAGTGGCCGAACAGCCCTCGCCATTCGTCTCAGCATTTAACAAGTCAGCGACATGACTGAAGTCTGTCAATCGACGTTCGCCCGAGAGACCAGCGGACAGGGACATGATTGTCCCAGGGTCAGACATCATTGTTGATGTCAGTGCAGCAACACCCTGACGGCGCAATACTCCAGCCCATTCAGCAAGTGTTTCTTGAATTGATCCGATGAATACATCGTCAAGAAGGGCGGACGATGACAAGGGCACACCAAAAATAGGAGTACCGACGACATGTCGCACACGGCCCGCATCAGAGAAACGCTCTAATGCCAACAACAGAACGCGCCAATGCTCAGCGGTCTCGCTATCCATTACTGAAGCCGTGCCACTACTAACAGCAGGAATCTTCAACTCTCGAAGTTGACGCTCAATCGCCTGTCCCTGCCATCCACTGCGGACGAGCACGACCACATCGCTTGGATGAACAGCTTTACCATCCACAAGAACACCAGACTGCAGATAGGCCGAAACACGCTGAGCAGTAGGAATCGCGATTGCAGCTGGTCCGCTGGCATCGGGAACATTCAGGATCTCAACCGGAGCCATTCCTGTGAGTTCTAAATCTTTCTTCTCTTTAGGTACATCGACCGATACATATGGGATTCCCTGGCCGAATTGAGTGCCATCAAAGAGAACATTCAAACCGCGGATGACTGGCGAGTCGGAGCGGTAGTTCGTGCGAAGCGTTCGTGTGCGACCTTTATCGCGTTCCACTCGATAAGCATCAATATCTGCACCGCGGAATTTATAAATGGACTGCTTTGGATCCCCAACCGCAATCAGTGCACCGCCAAGATTTTCACCCATGGGAAAGATTCCGCGGAAGATTTCCCACTGTTGAGAATCTGTATCTTGTGCTTCATCAACGATGAGATACTTGTAACGTCGACGGAATTCTCCAAGCACACCTTCCACTTCTTCGGAACCGATGACTTGGAACGCCCGTCGAATGAGGTAATCGAATGTTGGAGCCTTACGGAGTTCTTCTTCAATCTTGAGGACACATTCCTTAATGACTTCATCAATACGCTGCATGAATGCAACGCTTGATACCGCAGTGGCATCAAACCATGTTTGCGTGAGGGGCTCGCCGATCAGCTTTGTGACCACTTCGATGATTTTCTTCTCTGGCAATGTTGGAGCGGTAAATGCCCGTGCAACCAAGGCGTCATTCACAACTTCAGCAATCAGGCGAGTTTGGACTTCTTCGCCCGCCATCGAAGTCGACTCAGCCGAAAGAGAGATGATCTTTGAGCACACTGAGTGAATAGTTGCGATCGTGGCGGTATCAAACTCGACCACTGCCCGCATCAGGCGATGAGACCGAGCGATCCGTTCAGCATCGGAGCAGTTTGCCAGCAGAAACTCAACGATGACATCGTCTTCATCATTGGAGTTCTTCCGTAGTGACTCTGCGGTCTTTACCAATCGGCGACGGACACGGTCGCGAAGTTCAGCTGCCGCATTCCGTGTAAACGTTGTCACCAGAATCTGAGAAATAGAGAGGTCCTCATTAAGAGCCAGTTCTCGGACTACAAGTGCAGCAACCGAATAGGTCTTTCCGGTGCCAGCACTCGCCTCAACGAAGAGACCATTCTCGAGCAATTGATTCTGAAGGTTGAGTACATCGCTCATGCGTAGAGATATCTCTTCCGACTCGCGTTACCAGCTGGATCTTTACGATTGCCCAACTTCAACTCTTTCTTGAGTGCATCAGATTGCTTCACAATGGTCTCGAAGAATGTGCTGAAAAAATCAGGAATTTCTGAACTCTCGACAAATAGTTCTTCAAACTTTGGAGTGAGACCAAAGACAAGGCATTCCTGCTTTTGCAAGAAGCCATAATCGTGACCATCCTCAAGCTCGAGATCTAATCCAACGACAGCATCAAATGCTTTTTTCGCTTTGCCAATTTCCCCACTATTGATCAGTTCGGCGGTTTTGCCAAACATGGGATACGGAGCCCGAATAGCAACTTCGAATAAGCGTGCGATTGCATCCACTCGATCCTTAGCTGCGTGACTCGTCATGTTGGGATCAAGCTGGACATAATGCCAGACGACTTTTGCATCAATTCCTTTGCCATCAACGACAACAACTAAACCGCCATCAACTTCGTGGCCCATTGCATGCAACAACAAAAGCTTTAGCCCCATGGAAGCTTGTAGCTCTTTCGCCTTATTACCGTTCATCTTCCCAAGATCAACAATTGCAACATGCTTCTCCGAAGCCGGATACACCATCAGGTTGCCAGCAACTTCTCCACCTGCATACGGGATGCGAATCTCAAACGGAATGAGTTCCTCAAGATGAATCCCCCAATCCGATGCAATCTGACTTAGTTCATCAACTCGGCCAACGATTTCCTCAGTGAGTTGCGACCCATATGCACCCATCGGAATGTTGCCAACGGCAGTATTCACTTGTGACCAATGTGAGGAAGTGAACCCAGATTGCACAGCAGAAGCCAGGTTGCTTCTCAGCTGGCCCACTTCCTTCTGCGTCAACTCAAGTGGAATCGTTGCGGGCTCGTCATCCTCTTCGTTGTTCCACGTGTTGATACCTAAGCCACTTCGCACAAAAGCTGATAATGGGTCACGAATAAATGACTCCAGCTCGCGCGGCGAAATCATCCGATATGGATTCTCTTCAGACACTTCAGCCATTCGCGCTATTGCGATTTCCGCTTCAATTGCAGCCTGTGTTCTGGAGTGCTCCTCCGTAATGGACCGCAATGCAACGCCATCATGCGACCACACCATCTCGGGCACAATCTTTCCCTTGATGAAATTAAGTGGAGAACTGAAGTGGCGAGGATGCTGATACTCCACCTGCAAAAAGCCCTTGTTATTTGGGTCTTCCTCCACACCACAACGCTCACAGAGATCAAGTAATTCTGCGAGGGGCGTAATCAATGGCACTTCAGCGTTGTTCTTGATGCTGCGCCCGTTGCAAGTAATGACAACACGATGCGAAGCAGCACAAATGGCATCGAGAATGGAACGACGCTGGTCAATACGCGGATCAATATCACCCATAAAAATCTGACGGGTTGTTAGGTCATCACCTTCAGTTTCACCCGTGCGCATCGTTCCTTCATCGAAGCCCAAGAGGCACAACACTTTGAACGGCACACCACGAAGCGGCACTGCTGACGTTGCAGTGACCGCACCAGTGCGCAAAGGCTGACGGCCTGGTGCACTTGAGATCTGCTCTTTCAATTGTTCAACGAAATGTTCAAAAGTCACGGTGAGATCGGGAATATCAGCACCCCGAGCATCTCGCACGTACCCACGCAAGGTGTCGATGGCCTCTCTCGCATCATCAAGTTCACCTTTGTTCCCGATCGCTATCGACGACAGAGTTTCTTCAACCGCATCAGCCCACTGAACGACGGGCAGTTCCGCAGTTGTGTTTGCCAACTGTTCTAACGATGACATCGCCGACACGATGGCCGATAAACGACCGACCGACTCAAGATCAGCTGCATCCAAATCAGGAAGCGGCACTGCCCCGCCAAAATCAATATCAGGCTCCGCATCGGGCAACAATGCACCCACAAGAGCGCGATGCAGTCCGGCAATCCACGTGTGCGCATTCTCATCAGACTGCACGCCCTTGCGTTTGCGATGGTCTGCGGTAGAGCCCCAACGAATTCGTGTTCGTTCAATAAGGCGATACCAGGAGGACACATCGTCATCAGATGCACCAAATTTTTGCATCACTAGTGGCGATGTCGCCACTGTCATGATGTCGGCGATACTGAAACGACCCATCACAACAGTGAGCAGATTGTCGAGCAGCGACGCACCCTCATCAACATGGCGCAAACCGCGGTCGGCCACAATGAATGGCAGAGGCTGACCACCCACTTCGCGACCAAATGCTGCTTCCAGCAATGGCGAAGCAGCTTCAACGTCGGCACAGATAACCACAACTTCGTGCGGCTCAAGATCCGGAATGTCGTGGAACGCATGAATAATCGCATCGCGGGCAATCTCGACTTGACGACCCAAATTATGTGCACGGTGAACTTGGAAGGACTGGTCACCTGGTGTGAAGTTGATTGGCGATGCAACACCGTGTCGTACGGCATTGTGAAGCGAATGAAGAAGATCATCTGCACCTTCGACCGAAGAAAGTTTTTGCAGAGCCGGCGAAGTACCTTGCGATGCCAACACCATCTGAGCATCGTGCGCTCCGCGCAACCACATCGACACCATGGAGTCGACATTGTCGTCAAATGAATTGATGCGCACTGGTTCCGGCGCGATACCGGAAGAAACAGATACACGCGATGCGTCTAATGCCCACTGGGATGCCAATGCCGGCGATGGGTGTACCAACACAACCTCCACGGCCATGTGATGCGACAACAACTGCAGTGCACGCACATGACGAACACTCAGCGATTGCAATCCAGCAACTAACAGCCGCGGCGGCAAGTTGGCATTCTGGAGGAGAGATGGATTCGCCAACATGTTTTCAACCATGACCGGCCATGGCTCAGCATCGATCTCTTCACGTACCAACCGCCACAAGTCGTACTGCCACAGATCTGTCGCATCAAGGGGCACGGACTGAATAGTGCGCTCACCGTTGCCGAGATCGGCCCCAACCACTGGCGAGAGATTAGGGCGACCAGCTTCCCATTCAACAATCATTGATGGCCGACGCGCGTGGTACTTGTCAAACCGATCGGACATCAGACGTGCAGCCTTTAGTCCGCCTCCCATACGCTCGACATGCGAGGTAAATGAACCTGTGTGCTCATTCATCACACGAAGCACTGTCATTGACAACGGACCCACTGCCCATGGGTCTGCTCCCAGATTGCGCCGACCAATCAGCGCATCAAGTTCGCCGAGATACTTGATGGACACATTGGCAGCGATGCCGTCATTTCCCAAAGAACTAGTGCCAACCTGCGAAGCAATTTGCTGTAACAACCACGCACGGACTCCAGCATTCGGCACGATGACGTGATCGACATCAAAAATGTCGCGAGCGGGATCAGGAACGGTGAGGTACTGAACTAAGGGCGCGACGGTATCTGCGAGAGACTCGACAAACGAGATTGTCAACCCAACGTCAGAACTGCGTGTCATCCGACCCCTTCCAAATCAATCTGACCATTCTTTCAGAAGGGTGGGTGATGCCTTTAGCCGTCTCAGTCCAGCATCGGCAGTTCCAGCCGACAATTGGCGCTTATAGAAAGAGGTTGAGATCCTGCAGACGCTTGTCGTTTGAGAACACTTCCACTGGCGGATTTGTTGCCAAACGCAGTGCACGCTGGATGATGCGGCAGGTGGTGTGCTGGTTGTACTCAGCCAGAGTCACTGCCCAACCGTCACGGCCAGCACGAGCTGTACGGCCAGAGCGATGCAAATAGGCCTTTGTGTCAATAGGCGGCACGTAGTGCACCACACACTCCACATCGTCAATGTCAATTCCGCGCGCAGCAACGTCTGTCGCTACTAGAACCTTCAAGTCATTGTTCGTGAAACGAACAATCGCCTTCTCTCGGGCGGCCTGAGTCAGGTCGCCATGAATAGCAGCAGCGTTCACACCAAGATCTTGCAAGTTCTCCGTCACGCGATCGCACAAACGCTTTGTGTCGCAGAACACGACAGTCTTGCCAGTGCTATCCACGATCGCGGCAATGACCTTGTCTTTGTCCATCTTGTGAATAGCCAAGAACAAGTGATGCATCGTGCCCACCGTGTCGGTTGGTGCGTCAATCGAGACTTCCTCTGGATCCTTCATGTATCGGCGTACAAGGTTGCCCACTTGGCCATCAAGAGTTGCCGAGAACAACATTGTTTGGTGTTCCCCGGTCACATGTCGAAGAACCCATTCAACTTGTGGTGTGAAACCGTCGTCTGCCATGCGGTCTGCTTCGTCGAGAACAACGCATTGCACGTCACCCATCTCAACCTCGCCACCCTTCATAAGGTCAATGAGACGCAATGGCGTTGCAACGATGATGTCAACACCTTTTTCGAGCGCGTCGACCTGATCTTCTCGAGAGGCACCGCCGTACACGGGCAAGACAACCCGGTCACATGCGTTTCCGATTGGTTGAAGAACTTCAGCAACTTGCAGTGCCAGTTCACGCGTCGGCACAAGAACTAAACCGCGAGGCGCACGTACTTTGCCGAATTTTGAAATACGGGACAACATCGGCACACCAAAGGCCAGCGTCTTACCAGAACCGGTACGTGCGCGACCACACAGGTCAACGCCACGCATGGCGACAGGGATGGCTTCAGTCTGAATGGCAAAGGGAGCGGCGAAACCAGCGGCCGCAAGACCCTTATCGACTTCGGGTGGCACTCCGAGTGCGGCGAATCCCGTAGGCGTTGAAATGGGGGAATTGGTCATGACGAGTACCAACCGTATCGGCGCACGTACCTACTAATTGGTAATCAGCTGTATCTGGTGCCAAATCCTGCAGCAAACATGAACTTTCCGTGAGAAGTAGTGCGTTGCACGGTGCTTTCAGTTAGTTTTTTCTCTCCTATGAAGGCACTACTCACCCCCGCGCTGCAGCGCACTCATCAGGTGATTGATACCCATTAACGGTTCAGTCACACCTCTCATCCCCCGTCGCATCCTTGTTTTGGGCTGTGGCGGTGTTGCTCAATGCACACTCCCCCTTCTCGTTCGAGACGTGAAGATTGACCCGAAGAGCATCACTGTTGTCGACTTCCTCGATAATCGTGACCGCATCGCCGATCTAATTGCGCAAGGTGTGCAATACGAGATTGGTCGTGTCACTCCAGAAAACCTTGACGAGTTTTTGTCCGCACGATTGTCAGACGGCGACATGCTGCTCGACCTTGCGTGGAACATTGATGCTCCAACCATCCTCACCTGGTGTCATGAGAACGGCGTTCGCTACCTCAACACCTCCGTGGAATTGTGGGACCCCTACGAGGACATGGCTGCGACACATCCTCTTGATCGCACTTTGTATGTGCGTCACCAGTCGTTACGCAAGATGGTCGAAGCATGGGGTGGCAACAGTGGCCCCACCGCTGTTCTTGAACATGGTGCCAACCCTGGTCTTGTGAGCCACTTCGTCAAGCAAGCGCTTGCAGAAATCACCACCAAGATTCTCAATGAGGGTCTTGCTGGGGATCGCAAAGCTGGTCTCGAAGAAGCTCTTACTAATGGTGAGTTCAACAAGCTTGCAATGCTCACGGGCACAAAGGTGATTCACATCTCCGAAAGAGATACTCAGATCTCCAATAAGCCAAAAGAAGTGAACGAGTTTGTTAACACGTGGTCCGTTGATGGCTTCTACGAAGAAGGCATTGCACCAGCCGAACTTGGTTGGGGAACACACGAGAAGCGTTTACCACCGCGTGGTTTCAAGCATGATGACGATGGTCCGAGCAATCAGATTTGTATCGCACAGCCCGGAATGAACACACTGGTGCGTTCATGGGTTCCGTGCGGCGAAACACACGGCATGGTGATTCGCCATGGCGAGGCGTACACAATGTGTCATCACCTCACTGTGCGCGATGAAAACGGTGCTGACATTTATCGTCCGACCGTTCACTATGCGTACTGCCCATCGAACGATGCAATCGCGTCTGTGCGTGAGCTGCAGATGCGTGACTGGGAGATGCAGCCAAAGCAGCGCTTGCTGAATGATGAAATCATCAGCGGTCGTGATGAGTTGGGCGTACTTCTTCTTGGTCACGACTTCACCGGTTGGTGGACAGGCTCTCTTCTTTCCATTGAAGAAGCCCGTTCTGTCTTGCCGCACCAGAGCGCAACCACCTTGCAGGTCGCTGCGTCCATCATTTCTGCGATTCAGTGGATGATTGACGAGCCCAACAAGGGACTCTGCGTGCCAGACGACTTGCCCTACGAGTACATCCTTGAAAAGGCTCGCCCGTACATCGGCACCCAGTTCTCTGGACCGACCGATTGGACTCCATTGAAGACCCGCAAGGACATTTTCAATCAGTGGGCTAATCACGGCGATCTGCTGGACCCAAGCGATCCTTGGCAGTTCGGCAACTTCTTGGTCGGCGACGCCTAAGCGGTACATCCACAAAGGGCCGTGCCCGCCTCATTCAGGGGTGGCGCATGGCCCTTTTGTCGTATAGCCTGAAAACAGTGAACAACTCGAAGACGCTCCTCCTCCTTATGTAACGGCAGCAGCCGAATATCGTTGCTGTCGAAACCCTCTGCCCAGGCAGGGGGTTTTTTGTTTGCCCCACACGCTTTTCCCCACCCGAATCCACCAAAGGAACCCCAAATGCCACCACAGAATGTGACCCCGAAGAAGATGGCCTTCTCGAAGTACCAGCCGTGGATTCCCCTTGTCCTCGCTGACCGCACCTGGCCGAACAACACAATCTCCAAGGCGCCGCTGTGGTGCAGTGTTGACTTGCGCGACGGCAACCAAGCCCTCATTGACCCCATGGACCCTGAGCGCAAGATGCGAATGTTTAAGGCACTCGTCAACATGGGCTTCAAAGAAATTGAAGTGGGATTCCCATCGGCCAGCCAACCTGACTTTGACTTCGTCCGCCAGATCATCGAAGAAGACCTCATCCCAGATGATGTGACCATTCAAGTGTTGGTGCAGTGTCGCCCTGAACTCATCAAGCGCACATATGAATGCTTGGAAGGCGCGAAGAACGCCATTGTTCACTTCTATAACTCGACCAACCCACTGCAACGCGAAGTTGTTTTTGGTTTGGACAAAGAAGGCATCAAACAGATTGCTATCGATGCAGCAAAATTGTGCCTGGAATTCGAGCCCATGCTTGCCGGTACCAATCTGCGCTACGAATACTCCCCTGAAAGTTTCACGCTGACCGAACCAGAGTTCGCCATTGAAATCTGTGAAGCCGTGATGGACATCATCAAGCCAACCACGACAAAGCCGTTGATCTTGAACCTGCCTGCAACGGTGGAGTGCTACACGCCGAATGTGTACGGAGACGTTATTGAGTGGTTCATTCGCACCATCAAGCCACGTGAAACCGTTGTGATCTCGTTGCACCCACATAACGACCGCGGCACCGGAACAGCAGCAGCTGAGTTCGGTTTGATGGCTGGTGCAGACCGTGTTGAAGGAACATTGTTTGGCAACGGTGAGCGCACCGGCAACCTCGACCTCATCAACGTTGCGATGAACATGTTCATGAATGGTGTTGACCCAGAACTGGACATCTCTGACATTGACTCGCTGCGCCGTGTTGCAGAATTCTGCAACCGCTTGCCAGTGCCCGAGCGACATCCGTATGTTGGTGATCTTGTGTACACGTCGTTCTCCGGCAGCCATCAAGACGCCATCAAGAAAGGCTTTGAAGCATTAGGAAAGAACTACTCCACCTGGGGCGTTCCGTACTTACCGATTGACCCGAAGCATGTCGGCCGTAACTATGAAGCAGTGATTCGTGTGAACAGCCAATCTGGCAAGGGTGGCGTGGCATACATCATGAAAGAAGAACATGGCTTTGACTTGCCGCGTCGTCTGCAAATTGAATTCTCAAAGACGATTCAGAACATCACTGAAGGAACTGGCACCGAAGTCAGCCCCACCATCATTTGGGATACCTTCTCATCGCAGTACTTGCCTAACGAACCACGCGTTCTCTTACAGAGTCATGAACTCAAGAGTGATTCGGCATCAGGCACTACTTCCATCACCGCGCAATTAATTGTTCGCGGCGAGCACCACACCGTCACAGGTACTGGTAACGGACCCATTGATGCATTTGTTCATGCAGTGCAAGAAGGGCTGAAGACCAGTATTGACGTGGTGGACTATGCCGAACATGCAATGGGTCAAGGCTCGGAAGCCACTGCTGTGGCATATGTGGAGACAACCGATGGCGATGGCAACGTGCTGTGGGGCGTGGGCACTGACCCG
>JBILBZ010000110.1:0-4960 GCA_044353425.1 Ilumatobacteraceae bacterium | reverse complement strand
GGCTGCACCAATGCCGGCGGCAAGACCAACATGTAACGCGCCAACACAACGAGATCAACATCAAGTGCATCGAGCAACGTGGCCAATGTCTGCTCTTGTTCGGCGCGACCTTGTGGACCATCTGTCACGGGCACGTTGTAAAACGGCAAACCGAAAGACGTGGCAAGCGGTGATGCGTCTTCATGGTTTGACACAACGGCAACAACATCAAGACCAAGGTCGCCATATGTAGTGCGCGCCAATAGGTCGGCCACACAATGAAGGTGCTTCGAACACAAAATTGCCGTGCGCGGTTTGCGTGGTAATTCATTCAACGAAAACTGCATATTCCAGTTGGCAGCCACAGCGGCAAAGCCATTGGTCAGCGTCTCAAGGGCAACTGACTCGGAATGTGTGAACTCAACTCGTTGGAAGAACATCGCATCTGAATCATCCGTGTGCTGTTCTGCATGAACAATGTTTCCGCCAATGGAGGCGACCCAGGTTGCAACGGCGGCAACAATGCCCTGACGATCCGGGCAAGAAATGAGCAGGACGGCGGTGGGATTCACAGTGGTGGAGACGATGGGAATCGAACCCACGACCTCCTGCTTGCAAAGCAGGCGCTCTACCAATTGAGCTACGTCCCCGAAGGAAGGAAAAGACTATCGGCGGACCAACCAGACCACCACAAGGGGTCCTGAAAGCCGTGCAGGAGCCATTAAACACCCCGTTATCCACAGGCCACGGGGGTACCCTTATCGCATGGCAGGCGAGCTCATTTATGCATTCAGAATCATGCGCTTGCCGTTGCTCGATGCCGGCGGGGCAGCAATTGGTCGAATTGACGACATTGTCGTGGTTCCAGGCCGTTTGGGCACAGCCCCACGCGTCACCGGCTTCGTCGCCACCAGCCAGCGCCGCCGTATTTTCGTCAACGCTAATCGCGTGATTTCCCTTGATACAGAAGGCGCGCGCCTGCGCAGCTGGGACGTTGACCTCAACCCCTTCAAGTCTCGCGACGGTGAACACCTGTTGCAGGCCGACATTATCGACAAGCGCGTCACCGGCGAGACAGTGAGCGATGTCGCTCTGCGCCCCACTGTGAACGCGCGCGAAACTGGCTGGGAAGTTGCCAAGGTGCGCCTCACCCGCAGCGGCCTCTTTGGTCGGCGCAGCACGTATCGCTTGGTGGAATGGAACGAAGTGGGTGGGCTCTTCGCCGCTCCTACCGAAATGGCTGCCGAGGCTGCGCGTTTGCGCGACATGCACCCAAGTGACGTGGCAGGTGTTGTGCGTGCTCTCCCCCTGGCTCAGCGACAACTGTTAGCAAAAGAAATGGACGACGACCGTTTGGCCGACCTTCTCGAAGAGTTACCCGAACAAGAACAGTTGGCTCTGATTTCAAACCTTGATCTTGATCGTGTGATCGACGTTTTGGAAGAGATGGAATTCGACGACCTTGCCGACCTTCTGGCAGAAATGCCTGCGCAACGTCGTGCGGAAGTGCTCGAAGCCATGGATGACGAAGACGCCGACGTTGTTCGTTCACTTCTTTCATACGCACCAGGAACTGCCGGTGCTTTGATGACTCCTGAAATCATCATCATGAGCAGCAATGCAACAGTTGCTGAAGCATTGGCGCAAGTGCGCGACCCAGAGTGGCTTGTTTCTATTGCCGCACAGGTATTTGTTGTACAGCCACCATTGCGCGCACCCACTGGCCAATATCTCGGTGTTGTACATGTGCAGCGTTTGCTACGTGAACCACCCAGCACAGAACTTGCACGGTGTCTTGCCAAAGAACCCACCGTGTCGGCAAACATGTCCGACCGCGAAGTTGCTGAGTTCCTCGCTTCGTACAACTTGTTAGCTGTCGGTGTCTGCGATGAAGCAGGCCACCTTCTTGGCGCCATCACTGTGGACGACGTTCTCGACCGCATGTTGCCCGCCGACTGGAGGCAGCGTCGACGTCAGGCAGCGCAACCATGAAGCGCCGCAATGATCTCACCACGCCGCGCCAGCGCCGCCGCGTTGGCATTCACTACGACACCGATGCATTCGGTCAGTTCAGTGAGGCAATCGCACGTTTCCTCGGAACCGCGCGTTATCTCGTTATTCAGTCGATCATTGTCATCGTCTGGGTTGTCGTCAACGTGCTCAACATCGCACCGTTCGACGACTATCCGTTCATCTTCCTCACGCTCATTTTGTCGTTGCAGGCGTCATACGCAGCACCGCTGATTCTTCTCGCACAGAATCGTCAGGAAGACCGCGAGCGTGAACAAGTGGAACGTGACCGTGAAATGGCGATGCGTACGCAAGCAGATACGGAATATCTTGCGCGTGAACTTGCTGGTGTTCGTTTGGCCTTGGCTGACATCGTTACCACTGCCGACTTGCGCGATCACCTTGAGGCAATCAACGAGGCGTTAGAAAAGCTTGTTGCTATTCAGGAGAACGAGTCACAAGCCCAACAGCACGACTCGTAGCGTCTGCAAACTCCTGCGGTAATTGCATGGGCGCCAAGTGGTCACCCTCTAATCGCACCACAGCTGCCTTCACTGCTGTCGCAAGTGCCTCTTGTTTGTGCGGCAACACCAAACGATCTTTCGTGGTTAACACAAATGCGGTGGGCACAGTGATGCCAGGAGCAAAGCCACGCGCATCGAATTTGGACAGCGCGCGTCCAGCTTCACTAATCATCCATTGATCGTTGCGGCGAATCTCGCCAATAATCCACGGAAGATAACGACTGAGTTCGTGCCCGCGTGGAATTGCACGACGAAGACCAATTCTGATCATGCGCGGGGTGCTGAGTCGACGAATGACTGGACCGAGAACGCGGCCCACTTTCCAACGCACACGTTCATTGCGCGTTCCATTCCACTCGAGAGCTGTTGCCTGCAACACCATGCTGCTCACCAGTTCAGTGTGGCGTTGCCACAACAACAAACTGATGGGTCCACCCATGGAATAGCCCACCGTTGTCACAGTGCTAATGCCGAGCGCGCGAACAACCGCTGCCGCATCATCGGCGCAATCTTCTAATGCAAAGGGAACGTGCGGACGCAAACCTCTGCCATGTCCACGATGATCAACACCAACGATGCTGTAATCCTTCGCTAGTTCTTCATACGCTGTGAAGAACTGCAGGTCAGATGACCCTGTCCATCCGTGTAACAAAAGAACTGTCGGTGCATTCGGGTTTGTGTGTTGATGATGACGCACAAACATTTCACCGCGGTCAGGCAGGTGAACGACACGCCCTGGAAGCAGCGGCGGAATCTCTATCGCAGTGTGCTTCATTTACATTCCTTACAGATGCCGACAACATCAAGCCGGTGATGCGCCATGACGAAACCCGCTTTACTTGCTACTTTCGCCAGCGCAGAGTCGAGTTCGTGTTCGATGGCATCAGGGATACGCACATCGTCAACCCATCCGCACTTACTGCACACCATGTGATGGTGATGGCCCGTGATGTCTTCACTGAGTTCAAACCGCGCCCACTCATCGGTTGTAATAACGCGAACAACAACGCCTGCATTCTCAAGCACTGTGAGATTGCGATATGCAGACGACTGTGCAAGCCCTGTTGTGTTCTCCAAGATCTCTGGAATGGATAGTGGCCGCTTTGCAGCAGTCAACGATTCAACAATCATTCGACGGCCAGAGGTATAGCGCTGACCAATCTCATCAAGCTTTGTTGCCACGTGATGAGCAACATCTGCAGCTTCGACGTGTTTGTGCGTGTGCTTGGTCGAAGGCATAACTCCACGCTATCGAGAATGAGTGAGAATCATCCGTTTATGAGGGCAGTGTTGTGGGAAATCAACGACCGATGAATTGATGCAGTGTGATTCCTGACGACGTCACGCCATCAAGAATGTCTGCGTTAGGCACTGTTGATTCGCCAAGGTTGTGTACGCCTGGAATCACAGCACCTCGTGTAAGTGCAAGAGCGGTGTGCGCGGCAACAGCTCCGGCAACAGTGGCAACGCGATCTGCAACACCGACAATTTCTACATGGCGACGGCCTTCACGACGTCCACGTACTTCAACGCGCAAGCCGCCTTCTAAACCCTCGGCGTGTGGCTTGCGCAACATTGGTAACCGTGATGTGAGCCGGTCGCGACGAGTGGCCGAGACTCGAGACGTGATGCGCTGTAACTCTGGTTGAGCACGTTGTAGCAACACCGGTTCGGGACTCGCGAATCGATAACAGTCACGTGCACCTATCGGATCAGGGAACCAACACAACTCACGTCCACTGCCGGCTGGGCGTTGCAACCATTCGCCGTCATGCCAACCGATTGATGTTCCGGCAAGAGAGTCGTGGTGTTGGACCGCACACATCGGACCACCCGTGCCGTGCACTGCATTGTGTACTTCGTCAATGCTTTCAAAGGCACGCGCCACATGAGCAACTAAAAGACCTGACAAACCAGGGAGACACGCTGCACCCACCACAACGGGAACACCGCGTGCGACTGCTTTTTCTTGACCATCAAGAAGTGCAAGAACATCAGTGAGGTTGTCGCTTGCAGAAACAACTGCAACACCTTGTGCAACAAATGCAGATGCGAGTGCATCATGTGGTGCGCCGTGGGCCAAGATGACCACATCACAATCAAAGAGCGATGACGCTGAGCCCAGTTTTTCAACCCGCGGCGTGTGGCCAAGCGTGTGTAACACAGATGCCGCACGAGAACTGGTGACGCCGGTGCCAATAATCCCGATCTGGGGTGCGGTCGGATTATTCATGACGATTACCGCTGTGGGGTGACCTCGCGCCACCCACCTTGTTGTGGTGCCACGACGACTTTGGTGCGGCGGCGAAGAACGGCGGCAACCATGGAGCCCAAGGAAATGGCGAAGAAGGCTTGGCGGATGAATTTCACGGCAGCCTCCTCAGCAATTGGGGATCTACCCATCGGGATTCGATGGAGATGTTGGTGGGGCTAGCAAGAATCGAACT
>JBILBZ010000108.1:0-5018 GCA_044353425.1 Ilumatobacteraceae bacterium | reverse complement strand
CTTGCTTGATGTTGCTATGACCGACTTTTGTGCGAACTGGTATGCCCCCGTTTTCGAGAATGACTTCAGGAACACTGCGAGAACAGATCAGGTTGTAGAGCACTGTTGCACCCGGATTCGCACGCAATACACCGGCAGCCAGAATCGCAGTTGTCGTCGAACCAGACAAACCTCGACCTTTTTCATCAACAACGAACACCCGATCCGCATCACCGTCAAAAGCAAGACCGATGTCAAAACCGCCACTGACAACGCGTGCCTGCAGGTCGCGCTGGTTCGCAGGTTGAATTGGGTCAGCTGGATGATTCGGGAATGTTCCGTCTAATTCTGGATACATCACCTCAAGTTCAATCATCGGCAACCGTTCAAAAACAATGGGAACAATGAGTCCACCCATGCCATTGGCAGTGTCGGCAACAATCTTCATTGGCTTGATGCTGTTGATGTCAATGAAGGACACAACATGATCTGCAAATTCATCCAACATGTCTCGTTCAGTGCGAGAGCCTGGCGAAGCGACTGGCTGTGGACCATTCCCCGCAAGAACTTCTTTCGCTGTGTCACGAACAGTGGCCAATCCTGTATCAATTCCCACAGGACGTGCACCCGACAAGCAGAATTTGATGCCGTTGTACTGGGCCGGATTGTGAGAAGCGGTAAACATCGCTCCCGGAGCGTTAAGAGAACCTGCTGCAAAATAGACAAGGTCAGTACTAGCAAGACCAAGATCAATGATGTTTTTCCCTCGCGACATCACTCCGTCTGCAAATGCAGCTGATAACGATTCACCGGTTGTTCGCATGTCTCGAGCAACAAGAACTGTTGATGTATCAACAAACTCAGCAAAGGCAACGCCGAGCGCAAAAGCGACGTCATCATTCATTTGGTCGGGTGTGGTGCCCCGCACGTCGTAGGCCTTGACAATCTCGTCAAGTACCGCAGGGTCTGTACTCATTAGGACGACAGGCTATCTGTGTCGACTTCAGCGTCAGATGACCCTTCGGAGATGCTCGGCGGTATTGAAGTTCCATAACGAAGTCGACGACGGAACATAAAGACAACAAGAACGATGCCCAAGAAAGTCAGTAGATAGGAGGAACGATCCAGCCGTGACGGTTCATATGAAAGCGAAACGTTCTTCTCTGTGGGAACAACCACCATCATGTTTGGTGCTGCGCGATACACCGCTTTTGCACCCTTTACTTTCCAGTTCGGGAAGTAACTCACCTTGACAAGTACAGGAGTACCAACTTTGTCCACTGAGAATGAAAGAGACTCTGTTCCCATGACGACATTTGACACTTTTGTTTTCTCTACTGCCGTCTGTCTGATGGATCCCTTAGGAATCACAATGTCAACTTGGCGGCCAGGCTGACCCTCTTCACCCATCCTTCGATCAATGTCTGCTTCCACATCGATCACTTGCCATTCATTGGGTCCATCGGCAACAGGCAATGCGCTCCACTTCTCTTCATGCTGGAAGTAAGAGGTTCCAATCTCTAGCCACCGCTCTCGAGGATCACCGTCTCGAGGATTCACAACAACGGGCTGAAAAGCAAGAGGCTCCACCAATGTCGTCGTCGCTAATTCATAGATGTGCCACGGCCCGCTGGTTCCCACTTTGGTCAGTTCGGTTTGCATGTCAGCCTTCTGCACCGCTTCAGGCGTATATGCCATGTAGTAACGAATACCGAGCAACCGCATGTACTTCACACCCTTCGCAGGGTCATTGTTGTCGTATCGAAGTTCCCGCACTGGATTACTGCTTTGTTTCGAGAGTGCGGCTGCTGCGATGAAGTGATACGGCGTTGTTCCAGCTGCTTCAAAAAACAAGCCTTCCATCGACCCGATACAACCATCAGTCCAGAACGGCAACAACATCAACGCCATTGTGGTTCCGTACTTGTTGAGATCAGAGTTGTTCTCCCACAATGCTCGGCCACAACCATGATCTGGGTCTTTGCCAAGCGCGTCCATCGTTTTCACAACACCGTGATACTCCCCGTACGACGCTTTCCCCTCGTAGCCCTCGAAGTTCCATCGCGCCCAACCATCACTAAAGGCTCGAGCAGCAGGGAACTTCAGTGGCCCCCATGCATAACTTGTTGTAGTGCCGTTCGATGTCAACTTTGCAAATGGCAGCGCTTGATACCGAACGCCAATAACGACCAAACAGAACAATGCCATCACCCAGAGAATCGATGTTCCCACTGAGGTTTGTGGCGCCGACGACACATTGCTCTTCCCGCGTTCCATTGCAATCACGCGCAAGACATAGACAGCGACTTCGTAGACACCAATTGCAGCCAGCATGTACCTCAAAAGATAAATGAAGGGAAGAATGCGTGGGTTCCACAACAAACCAATAATGGGAAGACCGCCCTGGGCGACTTTGACACCCACCATCAAGATGAGTATGTAGATACCCATCCAGATTCCTAATTGACGCCGACGAACAAGAGAGCCAGCAAAGCCAGCAATCGCAAGCGCCATGATTAGAACATCCCAGAGTGGATTCAAGGGGAAATACATCTCCCACATCGAAGAGAAAGAGCCGCCACCTGGTTCTGACCCGTATTTCATATCTGTCATGAAGGCATGGCCGCCTAGGAACGGAACCACCCAAAAAGCCGACAGCAAAATGGCGCAGCCAATGGTGATTGCACCGGCACGCAGACGCTGACGATCACGATTCATCAACATCATCACCACAGCACCGCCGAAAACGAACATCAGCACGATGCCATGACTGAGCGCAGAGAGGGCAATGAAAATTGCTGCCCATGCTCGATGTTTTCCGTCATCCATAACACGTGCGAAAAAACCAAGACCCACCATCGAGAATGCAAGAGCAATGGAATGAGAAAACTCTCCCGCCATTGTTGAAGGAATGTTGCCGCCATAGATAGTGAAACTCTCATCAAGAAGGAAAAGAGTCGCCCCAATCACCATCAACTCTGGAATGGGATACGCAAGTTTTGCGATACGTCCCATGAAATGAACGCAGAACGGAAACGCCACTAGTCCAGCAACAACAATGATCTTGAATGCGATGCCGTATGGAAGCGCAATATCGAGAAGAACTATCGCAAGTGCAGGAACCACCATGTAGAAGCGATACGCAGGAAGACCCGAGTACCAATCCATGCTCCAACCAGTCAGACGCCAGTGTGGCAACAAGACATCACGCAAATACGCAGGCCCCCATACATGGGCGCCCATGTCCCCGCCTGTCGGCGTGTTGTTCTGCAATACAAGACCAGGGTGAAGAATTGAGAGGATGATCAACGTTGCACCAAGCACAACTGCTGTCGTGCTCATTGACTTCACCGTTGCTACCCAATCGGATTCAACTGCCGGAGTGTCCACTGGCTGGTCGATGGACTCCAGGACAGCGGCATCTTCATTGCTATTCATATTTCCTACTTCACGAGAACAAGTATCAAACCGGCGGCGTTAAACGCCATGTGCGTCACAATGGGTAGACCAAGTGTGGCAGACCGCAGACGGGTATAACCCAGCACCAATGCGAATACGAATAGTCCGGCGAATTCAATAAGAGACATATGAATTGCCGCAAAGAGCAGCGCCGTACCGATAAATGCGACTGCGGTGCCCGCTGTTTTCTGCAAATGAGTCTGCACGGCACCGCGATAGACGATCTCTTCCACAATCGGCGCACCTGCAACCACGATGAGGATGAGCACGATGACCCACGCCCCAGGAGCTGTGTTGGTGAGGTCTGTTGCCCGCTGAGAGATCTCATCAGAAGAGAAACTGTCGGGGAATAGCTGCATCAATGGCCAATTGACCATATTCATCAAGATGTATTGACTGGCGACACCTAAGGGGATTCCGATGAAAAAAGAGCGCGCAGAGAACCACTGACGGCTCGACTCGCGCAGAGATTGCTCTTCAAACGGGAGATACCGCGGGACAGCAAACAGAAACACAGACCACATCGCTGTCACCGCAACACCTGTTGCCCAGATGGGGATTCGAGTTTGGTCAACGTCTCCCCTACCGGTGAGCATCAAAGCCACCGTGAGTGCGATGTTCGCGCAGACGTACATTCCCAACCAGATAGCGAGCCCCTCAAAGGGGCCAGGACTACGGCGTCCTGTGGAGTTCATGAGTTAGCCGGCGAGGCGGCCAGCGCCGTACACATGGGTCCGCTGACGACGGTCCTCGAGGTGCCAACCCGATGGTGGCTTCAGGCGGTTGGCATGCTGGTCACAGAGGTCGTATGAGTGTGGGTCCCGTTCAAGCCACAAATCGTCCAGCCACACCTGTGAGCGCCCATATTGATAGGTGAGGGTCACAGTTGCATGATGAACGCAGCCTTGACGAGTGCATTGCCTTGCCATGTGAAAAACGGTACTCATCAGCGCCCTTCATTTCGGCGATACCGAAGGATCTCCGACAGAACAGCCCCGTAGCATGAGGTGATGAGCGAGATGCCCCCGCCACCCCCACCACCACGCAACCAGTCTCAGCGCAATCCGCTGAAGGGGATGCGTGATCAGAAGCCTGGATCCGAAGGGAAGCCCCCGATGCCAAAGTGGGCTATCTGGGCCATTGTTGGTGCCGTTGTCGTGTTGGCTTTTGGCAGCCAGTTCGTCTCTCAGCCCACTGGCGAGAAATTGAGCTACAAGGAATTCCTGACGCAAGTGGAAGATGGCAACGTCAAAGACGTCACCATCAACAATGCCACCAATGTCATTTCTGGTGTCTTGGCCAATGGCGGGAAGTTCACCACAACGGGTGCCATGCAGCTCAGTGATGCCGACGAACAACTGCTGAAGAAAAATGGTGTCGACTACAACTTCAAGACACCACAAGCCAATTGGCTCACCAGTCTTCTGCCCATCATCTTGCCCTTCCTCTTTGTCATTGCATTTTTCGTGTGGATGCAGCGTCGTGCCATGGGTCAAGCAGGCAGCATCATGTCTGTTGGCAAGAGCAAGGCAAAGGCGTATCAAGCCGACAAGCCCTCCACCACGTTCACCGACATCGCC
>JBILBZ010000107.1:0-5083 GCA_044353425.1 Ilumatobacteraceae bacterium | reverse complement strand
AGTGGCCAAATCCCGAATGCGCACCACGATGCCCAACCAATGTGCAATGACGGCATGGCGGCGTATTGATTCGATGCTTTTGCGATTCCACCCGAGTTGAAGTCCCACGGGCCGCCGTATTCATCCAACGTGTCAACAAAGCCAAAGTTTTCTGCACCGTTGTAGTTGCGCAACTTCGACTCAATACATGCACCGCCGTATTGGTCGGGCTGGGTGATGGAAGGACACGGCGCATCGAGCAGGCGTGGCGGCATCAGGGGGAAGAATGAGAACCCGACAATGGCGAGGGCGGTCATGCCGGCTAACGCATTGCGGAAGATGGGGAAGACGTCTTTTCTGCGGTTGAACAGCACAAAGAACACGGTGATGGTGACGAGGAAATGGGCCGTGCCGTAATAGGTGTTGAGTACCTGGATGAATGTGCGGTACGGAAGAAACCATTGCTGAATTGATTCTTCGTGGAAGAGCCCCATGGCGCGTTCGAGCTCGATGATTTTCATCGCATTGTTGAAAGCGCGCATCGGGATGTCGGCACCATCGACATTGACGGAACCGAATTCGTTACGGGTCAGCGAGTAGACGAAGTAGAAGGTGCCCATAATGAGGACTTCCTTCCACCACCGCGTGCGGTGTTCGCGCACCTCATCGGGTGTGGGGGTCTGGACGGCCTCGCTCATGTGGTTCCCACAATACGACCCGTGGCTAGACGATTGGTCCCACCTTCCTGACATTGGCGCAATTGTCCCTCTGCACCCCCTGAGTAGGCTTTGCGATGTGAGCCTTGTTGATCTGTCCCAAGAGTTTGATTCCTCCGTTTTGGCGCGAGTCCTAGCGAAGGGCCGTTCCACCGGAGCGGGTTTTTCTGAAGTCTTTATTGAAGACAAACGAAACATGGGCGCAAGCCTTGATGACGGCAAAGTCGAGGCCGTCAACAGCAGTCGTGACAGTGGTGCAGGCATCCGTGTCATTAACGGTGAAACCACCGGCTTTGCGTACACCGCAGACCTCACCGAAAAGGGTTTGCTTGCTGCAGCCGAAGCAGCCGCTGCAGCAGCAGCCACCGGTGATGGCCAAGTGCACACCGTCTCGTTAGGAACAGTGGCTCGCCAAAAAGTCAACGATGTGCGCATTCCACCCACGTCTGTGCCAAAGGCTCGCAAGGTAGAGCTCTTGATGATCGCGAACGATGTCGCGCGTGGCATCGACCAAAGCATCGTGCAGGTGTCTGCTGGTTACAGCGACGCAACACGCCGCATTCTTATTGCCAACAGCGATGGCGTTTTGGCCACCGATGAGCAAGTGCGCACCATTTTCCGTGTGGGCACCGTTGCAGACGGCGACACCGGCATGCAGACCGGATACGACTCCGTCGGTTTCACCATTGGGTTCGAATTGTTCGACGAAGAGAGCATTGAAGAACTTGCAGAGCGAGCAGCACGTCAAGCAGTCACCAAATTGCGCGCACGTCCTGCGCCGAGCGGTGCAATGCCTGTTGTTATCAAGTGCGGCAGTGGCGGCGTGTTGTTCCATGAAGCATGTGGTCATGGTTTAGAGGCCGACCTCGTTGCACGTGGCGCATCGGTGTATGCAAATCGCGTCGGTGAACTTGTCGCATCACCTTTGGTGACATTGGTCGACGACGGCACGATGAGTCGCGAGTGGGGCGCCATCGGTATTGACGATGAAGGCCACAAGAGCCAGCGCAATGTTCTGATCGAAAATGGTGTGCTCACCGATTACATGTGGGATCACATTCGCTCTCGTAATGAAGGTCACGCACAAACCGGTAACGGTCGCCGTCAGAGCTACCAGCACTTGCCCATGGTGCGCATGACAAACACATTCGTTCTTAACGGCACCGAAGAACCAGACGACATTGTGCGCTCCACTGAAAAGGGTGTGTATGTCGCAAAGTTGGGTGGTGGCAGTGTCAACACCGCAACGGGCGACTTTGTGTTCGGTATGACCGAGGCATACCTCATCGAGAACGGCGAGATCACCGAGCCATTGCGCGAAGGCAACCTCATCGGCAACGGCCCACAAGTACTTGCCGACATTGACCTTTTAGGTAATGACTTCGCTATGGGCAACCCCGGCATGTGTGGCAAAGATGGTCAAGGTGTTCCCGTGGGTGATGGTCAGCCAACACTGCGCGTGAAGTCGCTCACCGTTGGCGGAACCGCAGCATGAGTCGTCACACCGTTGACGACCTACAAGCCATCGCCGATGCAATTGTTGCCGAGGCACGCGAAGGTGAGCAGATTGCAGCATCAGTAACACGCAGTCGTGAAACAGATGTGCGTGTGCGCAATGGCGAAGTCGAGCATTTTGTTTCGGCACAATCACAAAGCATCGGCATCAGTGTGATTCAAGATGGTCGCACGGGTAACTCGTCGGCTCGCATGTTTGACGAAGCCTCGTGGCGTGAAGTGCTCGCAGAAGCTCGTGAGAATGCATCGTTTGGCAGTGTTGATGAGTTCGCCGGGCTAGCCGAACCAGACGGTGTTGAGATTGTTGAGCAGAAGCTGTGGGACGACGACCTCGCTGCATTTCCTACAGAGAAGAAAATCGAGATCGCAAAGGAACTCGAGCGTTTGGTGTTGGCCGAAGACCCTCGCTTGCGCATCGATGAAGCTGACTACGCCGATGGCTCAACTGAAGAAGCCTCAGCAACGTCGCTGGGTATTCGCAGCAGCAGCCGTTCGAACAGTTGTTACGCCACTGTCAGTGTGCTGGTCGATGACAACGGCGAAACACAAACCGGCTGGGCCTATGCATTGGGCGATAGCCCCGACAAGTTCGATCTGCCGGCAGCCGCAAAGAAGGCTGCTGATCGTGCCACACGTTTGCTGGGTGCTGTAAAGCCATCGAGCCGTGTCACCACTGTGGTGCTCGACCCAATGGTCACTGCACAGTTCCTCGGCATCATCAGTGGCACGTTGGTGGGCGAGAACGTGGTGAAGGGTCGCAGCATTTTTGCGGATCGTTTGGGTGAACAAGTGGCCTCGCCACTCATCACGCTTATTGATGATCCCACCGATTCTCGTGCCTACAGCGCGTGTGAGACAGATGGCGATGGACTTGCGACCAGGCGCAATGTGTTGATTGAAAACGGCGTCTTGAAGATGTTCGTGCATGACGCGTACAGCGCACGCCGCGCGAACACCAAGAGCACTGGTAACGCTGGCGGATGTCTTGCATTGCAATTGGTGCCAGGCACAAAGACACAGGCAGAGCTCATCGCCGGCGTGGAAGACGGTGTGCTCATCGACAGCGTGCAGGGTTTGCACAGTGGTGTGAACCCAGTATCCGGAGACTTCTCAACGGGCGCATCGGGTCTCGTGATTCGCAACGGTAAGACTGCTGAACCGATTCGTGAATTCACAATTGCCTCCACCTTGCAGCGCATGTTGCTCGACGTACAGGCCGTGGGCGGCGATGTTGATTGGTTGCCATCGCGCGCAGCTGGACTTTCCTTGGTGATCTCTGGTGTCACCATGAGCGGGGCGTAACGCATCATGGCGATGGCAGCACTGGCTGCAATTGAGCGTCATCCGCATCTCGCTCAGCCATGCCCCGATGGTTGGGTGCGCGTCGACATGCACAGCCACACCATGTTCTCGGGTGACTCCACCACCACATTGGACGAGATTGTTGAGTCGGTCGTTGAAGCAGGCATTGATGTGTTGTGTGTAACCGATCACAACGCCATTGAAGGTGCCGTGCGTTTGCAAAAGGCACTCGATGGAGTCTGTCGCGTGATTGTGGGCGAAGAAGTGCGTACGCACACTGGCGAGATCATTGGTCTTTTCATGACGCAGAAGGTGTCATACGGTGCATCAGCTGAAGATACCGCATCACAGATTCGTGAACAGGGCGGCATCGTCTACATCCCACATCCGTTTGACCCCATGCGTCGCAATCTCACTGAAGAATCCCTCATTCAGATCACTGAATTGGGTTTGGTTGACGCCATTGAAGGTCACAATGCAAAAACATCATTGCAATCCTTGAATAAGCGTGCAGTGGCGTTTGGTGATCAATACGACCTTGCTTTGGGCAGCGGTAGCGATGCACACGTGCCTCACGCATTAGGCAGTGCATACATGCAGATGCCCGACTTTGATGGCCCGCAGGATTTTCTTGCGAAAGTACGCGAAGGCGAGATCATCGGTCATCACTGGGACAAAGCACGGCCTTGGAGTGCGCGCATTGTTCCGAGTGTCGTCAGTGACGACTACTAAGCAGTGACTACTCGTTAGCGGTTCAGCAGAACCGGAATCTGACGTGGTCCGCGCACCTGGCCATTCGCCCAGGTTGTTTTCTTCGTGGGGTCAAGGCTGTAGTTCGGGAAGGCACGGAGCCATTCCTGGAAGGCCACCAACATTTCAAGGCGCGCAAGGTTGGAACCTGCACAACGGTGAATGCCCAAACCAAATGCAACGTGGCGGTTGTTCTCACGATCCAGTTTGAAGATGTGTGCATCTTCAAACGCTGCAGGGTCATGGTTGGCAGCTGGGAATGTCACCAGTGTTTGGTCGCCTACGTGCATGGGGCAGCCCTGCACCGTGACGTCGTTAATGACTTTGCGTGCCATCGTGACCGGTGCGTAGTAGCGCAACACTTCTTCGTTAGCTGTTTGCCACAACATGTCGTCGTTGTCGACAGCGATGAGTCGCTGTACTTCATCATTGTTTTGTGCGAAGTGCCAAATGCCTGATCCGATTGCACTCCACGTGGTGTCAATGCCTGCAACAATCTGCAAACGCACGTAACCAATCTTGATGCCCCACTCGACATCAACGCCATCGATCTGTGCATTGGCAATGGTTGTCAGCAAGTCATCTTTCGGATTGACGAGACGATCCTTCAAGAGACCATCGATGTACTGAGACATCTCGGTGAGAACTTGCAGACGAACAGTGTTGTCCTTCGGTGCAAGCTGGAATGTCTTGTAGATCCAATCGCGGAAAAGATCAGCATCACCTTCTGGCAAGCCGGTGAGAATGCAGATGCCATGCACAGGGATGTGTTGTGTGTAGTGCAATGCAGCATCGGTGGCGTCCATGCCATCGAGTTCGCG
>JBILBZ010000106.1:0-5087 GCA_044353425.1 Ilumatobacteraceae bacterium | reverse complement strand
TCGAACAAGCAAAGGGAATTCTTGCCGAACGAAATCAGACTGACTTCCCTTCTGCGTTTCAGGAAATTCGATCCATTGCCCGTCGCGAGCAGCGCCCGGTGCGCACCGTTGCTGCCGACATTGTCGCTGGACTTGTGACTGCCTCCTAGTACCAAGCAAAGGGCAATTCCCCGCGACGCGTCTCCAGAGCGACGCCAGTCGTGCAATATGATTTGTGCATGGCGACGAGTGATGGAGACCGCTCCAAGTTCTTCCCTGACATAGAGAAGAAACATGGTGGTCCGATCTCAATCTGGATAGACCGTCTGCGCGAACTCGGTGATGCCAAGTATCCCGAACAGATCGCATTTCTGCGAGAGAACCATGGTTTCAGTCAGGCTCACGCCAATGCATTGGTCATGTACGTCCGTGGCTCAACTAGCTCCAAGCGATTCGATACACCAGCCGCTTATTTCAACACCCTTGAGCCATCAACTGCCAAGAAGATCAAAGAAATGTTTTCAAGCATCACGTCCACCTATTCAGACCTTCAGTTGGTGATGGCATGGAATCAACCAATGCTCAAACTTGGGGATCACTACATTTTGGGAGTTTCTGTCTCGAAGAATCACCTAACAATTGGCCCCTTCAATACAGATTTTGTTGAAACCTTTGCCAAGAAACTCGAGAAGTTCGAATCCAACAAGAAGACATTCAAGGTGCCTTTTGACTGGAAGGTCGATGGCGCGCTCATGCGGGCAATCGTGAAAGACCGTCTGGCTGAATTGTCCTGAATTCAGGCCCAAGAATCGAAGTCACGCACTTGCTCCCCGAGTGGTGAGATACTTTTCCCATGCTTGATCAATTCAAAAGTCTGAGAAAACTCAACCTGATTGCTGGAGGTTTGCATCTTGCCTCCCTGATTGCAATTCTGCTTCTCGCCACCGATGTCTCGCTGCCTGTTCGAGCCACATACATGTCCGATGCGCCCGGGACAGGCAGCTTCGCTAAACCTCTAGAGCTCTTCAGTCTGAATATCAGTTACACAGTGGCTGCATTCATGGCTCTGTCAGCTTTCTTCCACTTCTTCGTCAGCATCGGCCCTATCTTTCCGAAGTATGTCGACGGCCTGAAGCGCCACATCAACGTCTACCGCTGGATCGAATACTCGCTTTCTTCATCCATCATGATTGTGATCATTCTTCAACTCAATGGAGTCACTGATTACATCGCTTTGATTGCCATCTTCGGAGTCAATGTCAGCATGATTCTTTTTGGTTGGCTGCAAGAGCGCTATTCACAGCCCGGTAGTGGCGACATGCTTCCGTTCTGGTTCGGCTGTATCGCAGGTGCGGTTCCCTGGATTGCCATCTTCATCAACATGCTGTCTCCCAGTGGCCCGCCAGAAACCACAGTTCCCGGCTTTGTCATCGGCATTGTGATCTCACTCTTTATCTTCTTCAACTGTTTCGCTCTTGTGCAATGGAAGCAGTACAAGGCTGAAGGCAAGTGGGCCAACTATCTCCATGGTGAGCGTTGGTACATCATCTTGAGCCTTGTCGCGAAGTCGCTTCTCGCCTGGCAGGTTTTCGTCGGCGCTTTGATGTAGCCACCGGCCTCTGGGGACTTACCCCAATAACTTGACATGCAATACATGACTTTTATATCATGTGTTCTATGTCAAGCTTTTTAGAGCCATCCGAGGAACTCCCTTCCTGGACATTCTTTAGTAATCACGCACATGTTCTTGTTTGCATCGCCAAGCAATCAGACATGCGCCTAGGTGACATCGCTCGCCGCGTGGGTATTCGTGAACGCACTGTTCACCGCATCATTCAAGACCTTGCCGAATCGGGCTACATCACTGTCCTGAAGGACGGGCGCAACAACGTCTATGAGGTCAATCTCAACCGACCACTTCGTCATCCATTAGAAGCCGATCACGACATTCGTGCGGTTATCTCTCCACTCCTCAAGAAATCGAAAGCCTCATAATGTTTGCTGCCTCCATCATGGACAACTTGCTCACTGCACCAGTGATTGCATTCTTGGTTGCCCTCATCGCAACACTTCTTCGATTTGATGTTCGACTTCCTGAGTCGCTCTACCCCATCATCTCCACATTTTTGCTTCTCGCAATTGGCCTCAAAGGCGGCCGGGCACTTGCAGCAGCATCAATTTCAGATCTTTGGAAGCCGCTGATTGTTTCCATCGTTCTCGGAGTCATCACTCCGCTTGTTGCATACGCCCTCTTCCGTTTTGCCGGGCGACTCTCCGTTATCAATGCATCAGCCCTCGCTGCGCACTACGGCTCTGTATCAGCGGTGACTTTCACAGTTCTCTTGTCCACGCTTGAAGCACGCAAGATTTCGTACGAGGGATACATGGCCGGACTTCTTGCCATCCTTGAAATCATTGGCATCGTTGTTGCACTCTTTCTTGCTCGTGGCGCCACCGAGGGCAGCGACTGGAAGTCGGCTCTCAGCGAAGTGGTTCGCGGGAAGAGCATTGCGTTGCTCGGAATCGGCATCGTGATTGGTGTGGTCGTTGGACCCACTCGCCTCGCTCCAACAGACCCAGTATTCGTTGGGCTTTTCGCTGGCGCCCTCACGCTGTTCCTGATCGAACTCGGCGTGATTGCTGCGGAACGTCTACGCGACATCAAGTCAGCAGGGCCACTCGTTGTCCTCTTGGGAATCATCGTTCCCCTCATCAACGGATTCCTCGGTGCGCTCGGCGGTGCGGCAGTTGGACTCTCCACTGGTGGAGTCGCCGTGATGGCAGTTCTTGCCGGCAGTGCGTCCTACATTGCAGCTCCAGCTGCAGTTCGCATTGCACTTCCACAGGCAAGCCCCGGGCTCTATGTCACGGCATCGCTAGGCATCACATTCCCCTTTAACCTGACGGTGGGAATACCGCTCTACATTGCAATGGCACAAGCCCTCACCTGATTGGCACCTCATGAACACAGTTTCACGTCAACTCGTCACCATCATTTCTGAATCTGTTGTTGAACAGAAACTGATTGCCGACATCAAGTCGTGTGGCGCAAAGGGATACTCGGTGGGCCACGTACATGGTGAAGGCGTTACAGGGAAACACTCTCTTGATTTGAATGGTCCAAGCATCCGTTTGGAGACCATCGTGACCGAGACAGTTGCGCAGGCAATTCTTGACATGCTGTCGGCAAAGTACTTCAACAAGTACGCCACCATTGCGTGGATAACACCTGCCCAGGTGACTCGGCCCGAACGTTTTTAACAATCTGCCCTGCAGACACATTGTGCTGCATCGCAACTATTCTGCGCGAGATAACTATTCCCTTCACTGATGATCGAAAAGAGAAATTATGAAGTGCCCGCATTGCTCCACCACCTTGGTCATGTCAGATCGCCAAGGCATCGAGATTGACTACTGCCCCGATTGCCGCGGTGTGTGGCTCGACAGAGGCGAGTTGGACAAGCTCATTGAACGCGCAAGCGACGACGCACCGTCTTCTCGTCCCAGCCAATCTCGCCCAGCAGCGCGTCGTGATGACAGTGACGAGATTGAGCGCAGCTACTCAATGAAGTCGCCAAAGAAAAAGAAGATGTCAAGCCTGCTTGGCGACATCTTCGAATTCTGATTAACGCGCGATTACTCGCCCCCAGGATGGCGCATGCCCCACATGTGTGGGCCGCCGGCAGCAACATCCCACTCTGTGCGCACTTCAAAACCGAGGTGACGGTAATAGGCAACGTTCTCAATCGTTTCGGTCTCGAGATACACGCTCAGCCCATCGTGCACAGCCCAGGAAAGCCCCTCGGCAATCAATGTTGAACCAATGCCGCGACGTTGCCAATCCGGATGCGTCCCCACCATTTGCAAATACCAATGATCCTCTTCTGGCGTGTTGGCAGCAAGTGCTCCACGCAATGCAATGAACTTCTCCAACATCTCATCAGTTGGCGGTTCACTGGGGCCGGTGTCCACATCAAGCTCTGGTCGTGTGGGCGGAATCCACATCGCGAAGGCAGCAACGTCAGGGGTGACCAAGGTGCAATCGTGCGCCATCACTCCCTGAAAGAAACCTTGCATCACTGTTCCATCAGCAAAGACTTCGTCATCAGGAAACAACCACCGCATCACTGGGTCATCCCAAAAAGAGCGAGCGAACGTGGTGCAGATGAGAGGCAGATCCGCTTGAGTCCCTCTACGAAATTGGCTCTTCATGTTCAGACCCCGAATCCTCTTGGATGTATCTAGTCCACACTAGATATTCGCTGCACTCCGACTCACCCTTGAGATAAGTTGAGATCGACATCAAGAGAGGTCTCCCCCATGGAGACCCAGCAACCGAGCCACCCGGCCACGGTGCTACCCGCAAGGGGATGAGGCGCATAGCGCAAACATCCGGGCCTCTGATGTCCTCAACAAGAGGAATCAGTCATGGACAAAAGCAACTGGAAAATTGTGACAGCAATGCGACATTGGAGCGCGGCGGAACCGTCCTCAGTCATTGCGTGTGAGTACTGCACCGCACATTCCACATACACATCAAGTTTGGTGGACAACAATGGCGTCGCACAGGAAACGCACTTTCACTGCGATCCGCACGGTGACGAAGCAATCGCACTCCTCGATAATCGTCGTCGCGCAGGACAGCGATGGGTCGTGGCAGAACGTCACTGGATGCACATTTGGAAAGTGGGATACAAGCCATGTGTCTCGTGTCGTGCGGATAGTCGAATCGTTGCAACGCGTCTCGATAATGACGGTGAAGTCATCTCGCAAAAGTTGTACTGCGCACCACATGCACCTCGCCCCACTGAACCACTGCAGAACACTGCTGGTCTCAGCGAGATCGAATTCGATCTCTTGTTTCGCTTCGGAGGCTGTTACCCCGTCACCGTGGACGACCTCGATGGGGACTCCCCAGAGAGCCCGACCTGAGTCCACTAGCCCCCAAAACATCCGAGGTTTGTAATTCCTGACTAATCCAGTAGGGTTTGTCAGGAATCAACCCTCTAAAGGAGACCACCATGTCCATCCTCCCTGAAGTCCTTGCAGCAAACGCTGAATACGTTGCCTCGTTTGGCGACCGTGGCTCACTTGCCCTCCCACCAGCT
>JBILBZ010000021.1:0-15767 GCA_044353425.1 Ilumatobacteraceae bacterium | reverse complement strand
ATTCGAACTCGCGACCCTCACCTTGGCAAGGTGATGCTCTACCAACTGAGCCACATCCGCATGTGTGCCCATCATCCTAGCGAGACGGGCGTTGACTGCAACGGGGTCTCAGGCCTCGTGCCCTAGTGAAGCCCCAAGTTGGTGTCCGCTGCTCTCGGACAAGAAACGCAAGGGAAATCAAGACTCCGATAGCACCCACTGTCTGCCACGTGGTCAGATTTTGGTCCAAGATCATCCATGCAAGTCCCGTCGAAATCACTGGGCTTAACAGGCCCAACAGCGAGGCCAATGTGACATCCACATGGCTCTGCGCCCACGTCATCAGTCCGTGCCCCACGATGCCGGGCCCGATCGCCATAGCGAGAATGCGCCCCCAGTCAGCATTGGACATATTCCCAAGGTCATTACTGAAGATCATTCCGTACGGCAGGACAACCGCTGCACTCCACAAAAAAACAGCGGCAAGGTACGACCATGAATGAACTCCGGCGAGCCGACGCTTCTTTGACAAAACGAAGTATCCCGTCCAGATGCACACGTTTGCTACAGCCAACAAGTCACCACTGAGATGGGCGCCACTGGTTGAGGCGGCGGCAAGCACTACAAGCAATACACCAACCAGGGCGCACGCCGAATACAGAAGCTGTCGCAGACGTAACTTCTCACCGAACATCTTTGGAGCTATCAGAAGAACCAGAACCGGTTGCAGAGTGGTGATCAATGTTGCATTCGCAATGGATGTCATCACCACAGAGGCGAATCCAGTGATCATTGAAAAAGCAAATAGAACACCGGGCAACGCAGTTCGCTTCATTAACTCAATGGAGACACCGCCACCGGTTAGTAGCGCCATCGCAAACATCAACGGTGCACCAACCAAGATTCGATAGAACACAATCGCCGATGCATCGACAGTCATTGTCTTGTTGAAAATGGGGCCAATTCCCCATGCAAAGACCGCTGTCAGAGCTGCGAGGACATGAATATCATCGCGTTGGCGAAAGTTGTTCTTCGCCGAAGCGAACGAAGAAGTCACTGAGCAGGTGGATTGAGATCGATCCGCAATGTCAGCACACCGTCGTCAATTGAAGCGACAGCATCGCTAATGATTGCGAAGTCACGGAAATCAGTTTCAGCGTTTGCGATAAACAACTGGCGTTCTTCACCTGAAACAGGTGGTAGCGGGCGCTTGCGCACGGCCGCAGCGCGATCCTTGAATCGAGCAATCATTTCGTTGGGGTCAAAGGCAGCCATTAGTACTTCTCCTGGTTGATATTCAGTAACGGGTCAATGATGACAGTGGTGTTTTCCACGACATCCACTGAGTCATCAGCGTGATTGAACGGGTCTCGATAAGGCCGCTTCGGTTCGCTGATTGGCTCACGCGCCAGCATTGCTGGAGAAACATGATGCACAACAGGATCTGCACCTTCTGGGCGAACACTGTTGAGTAACGCAAGACGATGCGTATCGTCGGCGCGGGCAAACCGACGGTCAGCCATCACTTCTAACGGCGCAAGGACCTCGGGGTCTTCTACGGCCGCCTTCCAAAAAGACAAGGTGACACCCATGAGCACAACACCGACCAAAATGAGGCCGCCACCGATGAGATTGATGCCCACACTCGAGGAAAAGACAGCCAAAGAACTCATTGCGCCCATTCTTCCATGCCACAGACCTTCTGTGTGGACTAGTCGGTATCCCGCAAGAACTGGGAAATATGGTGCCCCACAGCCACGGTTTCCATTAGGAAACCATCGTGACCTTCAATACTGCTGATGGTCTCGTGACGATTACGAGAATCAGCGTTCTTCAACAGTTGTTGGATGATTTCCTGCTGATACGCCGGATACAAGATGTCGGAATCAATACTCATTGTCAAAGTAGGAGCCTTAATTCGAGCCATGGCCAACTCTGTTGAACCACGACCACGACCGACATCGTGCAGGTCCATCGCTTTACCGATGTACAGATAGCTATTTGCGTCAAATCTCCGCACAAGTCTGTCGCCGTGATGGTCGAGGTAGCCCTCAACATCAAAGCGAGAGAAAAGATCAATGCCGTCAGAATGAAAGTTCTTGTTTACTAACTTGCGACCAAACTTTTCGTTGAATCTTGTGTCGGTGCGGAACGTCACCTGCGCAATCATTCGCGCAACCGATAATCCATTCCACGGTCCACCATCGGGACCAGCCTCGTAGTAATCACCATTGTTATACGCAGGGTCCATCAACAACGCACGACGCCCAATAGAGCCCCACGCAATCTGTTGCGCACTTGCTTCAATGCTGGTGGCAATTGCAACGAGTGCACGCACACGGTCAGGGAAAAGAATCGCCCATTCAAGTGCTTGCATTCCTCCCATCGAGCCACCAACAACAGCACGCCAACTTCTGACACCAAGAGCATCAGCAAGGTGGCCTTGCGCCCGAACCATGTCTCGAATCGTCACAACAGGAAATCGAAGCCCATATGGCTTTCCATCATCAGGATGCAACGACGAAGGACCCGTAGACCCTTGACAGCCACCCAACACATTCGAACACACAACAAAAAACTTGTTGGTGTCAATTGCATGACCAGGACCAATTAATCCGTCCCACCAACCGTTATCAGAATGGCCCTTGCCGCTACGCCCCGCAGCGTGGCTATCACCCGTCCATGCATGGCAGACCAGAATCGCATTCGACGCATCTTCGTTGAGAGTGCCCCACGTTTCGTAGGCAATTGTGACGTTTCGCAATGAACCGCCGCCTTCCAATGAGAAGGGACGATCAGTAGCAAACGTATGGAATAGACGATCGCCGACGGGCTGATCAGGAGTCCATGCACCCGATGCGGGGTACGGCTTGTCGCTATGGCGATCAATTTTCACGGGGCGCTCCTTTCAACTCTCTATGCGTTCTTCGCAGTAGGAAAGGAGAAGCCTGTTGCCCCACAATGTGGGACCACATCCCTCATCTTTCGATGAGGAGGCACCGTGCGGTTTTACCCCGGTTGCCGGACCATCTGGTCACTCCTAATGCTTCAGCAAAGGATAGCGGTCGAAACCAGCCACACAAGGGAAATTATTCAGCAACCCCAAGAGTGTCCATGGCGTGCTTCTTCAAACGCTTGTAATCGACCTTGCCATTGGGGGCGCGCCCAATGGTGGAGACCACCACCACATTGCGGGGGGCCTTGTAGGCAGCAAGCCTGCTCTTGACATGATCGCTCAAGGTTCCAAGGTCTGGCTCATGACCAGGTTCTGCTTCGACGACCGCACAGATGGTCTCACCAAACCGTTTGTCAGGGATTCCCACTGCCACTGCATCACGCACCGACACGTGAGTTTTCACGCACTCTTCTACCTCTTCAGGAAAGACCTTCTCGCCACCTGTGTTGATACACACAGATCCACGACCCAAGAGATGAAGCGTGCCATCGGCGTTGACCTCTGCCCAGTCTCCTGGCACAGTCCAACGACGTCCTTCAAACATGCGGAATGTCTGAGCCGATTTCACTTCGTCTTTGTAATAGCCCATTGGGATTGCACCGCCCACTGCAACAAGACCACGCTCGCCACTGCCAGCGATGACACGAGTGCCTTCTTCTGTGAACACGACGCAATTCGGTCCCAACGCAAACTGAGCTGTTTTCGCAGGAGCACCCTTTGCAGCAACTGAAGCGCCCATGCCCACTGCCTCCGATGAACCGAAACTGTCAGTGATGAACATTTGTGGGATGTGCTCAAGAAGACCTTCTTTGTTCTCTTGGCTCCACATCACGCCAGAGGAGCCCATCTGCACGACCGACGAGAGGTTCCATTTGCCGGGATTCGCATCGAGACATTCAAGTAGTGGACCTGCAAATGCTTGACCGACAATCACAATGGAATTGACAGAGTCCTTCTCCACGGTTTCCCACAATTTTGCAGGATCAAAGTTTCTATTCGGCATCGTGAGAATGCAGCCGCCCATAGCCAATGTGATGAAAGCTGAGAACTGCCCTGTGCCATGCATCAGAGGACACGCAATCAACGCGATGGTGCCCTTACCACCAGGCGTGATTCGTGCAATCAATTCTTCGACGGAGTCTCCAGGCGGAGTCTGTAGAACAGCATTGCCGCCACGTCCAAGAACACTCAAGAGGTCTTCTTGTCTCCACATCACACCCTTGGGCATACCCGTAGTGCCGCCGGTGTAGAGGAACAACATGTCGTCCCCAGAAAGCGGAGTTGAGGGCACAACATCAGCACATGCTTGAGACACAACAGATTCATAATCAACTGCCCACGACGGAAGTGCGTTGCCAGACTCATCGGCAACCATGTACCAACGCTTTACAAGTGGCAGACGATCTCGAACTTGTTCAATCAGATCAGTGAAGACAGCATGAAACACAACTGCCTCAGCGTCAGAGTTGTCAAAGAGATACAAAATCTCTTCAGGACCGTAGCGATAGTTGGTATTCACCGGCACAAAGCCACCGAGCCATGAACCAAACGTGCCTTCGAGATAGGCCGGACAGTTGTAGAGATATAGCGCAACCTTTGATTGGTGCGAGAGCCCCGACGCCGCCATGTCGACTGCCAGTGCATTCGAACGCTGATGAAATTCGCCCCATGAATATGTGAGGTCACCAAAAATCTGAGCTGGCCTCTTTGGGTCTGCTTTAGCGATTCCGGTCCACAGTTGTGCGTAGTTCCACATGATTCTCTACCCCCTCGGCATTGCCCCCAATGCCTCTACGGAACCGTAGCAATAAAGAGAGTTCGAACACACACCGAACTAGAAGGTGGACAGAGCCCCATTCTCAATTCCCTGCAGGAGATGACGCGTCGCCATGACCTCAAACATCTTGTCGCCACGCTCGGTACGACCAACGATTTGGGAAGCAACGATTGCCATGATGACTCCGGAAATCGCTTCGCGGCGATAATGGTTCTTCACCCACTCATGGTTAATAGTGTGCCCGTAGGACTCGAGTCCGGCAATGTACTGATCCACTAACTGCCATTCGTACTGGCGACGCGCATCAGGGAGCAAACCAGCCCCAATGAAATACGCCAAATCGGAGACACCATTGCCATGGCCCGGTGTCTGCCAGTCGACAACCGCACAGGGAACGCCATCCGACGTAGTTGCAAACAAAAGGTTGTCGAGTCGATAATCGCCGTGGGTCACCGTAAACGGAGCATCCTTTGCCGCGATGTAGGCAGGAATCTTTTCGGCCAGTGTTGCAATGAAGTCAAGTCCTTGTTGACCGACCTCTCTCATGATTGCCTCGGTGTATGTCGCCAAGAACCCTGGCAAGACCATGCCAATCAATCCCGACAATCTCTCGGCATCAGCGGCGTCTCGACGCTGCAGCCAATCAACATCAGACAGTGAATCATCACCCCAACGAGGACCTTGCATCTTCACGAGTTGATCCACCGCTAGAACAGCATGTTCTAGACCACAGCCATCAATCTGGTCTCCCTGTTCAGACGGAGCCATGTCTTCCAGAACAATTGCAATGTCACCGTTGGTCTCGTGCCAGTCAGCAAACCAACAACGCGGAGATCTCACATCTAACGTGCCGACGATTTCGTTGTAGAACTTCACTTCGCGTTCGTAGTTACGCAAACTGACTCCCGTGGCGCGACTCGTCGGGTCAGGTGATGCCATCTTCACAACAACCGACGCGGGCACCGACGGATCAGAGCTCTGCAGAGCGAAACGAAGGTTCATCCCGACCTGACCTTCGCCAATACGTTTTGGAGGCCCAGCAGTTACATCAACTCCAAAAACTTCTCGCCAAAAGGCGCTATCAATATTCTGCTCGGTGTATTCCCTGTGCCCCACGACACCAACGGTAGCCCCCACACCCTGTCCGATAGCGTTCAGAAGTAATGCGCCGCCTCTTTGTTCCCCGATGGATTCTTGTTCATGTGTCAGTTGCTCTTCTGATGTTCACCATGATCAATCTTGGGTTTTGGCAATTGGGCCGTCTCAGCGACAAGAGAGACCTGAACAATTCCATCACAGCACAAACAAAACGCCCAGCGACAGATTTGAGTAAGGCCGAGTTCGAATCTCTCGGCACACAGTGGTCACAGGTGGTCTTGAAAGGTTCGTACTCAAACGAGAACGCAATCACCATTATCAATCGGTCTCAAGATGGTGCAGCTGGATACAACTCTGCACTTCCCTTCGTCACAACAAACGGCCAGGTAGTTCTCGTTAATCGAGGTTTCGTTCCGTTAGCGATGACCAACCCCCCAGCGCCCGCTGGAATGCTTCAGATTCTTGGATATGTGCGAAGCCCACAGAAGCGAAGCGCGGTAGGTGCTGTCGATTCATCATCGCCCGATAGCACCGAGTTTCAGCGCTTCGATCTTGCCGTCATTGCAAAGGCAACCGATGCTGCTCTTCTCACCAATGGATATGTGCAACTTATTGCTGAGAACCCGAAATCACAGGAATCATGGCCCTCTCCAGTGGCATTGCCCATGCTCGATGAAGGAACACATTTCTCATATGCATTGCAATGGTTCTTTTTTGCAGCAACTGCATTGACAGGCTGGATTTACGTTGTGCGCAAGAAGTTGCGCGAATCTCTCAGTGGCCCTGCTGCTCCAGAGCAAACATCCGCCTGAACTGCTCCACCACGTCAGGGCTCTTATGTGATGGGTCCATCGTTCGGTACACAGTGTCGACATTGACCGCAAGGCGCCCGAACTCACCCCACTTTTCAAAACCGTTGAGTGCAATATCGCGAGCAGCGTCCCACGCATCCATGCCGCCATTGAAGCGTTCTGCCGCCTCGCCTTGCACATAGACCAAATAATCACGGATTGCAGTCACGCCAGCCTTATCTGTCAATGGTCCGTGCCCGGGAACAATGTGCTCGACATCGGACGAGCAGATTAAGTCGCATGCAGCAATCCAGTTATCGAGCGGACCCACCCACACAACTGGCGTCCCTCCAATGAACAAGATGTCACCCGTGTACACAGTCATTGCATCAGGCACGAAGACCAATGTGTCGCCTTGCGTATGGGCCGGACCCACCTCAACTAAATCAATTGTGCGTCCACCTACTTCGAACGAGTGACGCCCCGTAAATGTTTGGGTGGGAAGTACTGGCTCAATGCCATCAAATTCGAACTCTCCAAAGAAATGTCGAAACAAATCGCCCACTTCGCCCGGTGCCTTGTTCAAGGCCGCAAGCATTGCCGGTGGTACTTCACTCATCTCATGGGCAGTCGCCGCCGAGGCGATGATCTGTGAACCCTTCAGCAACTGATTGCCATAGCAGTGGTCGCCATTGGCGTGAGTGTTCACGACTGTGTTGATTCCTGCATCGCGAGTCGCCTTCGCCATTGCGTCCAACATGCGCTGAGTGATCTTGAGGTCGAACAATGTGTCGACCAGCAATGACTCGCCATCGCCAACGACGAGACCAGCATTCGACCAACCCCAACCACCGTCAGGTTGAAGATAGGCATGAGTGCCTTCGGCGACTTCATGTAAACCCAGTGTGTAACTCATGACAATGTCTCCCCAATATTGCGAGCGATACGCAGTGCCTCCATTGTGACAGGTGCAGCAGGTGTCTCTGTCGGAACCCTGGGCAACACCGAAGCATCAGCGACCCAGCAATTCTCGATTCCCACCAACTGTCCGAGGGGATTCACTGCTTGCGCACAGGATGAAGATGCATGGGACACACCTTTTACCGATTGCTGCAGCCAGGAGCCCAGTTCGTCATCGTCCCAGTTCAATAATTCGACAAGTGTTTGTCCTTCCACAGAGATGCTCGTTGGGTCACTCGTGAAGTTCCCTGAGTAGAGCAGTGCAAGGAGGTCACGAACACCTTCGACCATATTGTTGAGATCCTCATGAACTTCTAGGTAGCAAAAATTGCCCATTGGCACATCATCTGCAGATAACTCGACACGGCCCCTACTCACAGGATTCATCAGCGACACCGACAGTGCTCCGATGTCTGAGTGATTCTTCGCAACACGTTCGTAGGCCACATTCAAAACACGCCCACCACTTTTGGTCGACCATTCACGTACAACTGCAGCATCAAACCGAGCGACTTGTCCTGAGGTGACGGCGAACTGAGCGGTCACTGTCGGATGGTTCTGTAGACCTTCTCCAATCACCGGATTGAGTTCATGAAGACCAGATGCAAGAAGCAAACCGGGAGAAGCAATTGCTCCGGCACATAGAACAACTGCTTTCGCGTTGATGTGTTCCCCATCGCACAAAACCCCAGTCACTACCCCGTTGTCATGCAAGACCCTTGTCACCGTGCCGGACATAACCGATACGCGACGTTCCTCAATCAGATGATGCACCGCACGAGCTGGATTCCACCGCCCGCCATTCCACCACAGTCTGCTGAGTCTCCCCCCGAGTGCGAGTAGTTCATGACCGACGACTCCGACATCTGAAGTTCGCGCCATTCGCGTGAGACCGTGCAGGTGTTCTGGCTCAGCACCTGTCAACAACATGCCGTTGACTGCGCTTCCACCACCCATCGCTCGGGCCTGAACGTACCCGTCTTGAGTTGTCACGAGCAGATCCGAGTCGGAGAAGTTCAAGAACTGCGGATCATCATCATTGCCATATCGACCTGGTTCAACGACAAGGATCGGATGGTCCGTGTTGTTTGCAAGAGTTGAAACAACGGTGCACCCAGCAGTTCCTGCGCCGACCACAATGATTGGCAGTTGGGCTGACATGTTTACAGCCCGTTGAGATGCGATGAGTCGTTGTAGCGAAGCAAGCGCCACTTGCTGCCTTGCACATGGAGTAGTTCAGTCAATGAAGTGTTCTGTGTATGCAACTCAAACTTCCCCGTCTGATGCATATGCAATGTATTGCGCATCACAGCGTCAATGACGCCGGCATGGCAAGCAATCACAATGGTCCCACCCTCATGTTGACGCACAGTTCGTCTCAGAGATTCCATCACACGATCATGAAACTGAGAGATGGTTTCACCACCTGGATAAACAATGTCATGAGGGTCGCCGTCCCACCGAGGCATACCGAAACGCTCAATGAATTCGTCATAGGTCATGCCATCACAATCCGGACCTGGATCATGTTCGCCCCAACCCGAATCGACCGATACAGGCAACGAGCCAATAGAGGGCGCGATGATGTTTGCGGTTTCTAAGGCCCTCGGAAAGTTACTCGCAAAGAGCGCAGTGGCTTCAACATCGTGTCCAGCACTCAGACGATTACGCAGAGCTTCAGCCTGCAAGCGACCATGGTCTGTCAAACCGGTGCAGCTGCGTGGTCCTCCGACAAATCGTTCAATCGTCGCGCGTGATTCTCCGTGGCGAACAAGGACGAGTCGAGTAGACGACACTCTCGATCAGGCCAGTTTCTCGACAAATGCCTCGAGCTGGCGCAAGTTACGGCACTCAAAGACGCCATCTGTGTGAACGCCGTACTCACCCACGATTGAGTCACCTGTGTTCCAGTACGAACGAGGCTCCGGATTCAACCAGTAGACCTTACGAGCCTTCTGCTTCATCTCTTTGATGACCCAAGCTTGAGAGGCGTGGTAGTTATTGCGCGCATCGCCAAGGAGGATGACGCTGGACTTGGGATTAATTTCCTTGCCCCACTTCTCCCAGAACACTTCAAATGCGTGACCATAATCAGAGTGACCGTCAACCCAAATCACATCGGCTTCGGTGTTGATGCGCTGAATTGCTTCTGAGACATCTTCTGTCTTCTTGAAGTATTCAGTCACTTCATCGATGCCGTCAATGAAAACAAAAGCGCGCACTTTGGAGAACTGGTTTGACAATGCATACACAAGCATGAGCGTGAATCGCGCGAAAGCAGCAACTGAGCCCGAGATGTCTGCCACAACAATGAGTTCAGGCTTCGCTGGGCGCGGATACTTGAACTTGGGTTCGGCCGGAACACCACCATACGCAAGACTGTGGCGCACCGTGTTGCGGAAGTCGAGAGGACCTTTACGTCCATGACGACGCTTACGAGCCAATTTTGCAGCAAGCTTGCGAGTAAGAGGCTGCAACGCCTTCTTCAGATTCTGCATTTCATCACGGCTCGCGTGCATGAATTCAACATCTTCAGGAAGAGGCTTGCGCAAAGTCTTCGCCATTGCTTCAGCACCACGGTCGGCCACTAGGCGGCGGCGGATTTCTGCTTCCACTTCCTGCTTGAACTGCTCAATTCGATGGTTGTACTCATCGCGCTCAAGTCGCTCTTCCAACTTGGTGAGCTCTCCACCTACTTGCTGACGGCTTGCTTCCATCAACTTCTCGGACATGCCGTCAAGATCAAGGTTGCGCAAAGTGCGGTACAAGTAATAGGTGCCTCCGACAGGACGTCCTGGCTCCATTCCTGCGAAACGCTGCACAGCCTGACGAGCGAGGGCACGCATCATTGCCTGGTCGCCGTTCATGAGTGCATTCATCAGAATGTTCATGAGTTCTTCTGGCGTGAGCTGGTCCATGCCGCCAGCGCCACCGTTGCCTTCGCCCTTCATCTGGGCGTCTTGCATCTGACGCAGGAAGTCGTCAATGCTGCCTTCTCCATCACCGTCAGTGATGTTGTACTCCGGACCACGAAGACTGAAGTAGACCTCAAAGACAGTTTCGAATGAACGCCAGTGCGCGTGATTCTTTACGAGAGTCGCACCCAGTGCGTATTTGAATGCTTCGCGATCCTCTAATGGAATGTGCGAAATAGCAGTCATCGCATCAAGGTTCTCGGTGAGACTCACGGGCAGACCCGCGTTCCTCAACTCAACAATGAACCCAGATAAAAGATCAAGCATGACGACTATGCAATCGAACTAGTCGATGGAGAGTTCTTTGGCAGCCTTAGCGATGTCTGTCTGATACTTCAGAAGAACATGCAAGGTTTCCTTGGCCTGTTCAGCATCAATTGTCTCAAGACCCAACAAGACCAAGGTACGAGCCCAGTCGAGAGTTTCTGACACAGAAGGAGCCTTCTTAAGGTCGAGCTGACGAATGCTGCGAACGATGCGTGCAATCTGGTCGGCCAACATCTCAGTGATGCCTTCCACCTTGGTGAGCACGATTTCCTTCTCACGATCCATCTGCGGGTAATCGACATGCAAAAACAAGCAACGACGCTTCAGAGCTTCCGACAATTCACGAGTGTTGTTCGAGGTAAGGAACACCATAGGGATCTGCTTCGCAGTGATGGTGCCCAACTCTGGAATTGACACTTGGTACTCAGAGAGAATCTCGAGGAGAAGCGCTTCTGTCTCCACTTCAACACGGTCCACTTCGTCAATCAGGAGAACGACCGGCTCATCGGCGGTGATGGCCTCAAGCAAGGGACGTGTCAAAAGGAATTCATCACCAAAGATGTCGTCATGCACATCTGACCAAGAATCGGAGTTCTTGTCGGCCTGGATACGAAGCAACTGCTTCTTGTAGTTCCATTCATAGAGCGCCTTGGACTCATCGAGACCCTCGTAGCACTGCAAACGAATCAGACGAGCGCCTGTCATCTCAGCGATGCTCTTTGCCAACTGGGTCTTACCGGTGCCGGCTGGCCCCTCAACCAAGATGGGCTTTCCGAGACGATCAGCGAGGAACGCAACGCCCGCAATGCCGTCATCGGCCAGATAATTAACAGCCTTGAGGCCGTCACGTACTTGTTGAACTGAGTCGAAGCGAGGTGCCATAAGACCTCTAAACCTAGTGGGGCACTCCCTCCGCGGGGGCATTGGGACACAAAACCTCCCCACACCAGCCATGTCGGCTCTAGCCCCTAATCTCTCATCATGTTCAAAGACACACTCGTAGTGGCCCTTGGAACAGCTATGTCCCGTCTCACGGGACTCTTGCGAGTCATTGTCATCGGCGTCATCATCGGTCAAACAGCCCTGGCCGATGCCTTCGATGGTGCGAATAACTCCCCTAACTCAATCTACGAATTACTCGTGGGTGGACTTCTCGCTGCAAGTTTGGTTCCACTCTTCACACGTTTCGCAGAAGATGAGGATGAAGAGGCCACGCAAGCCGTTGTCTCAACATCGGTTGTCGTACTCGCGATTGCAACCCTGATTGCCGTTGCATGTGCGCCATTCATTTTCCGAGTGTTCTCGCTGAACCCCAGTGCGAAAGTTGATGTCGATCAGTTCCGTCGTGCAGGAACAGCCATGACCCGCATCTTCCTTGTTCAGATCTTCTTCTACGGCCTCTCAGCAATTGGTTCGGCTCTTCTGAACTCACGCCGTCGCTTTGCCGCAGCAGCCTGGTCACCGGTTCTCTCAAATATCGTCACCATCACATTGCTCATCGTGATTCCATTCACTCGCGATGGAAGACCCGAACTTACTGACGTAATGAATGACCACACATTCTTTTGGTTGTTCACCATGTCTGCAACCGGCGGCATCATCGCAATGGCTCTCTTCCTTATTCCTGCGTTGAAGAACACCGACATCACATTTCGTTTCACACCAAACTTCCGCCACCCGGCAGTACGCACAATGGTCAAACTGTCGTCATGGACATTTGGTTACGTGGTCACCAATCAGATTGCACTGATCATCATCAAAAACTTGGCTTCCCCAGGTAGCGGTGACCAAGATGCCTATTCCAAAGCATTCACTTTCTTCATGCTCCCTCATGGTCTTCTCGCAATTTCCATTGCCACCACATTTGTGCCTGAATTAGTCCGACGAGTGCGCGCAGGTGACCTCTTTGGTTTTGCCACATGGACAACCTCGGGCGTTCGCTGGATCAGCATTCTCACCATTCCAGCCTCTGTTGCAATGGTCATCCTTGCTCATCCAATCATTAGCTCGCTGTTAGAACACGGCAACTTCAACGGTGCAGCCGCAAGTAACACTGCACGTGCACTTGCCGGATTCTCGGTCGGATTAACAGGGTTTTCTCTGTACATCTTCTGTTTGCGCGGCTTCTACGCGCATGAAGATACGCGGACACCTTTTTATGTCAACGTCTTTGAGAATGCCCTTAACGTTGTGTTTGCACTTATCTTGGTTGACCATTACGGCGTGTTCGGACTAGGCATCAGCTTCGGTATGGCCTACATGATTGCTTCATTAGTTCTTCTGTGGCTACTCCACACCAAGTATCAAGCCATCGACTGGGGAAGCCTTTTCGACATGTCGTGGCGCGTCATCGGGGCAAGCACCATTATGGGCGCCGTGGTGTGGAGCCTCGAGAAAATCCTTGATCCAAAATCAGGAATGTCACAGATGGCGGAACTCTTTATTTGCGTGACGGCGGGTTTCGTTGTGTACGTCATCGCAATATATGCACTCCGCGTCAAGGATCTACAGAACTTCTCCGCTCTTCTTCCGAAGAGAACAACAGACGTACAAACGACTCTGTAGATCTAAGCGATAAGGACGACGAGATCGTCGCGGTGCATCACTTCCACGACAGACATGTCTGCAAGATCTGCGGTCCGTTTCCCCATGCACAACAATGCCTGAGCCGACGACATCGCGGACATTCCGCGTGCGATTACAACACCACTTGAGTCAACAACTTCGAGGGTTGCACCGACATCAAAGGTACCGAGCACTGCGGTTACTCCGGCGGGAAGCAAAGAAGTGCTGCGCGAAACAATTGCGTCTCGTGCACCATCATCAATTAGGACTGTGCCTTCAACTTCGGCTGCAAAAGCAATCCAGAGTTTGCGAGCAGACAGATTGCGGTCGTGCGGCAAGAAGCGAGTGCCGACTTCTTTCCCATTGATTGCGCTGATCACAGCATCGGCAGCGGATGCCGCTGCTATCACTGCAGTGACGCCAGACCATGATGCAATGCGCGCAGCGGCAAGTTTCGATGCCATGCCACCGCTACCACGTTCAGTTCCGGCACCTGATGTTGAGACAGCAAGCAACGGATCATCAGATGCGACCACCGAAATGACACTGGCATCTGGATTCGTTCGAGGGTCAGCCGTGTACAGACCGGCTGTGTCAGTAAGGAGAACCAACATGTCGGCACTCACCAAGTGAGAAAGAAGAGACGCGAGATGATCGTTGTCCCCATAGCGAATCTCATTGTTCGCAATTGCATCATTCTCATTGACAACAGGAATACAACCGAGTTCCAGCAATCGACCAATCGTGTTACGCGCATGAAGATATTGCTGTCTGTCCACAAAGTCGTGAGGAACAAGCAACACCTGTGCGGCCACCAATGAATACTCTGCGAGAGCCTGGTTGTAGGCAGCCATCAATTGAGGTTGTCCAACAGCAGATAATGCCTGGAGTGACAACACGTCCTGAGGGCGCTCAGAAAGTCCGAGTCCGGCAACACCAGAGGCAACAGCGCCTGAGGTCACAAGCAATACCTCGTGACCGGCAGAGCGTGCGGCGGCCAACTGGCCAGCAACGGAAGTAATCACGTCAAGACGGATACGGCCTTCATCGTCAGTCAGTGACGAGGTTCCAACTTTGACGACAACACGCATGGATACAGACTTACATCTCTGGCACAAATTCAAAACTGAATTGTGCAATCCACACGACATCGCCTTCCACAACCCCTGCACGAGTAAGCAATTTCGGAACACCGAGCTTGGCAAGGCGCTCATCGATGTAGTTCAGGGCTTCAGGCGTAGTGACGTCGTTCAAGGCAACGACACGCTCTGCACTGCGCCCATGAACGCGATATTCATTCTCGCCGAGCTGCTCGACCCATGAATGTTCTGGCTCAGGGCGCATGATGATGGTTGCTTCTTCAATTGGCTCAGCCTGACGAGCTTCGCCAACAGTCTGCGCCAACATATTGACGACATTGCGTACGTTCTCCGACGTAATGGAAGACATCTTGATGTGTTTCCAGTCAGCAACATCGGTGGGGTTTGCACTGTCGGACTTTGTACCGACAATCAGTGACGGACGAGTGAGAAGTTCGGGGCGATAGTTACCCACCTCATGTTGCAAGATGCGCAACTGCTCCTCTGGTTCGATGCCGTCCATCGCAACAAGGTCAATGAGATAACACAACACGCGGGCACGTTCGATGTGGCGAAGGAACTGATGTCCAAGACCCTTGCCTTCACTGGCACCCTCAATAAGACCAGGAATATCGGCCATGACAAACTCAGTGGTGTCGTCGATACGTACAACACCAAGGTGCGGTTCAAGAGTGGTGAACGGATAGTTCGCAATCTTTGGCTTCGCTGCCGACACTGTGCTGATGAAGGTGCTCTTTCCTGCATTGGGGAAACCCACTAACGCAACATCTGCCATCAACTTGAGTTCAAGCTTGAGCCACCGCTCGAGGCCTTCTTCGCCCTGCTCGGCAAAAATCGGAGCGCGACGTAAGTTGCTCATGAACTTGTGATTGCCACGGCCACCGCGACCACCAGCCGCTGCAAGCCACTTATCGCCATGATTCACAAGGTCTGCAAGAACTTCACCCGAGTACATGTCTTTTGCGACAGTGCCTTCAGGAACAGCAATGTAGAGATCTTCTCCGCGGCGACCATGAAGGTCTTTGCCCTTGCCATGTACGCCATTGCTGGCGCGACGGTGTGGGTGATCACGGAAAGCCAAAAGCGACGCAGCATTGCGGTCAGCAACCAGCCAGACATCGCCACCTTTACCACCATCTCCACCGTTAGGTCCACCAAAGGCCACGGGACCTTCACGGCGGAAGCTGACACAGCCTGCGCCACCGTCTCCACCGCGGACATTTAGTTGGGCTTCGTCGACGAACACACTCATAGGGCTTCTTCAGGCTACTTGCCGCAGATACACCGCACTTGCGACAC
>JBILBZ010000020.1:0-15788 GCA_044353425.1 Ilumatobacteraceae bacterium | reverse complement strand
TCTCGTGGGCACGTTGTTCCTCGGTGCAGTGAGCGACGCAATGCTGTTAGGGCACTGGTACTTGGTGCAGCCAGGCTTGCCGCGTTCCATTCTGAGTGAACTTGTCACTGCGTTGCGTTGGATTACGCCGTTTGAGATTCTTGTGATGCTGTTGCCCACAGGAATGTTCAGCGTCTTCAGTGGCAGTGTCGATGATGGATGGGGCGGAATGCTCGGATGGTTCTGGATTGCCTGCGCCATTTCCACCGTGGTGCTTACTGAAGTCACGCGAGCAGCGTTGAAAGAGAAGTTTTACTCAGCAGTGATGGCAGCAACTGGGTTGCTGTACTTGGCAATTCTCACTGCCTTCGGCACGGACCTCGTTGCCCGCGCAGTACTCGCCTAAATCTTCGAGTAATCGACAGAGAACCAGCGGTCGGGTGTTGTAGACACGCGAACCGAATTGGAGTCTGAGCCACCGTCAACGTATCTGTCGCCTTGCTTGACGCCGAGGTAGCGATGAGCCATTGGTCGACTATGCAGTTCTTGGTCGGCGTCAGAAATTGTGGCTGTGCCTTCAATGGTGACGTACTTGTACGGAGGAGCCTCTGATTGTGCGCACAAGCTAAAGCGCATTGATTGTTGAAGCAAGCGGCCTTTCAGGGAATCAAGTTCGGTGAGGAACCACAATTCGCCCCCTGGTTCGTACATGTACCAAATGGGCACTGTGAGCGGTGGGCCGTCAGCTCGTTCAATGGAGAGAACCCCGACATGAAGGTCTGCGAGAAATTGCTCTCTGTCTGCTGGGGACATTGAAAGTGCGCTCATAAATTTCACTGTAGTCGCCTGTAAACGCCTAGCGTACGGGCATGGATTTCTTCGAGCGCACTGTGTACAACGCTGATCACGAACAGTTTCGTGCCGTCTTTCGTCAATGGCTAGACAACGAAGTAGTGCCGAACCACGAAGAGTGGGAAAAGGATGGCATTGCACCACGTGAGATTTGGCGCGAAGCAGGAAAGCACGGTTTCCTCGGCTACCACGTACCCGAACAGTACGGCGGCGGTGGAACCGACGACTATCGCTTTGGTGCAGTGATGCAAGAAGAAGTTTCAGACACAGGTGTCATCGGCAGTGTGAACGGAATGACCTTGCACAACGACATTGTGTTGCCGTACTACTTGTCTTTGGCGAATGATGACCAGAAGGCTCGTTGGCTGCCCAAGATGGTGACAGGCGAATACATCGGCGCCATTGCGATCACTGAACCAAACACAGGTAGTGACATGGCGGGTGTGAAGACATCAGCTGTGAAGAAGGGCGATGCATGGATTGTGAATGGCGCAAAGACATTCATCTCGAATGGCATCAACTCTGACCTTGTGCTCACGGTGTGTCGCACAGATCCTGATGCGGGACATCGTGGATTCTCATTGATTGTGCTGGAACGTGGCATGAAGGGCTTTGAGCGCGGCCGTAATCTTCAAAAATTGGGCATGCATGCACAGGACACCGGCGAGTTGTTCTTTGACAATGTGGAAGTGCCTGCAGAGAACGTATTGGGAGAACCCGGCATGGGCTTTGCGTATTTGATGACAAACCTTGCGCAAGAGCGATTTGGCATGGCGCTGGGTGCTGTTGCTGTTGCAAGGGCTGCATTGCGATGGACTCTTGAGTACACCAAGGAGCGCAAGGCATTTGGTCAATCAATCGCCAGTTTCCAGAACTCGAAGTTCTTGTTGGCTGAACTGCATACAGAGACACAGATGGCTCAGGCCTATGTTGACCGCTGTTTGGAACTGCACTGCGAAGGCAAGTTGACAGCAGAGCAAGCGGCGGCTGCAAAGTACATCACCACGGAATTGCAGAACAGAGTTGTTGATCGTTGTCTACAACTGCACGGCGGATACGGCTACATGTTGGAATACCCAATTGCTCGTGCATGGGCCGATAGTCGTATCCAAACCATTTACGGTGGCACCACCGAGATCATGAAAGAGATCGTGGGTCGCGCCCTCTCGAAGTAGCTACTTCACGATTCCCTGTTCACGCAATATCACAGCGTCGAATCCGAGGGAATTAACAATTTCGTCAGTATCTGCGCCCATTACTGGTGCATGGTGACCGGACTGTATCGGAGTCTTGCTGAAACGTGGGGCAGGGCGTGCCTCGCGAATTGAACCTGCAACGGGGTGTTCACGAACAACGAATGTCTCGTTGTGAATCACTTGTGGCTCATCGACAACTGTCTTCAGGTCGTTGAGCCCGCTTGCAGGAACCTCGTACTTCACGGAAGCTTCAAGGAACTGTGCAACAGTCATCTTGGACGTCAAGCCCCGGATGATCTCTCTGTATGCAACATCGTTCTTTCCACGTAACTGAACAGTTGCAAACCGTGGATCGTCGGCGAGTTCAGGCGCGCCGAGAGCGGCGCAGTATCCACGAAACTCTGATTCCGAAAGAACTGTTGCAACGGCGTATCCATCACTGAACTCAATGGCCTTGTAGCTCGCTGCGATGGTGGGCAGTCGCATGACATCTTCATCAAGCAATGCTTCGTCCATCGCGCAGTCGGGCCAAGTGAAAGCAATTGCGGCATCCAGCATTGACAACGTGATGTGCTGTCCACTTCCGCCACGCTCACGAGCAAAGAGTGCCGCAGTGATTGCTTGGCTAGCGGTGTATGCGGTGACTTTGTCGCAGATGAGAGTGCGATAGATAGATGGCTGGCCTGTGGCTTTGTCGGTCTGAACACTGGCAAGACCTGAGGTGGCTTGAATGACATTGTCGTAGACGCGTCTGCCGCTATTGGGTCCGTCTTCGCCAAAACCTGCAATCGAGACGTACACCAAACGAGGATTCAGCGCAGCAACTTCTTCATAACTGAACCCCAGGCGCTTCAAAGCTCCAGGTCGAAAGTTCTGAATTAGTACATCTGATTCTTTGATGAGTGCACGAAGAATTTCTTTCCCGGTGTCATGTTTTAGATCAACGACAAGAGACTTCTTCCCACGGTTATGCAGTGCATAAATGCCTGTCATGCCATTTTTTTGGGTGCCGATGTGGCGCATCATGTCACCCATTCCCGGTGACTCAACTTTGATGACTTCAGCGCCTTGGTCGGCAAGCATCATCCCGGCAAGCGGGCCAGAGATCATGGTGGAGAGGTCAATGACCTTGATGCCGGTCAGTGGACCTGCGCTCACAGAGGAGCACCTTGTGCCGTTAACGGCCATGGGCGTTCGCGCTCTAGGCGATGCGCAAGTTCCAACAAGATGGGCTCCGAGAAGTGCGGTCCGATGATTTGCAGACCAACGGGTAATCCATCAACAAAACCAGCAGGAACTGAGATGCCTGGGTTTCCGTAGAGGTTGCAAGGGAAGGTCAGTTGGCCGTTGTTGCCAGCGCCCGCCTTGATACCGCCGAACTCGCTGGGCAACGGACCCTCTGCATCGAAAGCAATATCGGGATTTGTCGCCGTGATGATGAGATCAACATCTTCAAAGATCTGCGCCATACGTGTGTTGAGCGCAGCACGGCGTTCTTCAATGCGCGAGCGCGCTTCGGCGTTGTATTTGCCAGCGGTGAATTCAAGTCCGAGACGCATCTCTGGTGTGAGTTGGTCAGCACATGCAGGCCAGTGATCTTTTAGTGCATGAGCGATTTCAATCATTCCGCTGATGGACCATGCGGCACCCATGCGAGGCAATGCGGTGTCGAGATTGTCGACACGCTTCAATCCAGCATTTGCCACAAGGAAATCAGCTGTCTCGAGCAAGACATTCCACATGGCAGGGGAGACAACGGCGCCGCCCCAGTCGCTCACGATGGCAACACGTAGACCCTTCACATCAACTGTGCCGAGACCTGCTTCCCACCCACTGACGCGAGGCAAACTCAGTGGGTCGTGTGCATCGTGGCCGTTGCATACGTCGAACCAGCGTGCGGTGTCACGAACACTGCGTGAAACACAACCGACTGTCACCGTGAGGTTGCCAAACTCTGCACCAGGGCCGCGAGGAATGCGGCCGTATGTTGACTTCAAGCCAACAAGTCCGGTGAATCCAGCTGGGATGCGAATGGAGCCACCACCGTCACCTGCAGTCGCAAGTGTGTACAAACCGCCAGCAACACCTGCTGCACTGCCGCCAGAGGAACCACCGGGTGTGCGTGATGTGTTCCACGGGTTTTTGGTTGCACCGTTAAGAACAGTGCGCGTGACATTCACGCCACCAAACTCACTTGCAGTGGTAAGACCAAATGCAATTGCGCCTCCGCGTTCAGTGATGCGGCTCACATGAATACTTGTCTTGGTTGCAATGCGATCCGCGAAAGGCATTGATGCTTCCGTGTCGGGCCAGCCCTTAACGGGGTCAAGTTCTTTGATGCCAAGTGGGACTCCACCGAAAGGGAGAGACGTATCAGCTGCTGCAGCTCGTTGAAGAGCACCGTCTGTATCGATGAAAGACTCCGAGTTGAGTCCGCTGGCCTTGATGGCGTTCAGGGTGGCTTGCATCTCTTCTTTGGGGTGCCTGCGACCTGCGCGGTATTCGTCGACGAGTGAACAAGCATCGCCCTGCCATGGTGAATCAGTCATGGAGGCAAGTTAGCCCACCGAGGCCCTTCTCAATCCGTTGGGAAAACCCTTATGGGACTAGGGTCAAAGGGTCATGGATAGTCGTACCTTCCTGGGTCTCCAACAGACCCACAACCCCTTCCGCTGGTACCTACCTGTCGAGATGAAACTCTGTACTGGAGGCAACTTTCTGTACGGAGGCAGTGCCTTGGGCGCAGCCATCTCGGCTCTTGAGGGTGCCACTGGCCGTAATGTCATCTGGGTCACCGCTCAGTACCTCAGCTATGCCCGCCCCGGTGAGGTGATGGATATCGATGTCATCGTGCCCGTGACCGGTAATGCCATTACGCAGGCGCGCGTCATTGCGCGTGTGGGTGAGCGTGAGATCATCACAGTGAATGCTGCGCTCGGCGATCGAGACTTCGAATACTCAGGCCAGTTCGAAACGATGCCCGATGTTGGCACCCCTGACGATTACCCCGACTGGAAGCATCGTTTCCTGGTGAAGGGCTCAATTCATGACTTCATGGATGAACGTGTCGTGAAGGTACGTAAAGAGGAAGATCTTGATGGGTCTCCAGGTGACGGACAAACAATCATGTGGGCACGATTGCCTGAAGTGATTGAAGGCGTCGATGCCGCAACCCTTGGTGTGTTGGGCGACTTTGTTCCGCGCGGCGTTGGACAAGCACTTGGCATCCGTGGCGGTGGTAACTCGCTCGACAACACATTGCGTGTCATGAATTTGGTTCCCACCACATGGGTACTTCTCGATATTCGCGTTCATGGCGTTGCTCGTGGTTTCGGCCACGGACTTGTCAACATGTTTGCCGAGGATGGAACTCTGATGGCGACAGCCAGCCAGAGTTGTATCGCAAGAATTCACAAGGGCTGACGCTCGCATAACAACATCACGATTCAGGGGGAAACATGAACGCTTACGGAGCAAAAGCACAACACGGCATGCCAGTGCGACCAGGAATGACAGTTCCGTTGCCAGGCCATCTCAACACACATCGAGATCGTCTCATTGAACTGGCCGACATGGGATACACCGACATCTGGTCAGCCGAGGCAGACGGTGCTGATGCATTTACGCCACTTGCGTTGGCATCTGCATGGGAACCACGACTTCGTCTGGGGACAGCAATTGTTCCTGCGTACACACGCAGTCCGGCCTGTTTTGCGCAGTCGGTAGCAACACTTGCTGATGCTGCGCCTGGTCGGTTTGCAATCGGAATCGGTTCTTCCAGCAATGTCATCGTGCAGAAATGGAATGGCATTCCTTTTGATGAGCCATACAAGAAGGTTCGTGACGTCGTTCGATTCCTAAATGATGCATTGTCAGGCGAGAAGGTCACAAAGCAGTATGACACTTTCAATGTTGATGGATTCCGTTTGGGAATTCGCCCTGAAGTGAAGCCACAGATTCTTGTTGCTGCACTGCGTGAAGGAATGCTTCGTCTCGCTGCACGTGAAGCAGACGGTGCAATTATCAACTGGTTGAGTGCTGAGGACGTCACGCGTGTGGCAGAAGTTGTTCGCGGTGCGGCAGCGGGTACGCCCAAGGAAATTGTTGCTCGCATTTTCATCTGTCCGTCAGAGAACACCGAAGTGGTGCGAACTGCTGCTCGATTCGCAATCGCTGCATATCTCAATGTGCCGGTGTATGCACAGTTCCATGCTTGGCTTGGCCGCGGTGATGAACTCAAGGGCATGTGGGATATGTGGAAGGCAGGGGACCGCAAAGCTGCTCTTGCCGCCATCCCTGATGAAGTCGTAGACCAACTCATCGTCCATGGATCGCCGGAGTATTGCCGCGATCGCATTCGTCAGTACTTCGACAATGGAGTGACGACATCGTCCTTGGCAATTATGCCGTTCGACCCAGAGTTGAACTATTGGGATGCTGTCAAGTCTTTGTCACCCGCAGCGCACAATTAACTCATGTCAAATGAACCCAAGGGGGTCACGCGGGAAGGGTGGCGTCTTCTCTTCGCCACGCTGAAGCTTCAGCGCCGCGCTCTCATCATGGGTGCATGTGTCGGTCTTGCGTGGACATTGGGCAAAGTCTCGGTTCCACAGCTCACGAAGCTGGCGATTGACCGAGGTATTGAAAAGAATGGTTCATTGTTTCTCTGGACAATGTTGATTTTGGCAGCTGCTGTCATCGCGGGTGTCTTTGCTGGATGGCGTCGATACATCGCCTTCCGCGAGAGTCGTTTGACAGAGACCATGTTGCGCGAGCGAATCTTCGCTCAGATTCAAGGTCTGCATGTCGGCTATCACGACAAAGCGCAGACGGGTCAGTTGATGAGTCGTTCTTCGAGTGACTTGCAACAAGTACAGGGCTTTGTTGTCAACATTCCCATCTTTGTCTCTCAGATCACAATGGTGATTGGTGTTGTCGTCATTCTGTTCATCTCTGATCCGATACTCGCCGCGGTCTCGTTATTTCCATTGCCGTTCATCAACATCTCGGCACGTTCTTTCTCCCACAAGATTCACCCTGCAGTGATGGCTGTGCAGCAAGAGCAGGCACAGTTGGCAAACATCGTGGAAGAGTCAGTTTCTGGCATCCGCGTGATAAAGGGCTTTGGCGCCGAAGCAGTGCGACAGGCCAGGTTGAACATCGAAGCTGATGACATTCAGCGTGAATCCATGCGTGCAGCCCGTATCCGTAGTCGCTTCTTGCCTGCAATCGACCTTCTGCCTTCGCTTGGTCTCGTTGCAGTTCTTGGTCTTGGTGGACATCGCGTCATCAACGGTGAGATGTCCTTGGGCGGCTTGGTTGCGTTCAATACGTATCTCACCATGCTGATCTGGCCAATGCGAAACATCGGAATGACAGTGGCCTTTGCCCAACGCGCTGCATCGGCGTTGTTGCGAGTGAACGAGATTCTGTCCGAGGTCCCGGCGATTGCAGATGCCGTTGAACCGCGCACGTTGCCTCAAGCAGGATTGGCGCAGCCAGTGGGTGCCGTGAGCTTCAATGACGTTGTCTTCGGATACGACATTGGCCACGCAGATCTCACAGTGTTGAATGGTTTGTCGCTCACGATTGCGCCAGGAGAGTCAGTGGCGATTGTCGGGGCAACGGGTTCAGGGAAGTCGACCGTCACACGGTTGCTGTTGCGCTTTTACGACCCTCAATCGGGCAGTATCAAACTTGATGGTGTTGATCTTCGTGATCTCACTTTGTCGGACCTTCGTCGAGCAGTCGGAGTCGTCTTTGAGGACACATTGCTGTTCAACGACACTGTGTCAGCCAATATCGCTTTCGCTAAGCCAGATATTGAACAAGAGATTGTTGTTCGGGCTGCAAAGCTTGCTGGCGCACATGAATTCATCATGCAGTTGCCTCAGCAGTACGACACGGTGTTAGGTGAGCGTGGGTTCTCGCTGTCTGGTGGGCAACGGCAACGTATAGCGATTGCGCGTGCCATCGTTGCTGATTCACGTGTACTTGTCCTTGATGATGCAACCTCGGCTGTTGACCCCACGAAAGAACATGAAATTCGTGATGCATTAGCAACGGTGATGCGGGGGAGAACCACTCTCGTTATTGCGCATCGCCCCGCAACTATTGAGTTAGCAGATCGTGCTGTGCTTCTTGATAACGGCGTGATCGCAGCGGTCGGTACGCATCAAGAGCTGTTGGCTACCAATGAGAAGTATCGAGAAGTTCTCGCAGCATGGTCTACACCACAGGTGGTGGAGTAGTCATGTGGGCTGGTGGAGGCCGCGGTGGCGGACGAAGTGTTGTTGATGACGATCAGAAACTTGATCGTTCACAAACACGTGTCGTATTGATTCGTAGCATCAAAATGGCGGGGGAGTTCCGCCGTACTGCTGCACTGGCGATGTTCTATGTCGTCATCACGGTGTTGTGCGCACTGGCTGGTCCTGTCCTCGTGCGGCACGGTATTGACTCGGGTATTAACGCCAAGGACGCCAGAGTTCTCAATATGACCGTCATCGCATATCTCGTTGTAGTTGCAATTGCGTATGTCATTGGGCGTCTGCAATATGTGGCGTTGAACTCCGCAGGTGAGGGCTTCCTTCGTCTCTTGCGCATACGAGTTTTCACGCAGATGCAACGTCAGTCAATGGCCTTCTTCGACAGAGAAAAAGCTGGAGTTCTTGTTGCTCGAATGACGGCCGATGTGGAGTCCATGTCAGAACTAGTTCAGTGGGGACTGATGCAGTTCCTTTCTTCGTTCCTTTTGCTCTTCTTTGCTTTCTTTCTTCTAATGAGCATGTCATGGCAATTGACCCTCATCAGCCTCATTGTCTTCCCATTCCTTATTGCCGCGTCAGTGAAGTTCCAGCGGGATTCAAGTCGGGCATATCTCGAAGTGCGAGAAAAGGTGGGGGCAAATCTCTCGGCATTGCAAGAGGGAATCACAGGTGTTCGAGTCATTCAGGCCTATGCCCGCGAAGACGAGCAGATCCGTCGCTTCAAAGAATCAAATCGTGAGCTCTTCCGCAGTCATCTCTACAGCGTCAAGGTGAGTACCTGGTACTTCGGTCTCATTGAGTTTGCGGGCATTGCTTCGTCTGCTCTCATTGTTGGACTCGGTGGATTCCTGGTGCATAGAGGGTCCGTTTCACTAGGAACAGTGGTGGCGTTTGTCCTCTTGCTCGCAACGTTGTTTGACCCTGTGCAACAACTGTCTCAGCTATACAACACCTTGCAGTCGGCAGCTGCATCACTGCACAAGTTATTCGCAATCATTGATGCTCAGCCTGATGTTGTTGAATCAACTCAGCCGACCGCCCTCCCAGTAACGGGCGATGTTGTAGTTGACTCAATTTCGTTTTCGTATGCGGGTTCGAGCAAGCCTGCCCTCGACAATGTGAGTGTTGTTCTGACTGCTGGCACCCGTCTTGCTCTTGTTGGCCCGACAGGTGCTGGTAAGTCAACCCTTGCAAAATTAATGGCTCGTCTCTATGACCCACAGGAGGGCTCAGTCTCATTTGGTGGTGTCAATCTTCGCGATGCGTCAATGGAAGATCTTCGTCGTCGCATTGTGGTGATCCCTCAAGAAGGCTTCTTGTTCGACGGTTCGGTGCGGGACAACTTGTTGATTGCAAAGCCTGATGCAACGGAAGCCGAACTGCTTGGTGCGTTAGATCGACTCGGTTTGCGCGAGCGCTTTGAAGCGTTGCCAGAAGGCCTTGATACTGAAGTGAGAGAACGAGGTTCTCGTCTATCTGCAGGAGAACGACAACTGGTCGCATTGTCTCGAGCAGCCCTTGTTGATCCGGCAGTTCTCGTTCTTGATGAAGCAACATCGAATCTCGACCCTGGTACCGAGATGTTGATTGAAGCAGCTCTCGAGAAGCTGATGGTGGGCCGATCGGTGATTGTGGTGGCGCACAGGCTCTCGACCGTGCAGCGAGCGGACAAGATTGCGGTTGTTGCAGATGCTCACATCTCTGAAATAGGAACGCATGATGAGTTGATCGCGCTCAACGGTCACTATGCGTTACTTGCGGCTACCTGGAACAAATCACAACCTCATTAGGCGTGACTGCTGAATTAGTCGCGAGCGACGAAGTACTTTGCCTTGGGGTGATGGCAGATAATCGCTGAAGTTGTTTGTTCTGGTTGGTATTGCCAGCCAGTTTCTTCACTCACTTCAATACCGATGCGACCTGCCTCAAGAAGCTCGGCGACAGTTGCGTTGTCTTCCAGGTCTGGGCAAGCGGGGTAACCCCAGCTGTAACGGCCACCGCGATACTGCTGGCGGAAAAGTCCAGCAAGCGAAGGACCGTCCTGGTCGACATAGCCCCACTCTGTACGAATGCGGTGGTGCCAGTACTCGGCCAATGCTTCGGCCATCTCCACGCCGATGCCATGCAAGACCATGTAGTCGTTGTACTTGTTCTCCGCGAAAAGCTCTGCAGCTTTTTCGCTCACAGGTGAACCCATTGTCACGATGTGGAAGGCGGCGTAATCCTTCTCTCCACTTTCCACGCTGCGGTAGAAGTCAGCGATGCACATGTACGGCGCGACCTTTTGGCGTGGGTAATGGAAGCGAGTCTTCTCGACGGTGCGCGTGTCGTCTGTCCACACAATGAGGTCATTGCCATCGGCGTTGACGGGGAAGTATCCGTACACCACCTGAGGAACAAGGTAGCCACCAGATTTTGCTGCACCTAACTGCTCGCGCAACAACGGACGAATGCGATCTTTAAAGTCGGCATCTGTTTCACCCTCGTTAGGGCGGTACTGCCACTGGTTGCGGAACAAAGCGGTTTCATTGATGTATTCGGCGATCTCATCGAGTCCGATGCCCTTGACAACTTTGCTACCCAAGAACGGAGGAGTGAAGACTTCGTTGTCTGTCTCAATCTCGGGTGAACGAGCAGGAATTGTTGACGGATCAACTTCAACCTTTTCGGCGCGTTCAATGAGGCGAGTGCCCAACTTGCGGCCAAAGTCAGGGTCATCGACGCCGGTCTTCTTGATGTTCATGAGTGTGTCGAGAACAGAGAGACCTTCGAAAGCATCTTTGCCATAGAACACGCGACCGTCATAGACCTTGCGGAGATCTTGTTCCACATAGCTGCGGGTGAGCGCTGCGCCACCGAGAAGAACAGGGATGTCGCTGAGCTCTTGAGTATTGAGCTCCTGCAGGTTGTCACGCATGATGATGGTGGACTTCACGAGAAGACCACTCATGCCAAGTGCGTCAGCATTGACTTCTTTGACCTTCTCGATCATCTCTTGGATGCCGATCTTGATGCCAATGTTGTGCACTTCGTAGCCATTGTTCGTACAGATGATGTCGACAAGGTTTTTACCGATGTCGTGCACATCGCCCTTTACAGTGGCAAGCACAAGCTTGCCCTTGGCGCTGCTTTCGCCAGTCTTTTCCATGTACTGCTCAAGATGTGCAACAGCAGTCTTCATTGTCTCGGCGCTTTGCAGAACGAAGGGCAACTGCATACGGCCAGAGCCAAACAGTTCACCCACTTCGCGCATACCGTCCAACAAGATTTCGTTAATGATGTCGAGTGCTGCAATGCCGTTGCTGCGTCCTAATTCAAGGTCTTCAATCAAGCCTTCGCGGTCACCATCGATGATGCGCTGACGAAGAATCTGTTGAATCGTCCAGTCGGTGCGGTCGACCTTGACGGTCTCGACAGCAGAAACACCAGCAAAGATCTCTAGAAGCGCAGTGAGTGGGTCGTAGCCCTCTTTGCGGCGATCATAAATGAGGTCTTGGCAGACTGTGATTTGTTCTTCGGGAATGCGTGCCAACGGAAGAATCTTTGATGCGTGAACAATGGCGGAGTCAAGGCCATATTGACGAGCCTCGTGGAGGAACACGCTGTTCAACACCTGACGAGTTGCGGGGCTGAGACCAAAGCTCACATTGGAAAGACCCAATGTTGTGTAGGCACCTGGAATCTCAGTCTTGATGCGCTTGATTGCTTCCAGTGTTGCGATGCCGTCTTTGCGAAGGTCTTCATCGCCGGTTCCGATGGGGAATGTGAGCGCATCGAAAATGAGGTCGCTATTGGAGAGGCCATAACGCTCTGTTGCAATCTTTGCAATGCGATGCGCAACTTCCATCTTCCATTCGACATCACGTGCTTGACCGCGTTCGTCAATCAACAAACAAATGACTGCAGCGCCATAGTCGCGAGCCAATGTGAAGACGCGATCAAGTCGACTGCCGGGTTCCTCGCCATCTTCAAGGTTGGCTGAGTTCAGAATGCTGCGACCACCGGTGTGCAAAAGACCAGCTTCCATCACCTCTGGTTCGGTGGAGTCGAGAACGAGAGGCACGCTGGCTTGGCTGGCGAACCGTGATGCAATCTCATTCATGTCGACAGTGCCGTCGTGCCCTACGTAGTCGACACAGACGTCAAGAACGTGAGAGCCCTCGCGAATCTGCTCGGTTGCCATCTTGAGACAGGTGTCCCAGTCTTCGCGCAACATTGCTTCGCGGAATGCTTTTGATCCGTTTGCATTGGTGCGTTCACCGATGATGAGGAAGCTTTGGTCTTGCTCGAGCGTGACTGCGGAGTACAGCGACGAAACACTTGGTTCAAATTCTGGAGTGCGTGGCTTTGGTGTGACGCCGTGGACTGCTTCGCAGACCTGACGCATGTGTTCTGGGGTCGTGCCGCAACATCCACCGACAATGCCAATTCCCAAGTCACTCACATGGTGACGATGAAACTCTGCAAGCTGCTCCGGGGTGAGGTCGTAATGGGTCTTGCCATCAACAACACTGGGAAGTCCGGCGTTCGGCAACACGCTGATGGGAATAAGAGAGTGCTCGCTGAGGTAGCGAAGGTGCTCTTGCATTTCCGAAGGGCCAGTAGCGCAGTTGATTCCGATGACATCTGGCTTCATTGCTGCAAGTGATGCATAAGCGGCGCCGATTTCGGTACCCACCAACATGCGTCCAGTTGTTTCCATGGTGACTTGCACCTGGATTGGAAGTTCGCGACCGCACGCTTTCATCGCATTGCGACAACCCTGCATTGCGGCTTTGATCTGTAGAAGGTCCATGCATGTTTCGATGAGGAACAGGTCTGAGCCGCCATCGATGAGACCGCGCGCTTGCTCTTCATATGCATCGCGTAGTTCGATGAAGCCAATGTGACCAAGACTTGGCAACTTGGTACCAGGCCCGATACTGCCTGCTACGTAGCGAGGGCGACCGTCTGATTCATAGCGATCGGCAACACGGCGCGCAATTGATGCGGCGGCAACGTTGAGTTCGTACGCCTGTTCAGGAATGTCGTATTCCGTGAGCACTGTGGAGAAACTGCCGAAGCTTGCTGTTTCAATTGCGTCGACACCAGCATCAAGGAATGCAGCGTGCATTGCCTCGATGACATCGGGGCGTGTGAGGCACAACATCTCGTTGCAGCCTTCAAGGGATGGGCCACCGAAGTCTGCAGCCCCAAGGTCCAAGTCTTGGATAAATGTGCCGAAAGCACCATCGAACACGATGACTCTCTCACGGACTGCTTCAAGATAAGGCTGACGATTCATGACTTCTCCACGCTACTTCCGATAGGTCGGCCTCGTAGGGCGTCTTTGCCAATTGCCACATGAGAAATAGGGCATTGAGACCCCACCGACATAGAGTCAATGGCATGGCTCGCGACAAGATCTACACCCGTGAAGGCGACGACGGCACGACCGGACTCTTCTATGGAGGCCGCGTGCCCAAAGACTCTGAATTGCCTCGTGCATACGGCGCAGTTGATGAGGCACAGGCCGTCATCGGATTGGTGCGCACGGCAGCGGGGCATGGCTCCGAAGTTGATGCCATCGTGGTGCCGGTAATGAAAGATCTCTATGTGTTGATGGCCGAGTTGGCCACTCTTCCTGAGAATCGACACAAACTCACACCTGGCTCAAGTTGCGTCACGCCCGAGATGGTGGATCGTCTTGAAACCATCATCGACGACCTTGATACCAAGTTCGAACCACCCACTGAGTTCGTGGTTCCTGGCGAGCATCCTGTCTCTGCATGGCTCGACTTTGCCCGCACCACTGTGCGCCGAGCAGAGCGCCAAGCATTTGGTGCAGCACCGCTTCCTTCTTATGTTGTGCCGTATCTCAACCGTTTGTCAGATCTCTTGTGGACAATGGCACGCTGGCAAGAGGGCGTCTCGCGCCCTGTGAAGAGCCTCTAGGTCTCGCATCGCAATGCGCTGATGCGCGCAACATAGAGTGGGCGTATGCGCACCACGTTCTCTACGTCAAAGTCGGCCCCTTCAAAAGCTGAAGCAGTCATTATCCCCGTTGCCAGTTCTGGCCCCGTCGGAGCAGGCGTCGGCTTGAATCGCGAACAGCTTTCAGCACTCGGATTCGAAGGTCGCGCATGCCAAACAGTCACGCTTCCAGGCGACAAAGGCAAAGTACGTGTCTTGGTCGGTGTTGGCGACGTTCGTGAACTTGATGCCAACACAATGCGCACCATTGCTGCAGCCGCTGCACGTGCATCGAGTCGTTACGCATCGGTTGCGACCACGCTCGCATCAGTGGGTCGCGGTGCAACGAAGGCAAATGCACAGGCGGTCGTCGAAGGCATGGCGTTAGCGCTACACCGTTGGGCTGACCTGAAAAATGACAAGGGCAGTCTTCCGAGACTCACATCAGTGACTTTGGTGTCGTCAACTGAAACCACAGCTCTGACTGCGGGAATGAATGCTGGTGTAACAACTGCCGGTGCTGTGTGTAATGCACGTGACTTCGCGAATACGCCACCGTCTCATCTCACGGCTCGTGCATTTGCAGAGCGTGCAGTAGCAATTGCAGCCGAATCAAATCTGACATCAACTGTGTATGACAGAGATCAACTTGCAGCGATGGGCTGTGGTGGTCTCGTCGGTGTGAATGCAGGAAGCGTTGAACCACCTCGCATGGTGAAGTTGGAATACAAGCCAGCAAATGCGAAGTCGCACGTTGTCCTTGTTGGCAAGGGAGTCATGTACGACTCAGGCGGAATTTCCTTGAAGCCAAGCGACCCAAGCCATGCCTCAATGAAGATGGACATGAGTGGTGCTGCAGCAGTTCTTGCCACGATGAGTGCTCTCAGTGCTCTAAAAGTGAAGACACGCGTCACTGCCTTCCTCATGTGCACCGACAACATGCCAAGCGGTAGCGCTCTGAAACTTGGTGACGTTCTCACAATGCGCAATGGCAAAACAGTGGAGATCCACAACACCGATGCCGAAGGTCGTCTCATTCTCGCTGACGGACTTTCTCTCGGTGCAGAACTGAAGCCTGATGCAATGCTTGATATCGCAACACTCACCGGTGCATGCATGGGTGCACTGGGTAAGCACATGGCTGGTGTTTTGGGCAACAACGATGCAGTGCTTGCACAAATCAAGCAGTCCAGTAGCCGTACCGATGAATTGGTGTGGGAACTCCCGCTCCATCGCCCCTACCGCTCGTTGCTTGATTCAAATGTCGCGGACATGCGCAACATTGGTGGGCCACTCGCCGGTGCAACAACTGCCGCTCTCTTCTTGAGCGAGTTCGTTGGATCCACTCCGTGGGTGCATATCGATATGGCCGGCCCTATGGATTCAGATGGCGACAATGGTTGGCTGAATCGCGGTGCGACTGCCTACGGTGCGCGATTGATGATTGACTTCTGCGCGAACTTCACAAAGCCCGCTCGCAAAAACAAATAACTAGTTCTGCAGCGGAATCAGTTTTTCTGCTGCCTGGGCTAAATGGTCA
>JBILBZ010000105.1:0-5158 GCA_044353425.1 Ilumatobacteraceae bacterium | reverse complement strand
TGACGGCTACGCCGCATTCGTCTAAATCGTCTTGTTGATGACCGCTTAGCGGTTCGGCGACTAGCCGTTCAATAAGCCATACAGCCCGTCCGTGGGTCTAGGGTGCCTTCAGGGAAGGGGGCTCCCATGACGACAACTACGAATCGCGTGTATCTGGCTCGTCAGGGAACATTTCCCGGCTGGTGGGTTGTCGGAGGGTGCTTCGCCATTCTTTTCTTCGGGTCTTCGCTCGGCTTCTATGGCATGGGTGTGTACCTCAATGCGTTCTCGAAAGAGTTCGGCTGGAACATTTCTTCACTCTCTGTTGCCACCACTTTCTTCTTCCTCATTGGCGGCCTGTGGAATGTGGTTGTTGCACGATTGATCACAAAGTTTGATGTGCGGTACCTCATGTATGGCGGCGCAGTGGTGGGCGCAGGCTCGCTGTACATGATGGGCCATGTCTCACAAAAGTGGCACCTTTTTGTTGTGTATGCAGTGTTTGCAGTTGCGTGGTCTTCTAGTGGACTGACCGCAGCGACCACCGTGGTCACGCGCTGGTTCCATGTGAAGCGTGCTTCGGCAATCGCTGCAGCATCGTCGGGTCTTTCGGTGGGCGGCATTCTTCTCACGCCGTTCATCAAGAAGTTGATTGATGATCAACAGATGAGCGGGGCCTCAATATGGCTGGCGCTCATCTGGCTCTTCGGAATGTCCGTACCCGCATACCTCCTGATTCGACCTGATCCGCTGGCCTTGAACTGGATGCCGGATGGTGAACCAAAGCCCGAGAATCATGTGGAGGATCTGCCTGGCGTACCGATGGCGATTGCAGTGCGCACCAAGTTCTTCTGGATTGTCACGATTGGCTACATCTTGGTGATGGGCTCACAAGTGGGTGCCATTCAACAGATCGTGAAATTGGTGGAAGAGCGAACAACCGCGGGAACAGCTGCACTTGCAACATCTGTGTTGTCAGGCGCCAGCGTGGTGTTCCGTTTGGTTGGCGGAAAGATCATTCCGAAGTTTCCACTTGCAAAGTTCATGGTGTTTATCGCTGCCGTGCAAGGTTCGGCCATCATCCTCATTGGCCAGATGGAAAACACCATTTTGTTGTTTGTTTCCATTGGACTTTTTGGTGCGATGGTGGGCAACGTATTGATGATGCAATCACTGCTCATCGCACAACGCTTCGGCGTGAAGGATTACGCCCGTATCTCTGCTCGGTCTGGCCTTGTCAGCCTCACTGGTACAGCGATTGGGCCGATTCTGATCGGAAGTATCCGTGATGCTTCGGGCAACTACACATTGCCGTATCTCGTTGCAGGGTGCATCTCGTTGTGCGGTGCTCTGTTGTTCACCCTCAGCGGCCCTGCCGAAGTCGAGGACTAGAAGGTCATCGCACGCAGAAGGCGAATGCGCTCTGCAGTTGCTGGGTGCGTGGAGAACAGACGCGAAACATCAAGTCCAGTTCCGCGCTTGTGGTGCATCTCTGCAAGCGGGTTGTGAATGTATGCCTGGGCTTGTGCAGGTGCGACTTGCATAGGACTGCGTGCAGCCATGATCTCAATTTTTTCTAAAGCGCTGGCCAGTGATTCACCACTACCCAAAAGCTCTGCTGCGCCGCGGTCTGCTTCGAATTCACGGCTGCGACTAATGGCCATCTGAATGAGTCCAGCTGCCATTGGTGCAAACATTGCGACAACAAGAACCACAATTGGATTGCCGCGTTCTTCGTCGTCTCGAGAACCGCTGAACATGCTGGCGAACATTGCCATCTGTGCGATGGCAGAGATGGCAGTTGCAACGGCTGCTGCCACAGAGCCAATCAAAATGTCTCGGTTGCGGACGTGCATCAACTCGTGAGCCATCACGCCTTCCACTTCGTCGCGGGAGAGCTGTTGAAGAAGCCCTGTTGTAGCGCAGACGACTGCGTGTTCAGGGTTTCTGCCCGTGGCAAATGCATTGGGCTGATCGCTGGGGGACACAGCAACGCGGGGCATTGGTAGTCCTGCACGCTGAGCAAGGTCGCGCACCATGCCGTAGAACTCTGGATGATCAGCCTCAGTGATGACTTGTGCTTTTGCGGAACGTAATGCCAACTTGTCACTTGACCAGTACGACCAACCGACCATCCCAAATGCAAGGAAGAGTCCGATCATGACGGACCCACTGCTGCCGCCTCCGAGCAGGGAGGCGATTCCCACAATGAGGCCGCCCATTGCAGCAAGAAGAATTGTTGTTTTAGCTGTGTTCTTGAACATGGTTTTCTCCTAGGTGATGGTGGTGATTACTTGGACTGAAGTCGACGAACGATTGCTTTGCGGATTTCTTCAACCCACAGGACCGATGATGCAACAGCGACACAGACCATCCATTGATTGAATGAGATGGACTGTGTGTTGAATAGGCTTTGCATGAAGCCCACGTGCGTGACTGCAATCTGCAACAAGAGAACAACTGCGAGCGACCACCAGAGGTACTTGTTGGTGAAGGTTAACTTGGTGAACACTGTGCGGCTCTCGCTACGAACGTTCAAGATGTTGAAGAACTGGAAGAGAACGAAAGTGTTGAGTCCCATTGTTCCGGCAACTGACGCTGTGGTGGCAGCAGTTTGTTCGCCAGGTGCGAAGTTGAAGAGCAACGTAGTGGCAACTGCCATCACGAGTGCACTCAGGCCAACCGTCACCCAGCGCTGCTTGGTGAGAATTGGTTCATCCTTTGGTCGGGGAGTGCGTGACATCACGGAGGTTCCGCCTTGGTCGACGCCCAATGCCATTGCTGGTGGCCCATCCATGATGATGTTCACCCACAAGATTGCAATCGCGGTAAATGGCTTGCGCTCCATGATTCCGGTGACGGAACATGCAAGGAACACCATTGCGAAACCAAGCGTGGTGCTCAACTGGAAGCGAACAAACTTGACGATGTTGTCGTAGATGACGCGACCACGTTCGACGGCGCCGACGATCGTGGCGAAGTTGTCGTCTGTGAGAACCATCGTGGCGGCTTCTTTTGTCACTTCGGTGCCGGTGATGCCCATTGCAACGCCGATGTCTGCCTTCTTCAACGCAGGTGCATCGTTAACACCGTCACCTGTCATCGCCACAACATTGCCCTTGCGTTGCAATGCTGCAACAAGACGAATCTTGTGGCTCGGAGATACGCGAGCAAAGACCGATGTGGTGTCGAGTGCTTTGTCGAGGTCATCATCACTGAGTGAATCGAGATCTGCACCAGTCAGTGAATCGCCTGAGAGACCGAGGTCTTGTCCGATAGCGGCGGCAGTGATTGCATGGTCGCCGGTGATCATCTTGACGTCAATACCTGCTTGGTGGGCGACAGCGATTGCCGCACGTGCTTCAGGTCGTGGTGGGTCGATGATGCCAATGAGGGCAAGGAATGTGAGGTCTGTAATCAAAGTGATGGGGTCTTCGCTTGAGATTTCACCCCATGCTTCGAGGTCGAAGTCGCGGTGAGCAACTGCGAGGACGCGAAGACCTTGCGACGCAAGACGCTCATTGTGTGCAATGAGGTCGGCTGAGAGATTTGCGACTGGTGCAGCGGCACCTGTTGCGTCGATGGCACGATTTGAGCGTGCGAGCAGAACGTCGGGTGCGCCCTTAACGAAGACGCGCACAATGTCGACTCCTTCGTCGGTGACAATTTGATGGAAGGTGGCCATGAACTTATGGGCACTGTCAAACGGCACTTCAGCAATACGTGGACGATCTTCACGCAGGTTGGAAACTTCTAGTCCACCTTTCATTGCGAGCACTGCAAGCGCACCTTCGGTGGGGTCGCCAACCAGTTCCCATTCGTTGTCTCCGATGCGACGAACAGCAGAGTCGTTACACAGTGCCATTGGGTAGAGAGCAGTGACGAGAGAAATTGGGTCATCGCCGCGTGCTGTCGTAATGCGACCTTCAGGGGAGTAGCCCTCACCTGAAATATTGTGCGATGTGTTCATGTACACGAGTTCACGTGCAGTCATCTGATTCAACGTGAGAGTGCCTGTCTTGTCAGAACAGATCACGCTGGTGCAGCCCAATGTTTCAACACTGGCGAGCCGCTTCACGATTGCGTTCTGCTTGGCCATACGCGATGTGCCAATGGCAAGAGTTACGGCGGTGACTGCAGGAAGACCTTCGGGGATGGCTGCAGCTGCAAGTGCAACGGCAGTCAACATGAGGTCTTCGAACTTGTCGCCAGAGATAAGGCCAATGATGAAGACAACACCGACAATGACGCCAGCAAGTTTTGCAAGAGAGTGGGCGAGTGTGTCGAGCTGCTTTTGAAGAGGAGTCTTTTCAGTTTCAGTGTCTTGAAGGAGGCCGGCGATGTGGCCCATCTCGGTGTTCATGCCGGTGGCGGTAACGACGAATTCAGCACGACCTCGTGTCACCGTTGTGTTCATGAACACGGCGCACTTGCGGTCGCCGATGGAGGCATCTTCTTTCACGGCATCGAGCGTCTTGGTTGATGCGAGGCTTTCACCAGTGAGGGATGCCTCTTCAATCTCAAGGTTGACGGCGGAGAGGAGTCGTCCGTCAGAAGGAACGCGGTCGCCTGCTTCGATGAGCACAATGTCGCCAGGAACGATTTGTTCAGTAGGAACATTTTCAAGCTCGCCATTGCGACGTACTCGCGCTGACGATGCGAGCATCTTCTTTAGGGCATTGAGTGAAGCTTCTGCTTTGTTCTCTTGAACGAAACCAATGATCGCATTGATGAGAACAACCGTCATCACAACAATGGGGGTTTTGATTTCCTTGGCAACGACAAGGCTGACGACTGCAGCGATAATCAAGATGACCGTCAACATGTTGGTGAATTGGCTCGCAAACCGCTTCCACGCAGGAACAGGTTCTTTTTCTGCCAACCGATTGGAACCAAATGTCATCAAACGCGTGGTGACCTCATCTGAGTTCAAACCATTGGAGTCGGCGGAAAGAGCCGAGAGAACTTCTTGCGCAGACAATGCGTGCGCGTGAATCTGAGTCTCAATGGAGTTGGTGTGTGCTGCGGGGGCAGGGGACATTAGGTTTTCCTTCGGCTAGCGAGTGGGCTTGCCGAAGGTCTCTCCCAACCCTTGCGGGTTTCCGTGCCGGGCTTTTTTCACCGTACTGACGACACTGGAATTGGTAGGGATACTCCCCTTCGTGCTTGAAATTATAGG
>JBILBZ010000104.1:0-5272 GCA_044353425.1 Ilumatobacteraceae bacterium | reverse complement strand
CAATACCTCTAAGACGATACCCACCTGGGAGCCCTGCTCGCCTAACCTCAGGAACATGTTGGCGCATCAAGGTGGATGGGACGAGTTCCTCTATGCAGCGGTCCCTATTGGGCTCATTGTTGGCCTGTTGCGCCTTGCCACCACTCGGGCCCGGAAACTGCCTCCGCCCGATGAGACGGAGTCTGAAGCTATTCCGTCGGATGTCGCCGAGTAACTGACGCTCCGATTGAGGCCAATCGGCCCACAATGTCGTCGTACCCGCGGTCGATGTGGAAAACATCACCAATTTCAGTACTGCCCGATGCCGCAAGCCCTGCGACAACAAGAGCCGCGCCGGCGCGAATGTCGGGAGCGACAACAGTTGCACCAATCAAGTGATCAACACCTCGCACTGACGCATGATGCCCATCAATGGTGATGTCGGCGCCCAACTTGCTGAGTTCTTCGACATAACGGAAGCGACCGGGATACAAGTTCTCGGTCACGATGCCCACTCCTTGTGCCACTGACAACATTGCGACAATCAAAGGCTTGTAATCAGTCGCAACGCCCGGATACGGCAGAGTCGCAACATTGATCGCAGTGAGTCGAGAGGGAGCTGTGGCAGTAATGCCATCAGACGAGATGTCAAAGGCAATGCCCATATCTGTGAAACGGGACAACATCATGCCCATATGTTCAGCGACTGCACGACCAACATGAACTGTTCCACCGCACATAGCAACTGCTGCGATGTACGTAGCAGCTTGCACACGGTCAGTCACGACTTCATGAGTAACTGCCTGCAATGTTGCATGCTCAACGCCCGTGACAACCAGCGTTGATGTTCCGATTCCTTCAATGCGGCAACCCATTTTTCGAAGCATGTTGCACAGGTCAACAATCTCTGGCTCGCGTGCTGCATTGCGAATTGTTGTGACACCGCTTGCAACAACAGCAGCCATCAGAATGTTTTCTGTTGCACCCACACTCGGGAAATCAAAATCAATCTCGGCGCCCTGCAAACGAGATGCACGTCCGATAATGCCGTCAGACGTGACATCGAACGTTGCGCCCATTGCTTCAAGCCCACGCAAGTGCATGTCAATCGGACGTCCACCAAAGTCGTCACCACCAGGGAGTGCAATATCAATTTCTCCACATCGGCCCAACAATGGTCCGACCAAATTGACCGAGGCACGAATGCGGTCGGCTAATTCAAAAGGAGCGACCGGGGTGATCGCTCCACTATTGACTATCTCGATGTGTTGGCCCACTTCGCCAGCAGGTGCAGGGTGGAAAGAAATACGAAGTCCCACTGCAGTGAGCAGGTCGGCCATGATGTCGACGTCGACGATGACTGGGGCATTCGTCAAGAGGTAGCGACCATCTGCCAACAATGTGGCTGCCATCAGTTTGAGGACCGAATTCTTGGCGCCCGGGACGATTACCTCACCTGCCAAGGGCCCACTATGAGAGGCGACAATGATGTCACCGACTGTGTTTGACCCTTCAGACATGGCTATCAGTATGCTCCCGCCATACCCACGAAAGGGAGGACACCCCACATGCGCCTGCCCACATGGGCTTTGCCGTCAGACACACTCACCCTTCGCCAGCGCCGCATCGTCCTTTTGATGGCCATGGCGTCGATGTCGGCAGCCTTCACTAACACCCTGTTTACACAGACCGTGGCCTATGCCGCCGATGAGTTCGGTGTTGCGACGTCTGGCCAAGGCATTGGTGCCGCCGTCGTGCGTTGGGGCATCATCATCTGTCTCCCCCTCGTTGTTCTGGCCGACAGACGTGGTCGACGCCCAATGATCCTCGTGGTCGCATGGGTCGCCCCCATCGTGTGTGCGCTAGGTGCTTTTGCGCCTTCGTTTCCTGCGCTCGTCGCCACACAAACAATTGGGCGTCCGTTGGGACTCACGCTCGACATTCTCATTGCCGTGATTGCAATTGAAGAGATGCCAAAGAACTCTCGAGCATTTGCCACTGGACTCCTAGCAATGTTCAGTGGTTTTGGTGCAGGCACTGCCGTGATGGCTTTACCGCTCGCAGATCTCGGAGAACGTTCATGGCGACTTGTGTATCTCATCACTCTCATCTGGCTTGGTGTTGCCGTTGCATTGACAAAGTGGCTTCCCGAGTCACAGCGATTTGAAAAGCAATACACGGTGTTCTCTACTCGTCACTTGCGAAAACTTCCGGCGCTGCGTCGCAATCTCGGCCGCATCTGCACAGTTGTTTTTCTCACCAACTTGTACATCGCCACAGCGTCCATTTTTCAGAATCGTTATCTCAAGGATGCACGTGGATACTCTGCTGCTCTCATTGCACTCTTCACGATCGCCACATCGATGCCCGCCGGCCTCGGACTCCTGGCTGGTGGACGAATAGCTGATGAACGCGGTCGACGCATCTTGGGCGCCACCATGGTGCCCCTTGGAGCGCTGCTCATGGCGGTGTCGTTTGTCGTGAGCGGCACAACGATGTGGTTGGTTGCCATCGCAGGCGGACTTGCCTTTGGGCTTTCGTACCCAGCAATGGCTGTGTACCGCGGAGAGCTATTCCCCACCCACGTGCGCAGTCTTGCGGGCGGAATCATCATGACCTCAGCTCTCATCGGAGGCAGTATCGGTCTCATCGGCGGCGGTTATGTGCTTGACACCGGCATTGCGTACGGCACCGTCATGATGTGGCTTGCGCTGGGGCCCGTCATTGCGTCGATCATTGTGTGGTTTCGGTATCCAGAGACTGCACACATGGAATTAGAAGACATCGTCCCCGACGATGTCGATTCAACTACAACGCCCTGATCCAATCAGCTGCAACTTCTGCAACGAGATCATCCTTGCGTGCAAGTTCGTGTCGGCCGTTTTCAATCCAATGCCATTGCACGTCACCTGGCACAACAGTGAATGCTTCCGTCAACTCTTCGGGAGTTCCGAATTCATCACGTGTGCCGCTAATACACAAAGTCTGAGTTGTCAGCCTTGGTAAGTGCTCAATGCGTAAATTGTCGGGCTTCTTCGGCGGATGCAACGGATACGAAACAAGAACTAGTCCTGCAACGTGCAATGGATCATTCTCATCAGTGATTGCCATCGAACACATCCGTCCGCCCATTGAGCGACCACCAATTGCTAGCGCAGATGTTGGCACGCCTAGCGACTCTGCAAAGGCTCGCACCTCCTCTTTCACACACTGCACCAGTACTGGCGCTTTGTCAGGAAAAGACTTTCCGGCTTTGCGATAAGGAAAATCAACTCGTGCAACAGGAATCGGTGAGAGAGCCTTTTCCATTTCAAGAAGTGACGCATGCGTCGATGATGACCCCGCCCCAGGGAACAGGACAACACCTTTCACCGTGCTCACAGAGCATCCAACAAAATTCGACGGGCCTCCGAGATGTCCATCATCACTTTGCTCGCTCGTTTTTCATCACCACCGTGATCAGGGTGAGCGTCGCGCATTGACGCGCGAAAACGGCTCATCACTTCTCTCTTTGATGGCTTTACAGTTCCGCCAGGAAAACCCAGTACATCTAGCGCCCACGCACGTGGGTCAGCCAATGCCGAAACAGAGGAGGTGCGAGACCCTGCAAGGTAGGTGATGAACGATGGCCCTATGGGTCCACGCCATGTCAACGACTTCCGCATGACAGGGATCAACAGAGTCCGCGTTGTTTCGTCAAGTCGTTCTAATGCATAGATAGAACCCAGCACTTGCTGCAATGCAGAGCCGTTGTTGTTCATTTCGAACTCAACAGAATCACCCGCACCAATGAGGCGATGAGAACTGTGTGTCAGGCCATGGCGATCGACTTGAAACCGATGACGCAGTCGGGGCTGCACTACACGACCTCCCCGCTCAATCTCTGTGAGCAGTCGTTGCACATCGACATGGAAATCTTCGTCCACTTCACGGATGTGAACAGAGAGAACTGCTCCGAGAAGCAAACCACCAAACCCCGGTGCAGGGTCGACAGGTAAATACATGTACCCCAAGGACAACCGACGGGTCGGGGCAATCGGGCGCGAGTGGAAGATCTCTAGCTCGGCCAGCAACATAACTGTGACGCTATCTAGTGCACCCCGTGCGTGCAGACGACATGCGCCACACCCTTACAACAATGCGTTCAGAAACTCTTCGGTAAAGGAGTATTCGCGAATCACATTGAGAGGGTCTCGGAAACCATGACCCTCGCCGGGCATGATCTCAAGGCGAACGGAACCACCGGCTGCACACACCACATTTTGCAAACGTTCGGAATGAATAAGCGGCACGGAATGGTCCTGATCCCCATGGAAAATCAGAACGGGGACCTTCGCAATGCGATGCGCCCACTTCAGCGGTGACCTCGAATGAAGAAGCGGGTCATCAGGCGAAGAAGCACCAATAAGCCGCGGCATATAGTGCGTCTCGAACGGGTCATCACCATGCATGAGTTCACCAAGATCAACAACGGGATAGCTCAGCACCGCACCGGCACACAAGCTCGGGTCAATCGCAATGGTGTTCAACACAGTGAGCCCACCGGCACTGCCACCCATCAACACCGTGCGCTCAGGGCGATATCCAAAGACACGTTGCACGTGCTGTAGAACTGCATGCGTGTCATCTGAGTCCGCGCTACCCCATTGACCCTCTAACGCTTCAGCGAAATCACGGCCATGCCCAGTGGTGCCACGATGATCAACGACAACAATCGACCAACCACGCGACAACCAGTACGTCAATCGTGGACGAAAGGTGACCTGCCACTGATCAATGGGGCCGCCATGCACCCAGACGATGAGACCAAAGGGTGGGTGCACCGACCGATACAAGCGATACGGAACTGTGACACCGTCGTTCTCAACATGATGAACAGACGGTTCAACAAGTTCTCCATCAATTTCAGGTGTGAACCACAACTCATCAGCAGGACGAACCACAATCGTTCGTTGAATGTTTGAGACATCTGTGGTGTCGTACACAACGACTTGCTGCGGAGTACGTGCGCCACTGCGTAACGCACTCAATGTGTTGGCTTCCCACGACAAACATCCATGAATGCCGCGACCAACAAAAGTACGTTCGGTTGTCACACGGTCATAGATCCACAGCGAACCGAAGCCGTTCTCGTTGCGGGTGTATGCAACACGAGTTCCGTCAGAATTGAAGCACCATGTGCGCTGACCTGGCCCCCATGTTGGACCACCATGTTCGCAATCGTCGTCAATGACGACATCGTGATCAACAACACGATCAGCAAGCACGCGAACATTGGCCATTCCACGTGCAT
>JBILBZ010000019.1:0-16211 GCA_044353425.1 Ilumatobacteraceae bacterium | reverse complement strand
CGAGCACGTTCTTGTGCCCCACGCAGAATTTCATTGGGCGTGTATCGCACGGGGCGACCCATTTGCCACGAAATCTCTGGAGCAATCTCATCAACATGATCGATGAGCCACTGCACCATTGCTTCGCACAAACGAATGCGCTCGTCTAATGGTGTTGCTTGCCATTCAGTACGCGCCGCTGTGGCGGCCGACAGAACTACTTCAACACGAGCATCATCTGCATACTCTCGCTCAGCAACAATGGAACCGTCAATGGGTGAGACGATGCGTTGAATCACGTGGGAAGTTTTGCTCGGCGCACTGGTCGATCCCAACCGGGTTGACCCGTTGGCTTCGGACTTGGCCACAAGCCTGGGCCCATTTCCAAAATGCCGTGGTGTGTGGAGTAATCACTCAACAAGTTAAGGAATGGGGCGGCATCAAATGCTTCGGGACCATGAACGCCAGTTTTGTTCCATGTTCCGTTGGCTAAGAGTTCCAACGCAACGACCGGACACACTGCTGTTTGCCAGAGCACTGCTTGAGAGCCCCAGTCACGCATTGTGACCTCATTGTCGGCCACGTGGTACAGGTAGACCTCACGTGGTTTGCCGTCAGATAAACCGCGCACCCAAGTGCCGGCACATGTTTTGCCGTGCATGAGGTGACCCAACTTTGCAGGGTTCGGCAATACTGCTGCCAATACGTCTCGCGGTGCAACATATGCATCACCGACACGCACTTTCTCAGTGCTATCGAGGCCGAGATACGCAAACGTTTTCAACCAGTCGATGAACTCTGCTCCGAGGCCATACTTGAATGTGACGCGTTCACAATCAACCTCGCGTGGGATAAGAATGACTTCTTCGTGTTCCACGTTGACGCATTCGACAGGGCCAATGCCGGCGGGGAAGTGAAAGACCTCAGGTTCGCTGAAACAGTCCGTGGTGTAGAGACCACGATTCTTTTCCCAGATGATTGGAGGGTTCAAACATTCTTCGATTGTTGTCCAAATCGAGAATGTTGGTGCAAAGTCAAAACCATCAATCGACAAGTTCGAACCGTCGCGCACGCCGATTTCGTGAATCTCATCGAAGAGGTGTTCAGATGCATACTTCGCAAAAATATTGCTCAACCCAGGGTCGACGCCCATACCGACCAACGCAAGAATGCCGCGTTCTTTCCATAACTCATGGGCGCTCAATTGATCTGCACCAAGGTAGGTGCCCACTTCGTTGTATGGATTCGTGGGGTGTGGCGTACTGAGGTTCATCGCCATGTCCACGTATCCGCACTTTGCGCGATAGCACGCTTCAAAGATTGATTCGTTGAAACGAGGGTCACACGCGTTGACGACAACGTCAGCTTTGACTTTTTCGATGAGCGCAATTAGTTCAGAAACATTGCCGGCATCGACAACTTCAGCTGAGAACTTTCCAGGATCATCCAGTGCGGCAACGGCCTGCGCGGCGCGCTCCCGAGAAAGGTCTGCCAACACAAAGGAGTCGAAAAAACTCCTCGTTTCAGCAACGGAAGCCATTGAGGCTCCAACTCCACCAGCTCCTACGACGAGGATATTCATTGTTCTCACAGCTCCGGACACACGTATGTGTCAATTGATTAACGTGCCTTCAGGTTATCTGAGGAGCCCCACTAGATGCTCTTGCGGAGATACTCATCCAATCGATGAATGAACTCTTCTTGGTGACCTGTTTCCGGGCCAGCCATGGGGCGATTCGCTCGAACGTGTGCTATCGCTTCGGGCATAGGCATACCTAGCATCATCAAAATGGCGGTGGCGGTGGTGCCTGCGCGACCGATGCCAGCAGCGCAATGGACCACCATGCTGCCTTTGTCGCGCACCAATGCGGTCACATGCTCCACAAACTCGATTGCGTCATCAAATGAGGGGTAGGACAAATCAGGAATAGGGAACCAGACGCTGGGGTTTCCTGCATTGTCTCGATGCCATTGCACGTAGGCGTCGTAGCGATCACGTAGTTCATGTTCCTCGACAAGGCACACCACATAAGTGATGTCTCGTTCCCTGCGGATTGCTTCAACATCGGGACCAATGAAATGTTTGCCACATAGCCATAATTTGCCGACAGTGCCGTCAAGGGGCACTTCGTGGATGCCGCCATCAGTATTGAAGGGTTGAGACATGCACTATTTCTAGTTCCCCAGATGGTACATGGGTATAAAAATTCTGGAGGAGTGGAACTTCTGTCCTGTGGGCGCGGTCTGTATAGGAAACCCCCAAAGAAAAGGTCATTGATGAATCATCGTCGCACTCTTCGAGCCCTAGTGGCAACAGCTCTAGCTGGGTCACTGTTCACAGTTGTAGCCCCAGCTGCTCAAGCGCACGTTGGTGTGTATGTGGCAGGAATGTCTGGCGTGGCGGTTGACACCACTACGACCAACGCCACCTATCTCGTGGGCTTTGCGCCCGGTCATGGCTGCAGTGGTCCACGTACGGCATCGAATCCAGAAGGCGTGTATGAAACAACAAGTCTTGAAGTGTTTATGCCTCGTGCCGCAAGCGGCGCATTCATCCTTCCAGAGGTTCGCGTTATCCATGGTCTTGGTTACAAGGCAACACTGAAGACCATTCCTGATCCAGCTGATGCAACAAAGAAGCGTGTCAGTTCCATCGTGTTTGACAACTTCCGCTTGCAGGCAATTAACGGTGGTTACACCGCTCGTGATGCGCAGTTGTTCACCATTGCTGTGCGGTTACCAAGAATTGCCGACGTTAAAGCAGCGAACTACGGATACGCATCTGGCAGCTCAGCGAGTCTTGGCGCAAAGATCTATTTCCCAACGATGCAGTATTGCGATGTGACTGATCAGGGTGTTGGCGTTCTTTCTTCATCATCAACTCCTGCAGCAATTGATGCGAAGGTTGACCCAGTGTGTAATACCAATGACTCTATTCAGACCACATTGTTTGACGACTGGAGAACAGTAGGAAACACGCCAAGCCTTGTGATAGGTACGAGCACTTCGAACGTTTTTGAGATTGAAGGCAATAAGCCAACGGTTGCTGCCGCAGCTGCGGACGCCTACTGCACCAAGCCGGGTGGATTCAACCCACGTGACTTGCCGCTGGCTGGAAAGTTCTTTGCAAAGTTGAGCGGCAAGGGTGGTGTAAAGGTATTGACATTGAAGGCAACAGACACTGCTTTAAATGCTGGCCGTACCTACAAGATGGTGACGCCCAGTGGCACAGTCTTAGCCGTAGCAAAAGTGAAGCCAAACGGCACGATCAGCGTCAGGGTGAGGGGTGGCGCTGTTAACCGTCTTGCCGTTGGTACGAATGTTCGTCTGCAATGGGGCAAGAAGGTTCTTGCAACGGATGCTGCGTAATTCGCAATCACGAAAGTTGCTGATGGCCGGCGTTCTTGTGGCGTCGGCTATTGGCGTTTCCTCCGTTGCGTCGGCTCATGCACCAGTGCGTGGAACTGCACCATTTGCTAATCAGAATCTCAAGAAAGCCCCCACAGTTGTTGAAGTACTTGCGGGAGAGTCAGGTCTGGGATCACATCCAGATGACTACATCTCAGTGTTTGATGCTTCCGGCACGAACCACGCTTCCCCGATGACGGCATCAGCCCAAGGAGACTTCTCGCGTATCTCTGCATCAGTTTCCTCCATGAGTAATGGGTGGTATGGCGTGCATTGGAATGTGATGTCGGAGGATGGTCATCCAATGGGCGGCGATGAAGGTGGTTGGTGGGCATTCGGTGTCAATGGAAAGACCACAAAGACGGCAACGAGAAGAATCAATTTAAGTAACCCATCAAAGCCTTCAGGTGTTCCTGCGTCGGTGCGGACTTCTTTGAACGGTCTTCGGGTTGGCTCGCGGACGATGACTGCAACGATGAAGTGGGGCACGATGATATCGCTCAAGTGGATCGTTGTTGATTCGCCAATTGCCGAGCTCAAGGGTGCAACTTTTTCATGGTCGGTGTCGTGCGCGAAGAGGACTCGCGTGTGTACGGCAAAAGGGATCATTCCGTTCGTCGCGACCTACCGCATCGAGGCACAGATTTCTGCCAAGACACAACAAGGCAGACTGACATCGGTGTGGAGTAGCACTGCAACTGCGGTCGGTTAATTCTGCAAAGATAACTACATGGCTTTACCTGCAGTAGGACTCATTCGGCCATGGGCAGACCCACAAGTAGTGAGCATGAATCGCTTGCCCATGCGCACGCCACTTGTGACTTTTGCAGATGTTGCTACAGCTCGTGGTAACGACCGCCTTCACAGTCCGTGGTTCAAGAGTCTTGATGGCACCTGGAAGATCAAACGTTTTGAGGATGTCACCCAAGTAACTCCTGCGTCGCTGACAAGTGATACCGATAGGTGGTCAAAGATTTCTGTTCCGGGTAACTGGACTCTTGCAGGACTTGGTGATCTTCCGCACTACACCAATGTTCAAATGCCATGGCAAGGTCGTCCACCATCGCTTCCATCCACCGTTGCCACAGCGGTGCATCGAACAACGTTCTCAATCGCTGTGCCGTGGAAGAAGCGTCGCACGATTCTTCACATCGGGGGCGCCGAGAGTGTGCACATGGTGTATCTCAATGGTGAATTCATCGGGTACGGAACGGATAGTCGCTTACCGAGCGAATACGACATCTCTGATGCATTGGTCTCTGGAAAGAATGACCTTGCAATCGTTGTATGTCGTTTCTCTGCACAAAGTCATCTTGAAGATCAAGATCAGTGGTGGATGGCTGGACTGCATCGCGAGGTATTCCTTCGATCTCAAGCACAGATTGCCCTGAATGATGCACATGTCAATGCAGGTGTACTGAAGAATGGCACCGGAACACTTGACATTGATGTGAAGGTGTCTGTTCCAGCTGAGTCAACGCTGCAGCGCGGATGGATGGTGCGTGCACAGCTAGAAACGATGTCGGGAAAGAAAGTGGGCCCGCCTCGTTCAAGCGAAGTCGCCTGGTTTGACATGCCGTATGTCTTTGATGGCCATGTGGCTAAGTTCCGGAAATGGAAGGTTGATGACATTGAGTTGTGGAGCGCGGAAAACCCACAGCGATATCGAGTCGTGCTCGAATTGATTGATCCGAATGACAAAGTGACCGAAGTGGTCTCTGTCGTCACAGGCTTTCGCACTGTTCGTATCTCCGGAAATTCATTACTGATTAACGGCAAGAAGGTCATGATTCGTGGTGTGAATCGTCATGATCACCATCCTGAGAAGGGCAAGGCTGTCAGCGTCGAAGACATGCGTGCGGATCTGGTGCTCATGAAGCAACACAATGTCAACGCAGTGCGATGCTCGCATTATCCAAACGATTCACGGCTTCTTGATTTATGCGATGAATTGGGTCTGTATGTGATTGATGAAGCAAATGCCGAGAGCCACGCGTGGAACACAAGCTTGTGTCACGACCCGCTGTATCGCGATACCTGGATGTCGCGCATCAGTCGCATGGTGGAGCGAGATAGAAATCATCCGAGCATCATCATGTGGTCGCTGGGGAATGAAGCTGGATATGGCGCCGTCCACGATGCATCAGCAGCTTGGATTCGTTCTGTTGACCCGTCGCGTCCTTTGCATTACGAACCCGCAGTGTTTCATGCAGGCTGGGACACGGGCGGAGTTGCTGCGACCGATGTTGTGTGTCCGATGTATGCACCGATCGACGCAATTGTCGAATACGGAAAAAACAGTGCTGGCAAACGTCCGCTGATTATGTGCGAATACAGCCATGCAATGGGCAACAGCAACGGGTCATTGTCTGACTATTGGGATGCCTTTGAAAACACGCCTGGTCTTCAAGGTGGTTTTGTGTGGGAGTGGAAAGACCACGGGTTGACACAGAAGTTGCCAATTGGGTCCAAACGGTTCGCATACGGTGGTCAATTCGGCGATGTACCCAATGACGGCAACTTTGTTGCTGACGGATTAGTGCACTCAGATCTGACGCCTCACCCAGCCACGCGCGAACTTGCATGGGTGCACCGTCCGGTGTGGGTAACCAAGGCCGGCTCGAAGACTGCGCCACAGCTGCGCATTCGTAATCGCCAATGGTTCTCAGATCTTTCCTGCATGGAAGCTCGGTGGGAACTGATCGTTGATGGCGTCTCGAAGCGGTCGGGCATTCTTACGGTTCCGCACGTTGCACCGGATTCTTCGGTTGATGTTGCACTGCCAGCCACAATTCCTGCGATATGCGGAGAAGCATTCTTGTCAGTGACATGGTCGCTAAAGAAGGCAACATCGTGGGCACCAAAGGGTCATGTTGTTGCTTGGGATCAAGTTGTTCTGAAGTCGCAGAAGCCAGCACGAGTACCAGTTCGAAAAGAACAAGGCGATTCGCCAAAGGTGTCACCACGCGTGACTGTGTGGCGTGCCGCAGTCGATAACGACGGTTTCAAGATGATGCCGCACCTGTGGCAGGGCTTTGGTCGGTCACTCGAGCGTTGGTTAGGTCAAGGCATTCCGACAGACAATGCAGATGTTGCGTCGAGCACAACGCAAGTGGAAGAGCGCTCTGATGGTTCCGTGCGGTATGTGCACACCGTTGTTGTCCCCGAGGAATTGGCAGATCTTCCACGTATCGGTGCGACCTTTGATGTGCCATCGCGGTTCACGCAACTGCGCTATTACGGCAATGGGCCGCATGAGAACTATCCCGACCGAAAAGCATCGGCAATGGTGGGAGTCTGGGAGAGTGCACCCGACGAGTTGCCATACCTAGTGCCACAAGAATTTGGCCTGCGCACAGATTGCCGTTGGATGGAACTGATTGATCCGCGTACCGGTGATGTGATGCGTATTGAAAGCGATGCATGCACATTGCATATGAGTGCGATTCATCACACGGCCGACGATCTGCATTCTGCAAATGACCAAACAGAACTCACGCGGCGTCGATCTTTAACAGTTCATGTAGACATTGCGCATCGTGGGCTAGGAACAGCAAGTTGCGGCCCAGACACGTTGGAGCAGTATCGCATTGGGCCAGGTACGTACACATTTGCGTACGTGTTGTCGCTGCGTTAACTGATTCGTTCTGCTGCACCCACGGGTCGCACGCGCCAACCGTCAAGTTCAGTTCCCGGTGTGCACATCGTGACAACGCAACCACCAAAACCGCCACCAGTCATACGTGATCCGTACACGCCTGGTGTTTCACACAAGGCACGAACAACAGCATCCATCCGTGTTGTCGATACTACAAAGTCCGCAGACAAGCTTTCGTGACTATCGCGCATCAGTTCTCCTGCGGTGGAGTAGTCGCCAGTGGACAATGCTTGCGTGAACTCGAGAACGCGAAGATTCTCGGAAACAACATGGCGTGCACGTCGCGCAATTGTCTCGTTCTCAATTCTTGAAACGTCATTGAGCGTGGCGTGCCTCAGTGGCCCAATCACCGCTTCTGCATCAGCACATTCACGAACGCGATCGACATACTCAGAGCCTTCCAACGTGCGGTGTGCAATGAATTGAACAACAAACTCAACATCAGTCGGAATCGGAATATGAGTCACAGCGAGTGACTCGCAATCGATCAGTGTTCCCATACCTTCACGCGCTGTTGCGATGCAGAGTTGATCCATAATGCCGGTGGGAACGCCAGTGGCGAGCTGTTCGGCTTGTTGCATCTGCAGCGCCAACTCGGTGGGTTGCACGGTGTCGTTCAATGCGTACGCCACCGCGAGTTCCAATGCTGCGCTCGATGACAAGCCTGCACCCACAGGAATAGTGGTGGAAAGGTTCGCATTGACACCACGTGTAGGGGTAACAAGTGATGCAACGGCCGAGATGTATCGACCCCATGACGGCTGGATTTGTGAATCGAACGGCGAACCCAGTGGAATCTGCACAGTGCCGTCGAGGTCGTCTGATGTCATGGTGATGGCATTGTCATTGATCTCGCCTTCACAGACTGTCCAACGATTAATAGCCATGGGGAACACAAGGCCACCTGTGTAGTCGGTGTGGTCGCCAATCAGGTTGACGCGGCCTGGCGAAATCGACTTCATCAGTTCATTGCCTCGCGCAGTCGGCGAGCGACATCAGCGGGATCGACGGGGTTGAAGTATTCACCCGTTGCGACTTCCACACCAGCGATGTAACGGGGCACACCGTTTGCGCGCCACGGCGAGATGATTTCCATATTCAGCCATGCATCGGGCCAGTCTGAATGACTGCGTGGTGCTTGATTCCACCACATCATGTACGGCGCAATATCTTCGAAAAGATTGTCGATAGCTGCAAAGACCTGTTGAAGAACACCTGCAAGTGCAGTGTGCTGGTCAACGCCGAGCGATGGAAGATCTGCAACACGATGGATGGGCGCCAGACGAATAGAAACAGGATGCACTGCGGCGTATTCAGCCCAGACGCGCCAACCGCTTTCTTCAAGAATGAGACGATCACCAGGGTCGCTATCAGGAACCCAATTGTTCCTTAACTGAGCGGCGACTCGCTGTGGCACATTATCGAAGGCATAAATCTGGCCGTGAGGATGGGGGATTGTCGCCCCAATCTCGGCGCCATTGTTTTCAAAGATGACAACACATTCTCCGTTTGGCAATGCCTGCAATGCAGTCGTTCGTTGCGCCCACTCATTCACAAGTTCAACAATGTTTTCTATCGTGAGTGTGGCGAGGCGTGCATCGTGTTGAGGTGAGTACAACACCACTTCGCAGTACCCAGCATCAAGGGCAGGCCAGCGATTAGGAAATGAACGAACGGAATATGGTTCAGGGGCCTCTATGCCGCCCACACAAAACGGGCATGCCGTTGACGGAAGATTCGGACGATTCTGTCGGTCGGCAACGATGTGCACTGACGTTTCCGTGAATGGATCAAAACGAAACTCGCGAGTCATGAGTGCACCATTGGGCTGAACCGAATAAGGAATGATGATTCTGGCAGTAATGACGGCATTGGTAGCCCCACATTGGCGAGCATGGTTCCTGACATTGTGTTCGGGGACTGAGTGACCCACTGTGGAAGCGAGCGATGCAATGCCCATCGTGGTGTTCCCAGATGAATGACTTCGACTGAAAGTTCGCCAGCATCTCTCAACATTGGGAATTGCAACGGTGCTGAATGATTGCTCGGCCCACTGTGCAAACGTGTCACTGCGAAGAGTCCTTCGCCGTTTGGCGAATGCACACCACGAATATCAATTGAAGAATCAGGATGGTCGACTCGCACGAAGGACTCTGCATGAAGGAAGTCGCGTTGTTCTGTGTAGAACTCAATGGCGGAGCGGAGACCATCTTTTTCTTTGTCGGTGAGTGTCAACAAATTCCATTCGACGCCAAGCCAGCCGAATAGAGCAGTTGTTGCGCGGAATGACAATGCATGCTTGCGCCCGGTGGTGTGGCACGTGGGCGACCCGATATGGCTTCCGAGCATCTCGATGGGGATGAATGTGGAGAGCCCTTTTTGAATCTCGAGGCGATCAAGTGCATCGATGGAGTCGCTGGCCCAGAATCGATTCACGCGTTGAGCGACGCCTGCATCGATGCGACCGCCTCCTGATGCACAAGACTCAAACTGCACTGTGGGGTGTTGCCGGGTGAGTTGATCAAGCAACGCATAAAAGCCCAACGTTTGTTGATGAGATGCGCCACCAATGAGTGGACGATTGTGATCCCACTTGACGTAAGCAATCTCATGTGAGGACAGCAGTGCATCAATGCTGTGAAAGAGATACTCGCGGACATCGGCTCGAGAGAGATCGAGAACGAGCTGATTGCGCCCAAGGATGGGGTGAGTGAGGGCGCCATCGAGAGCCCATTCGGGGTGAGCGCGATACAAATCGCTATCGGGGTTCACCATCTCTGGTTCAAACCAGAGACCAAAGTCCAGACCGAGCGAACGTACGTGAGAAATGATGGGAGAGAGACCATCGGGCCATACAGACGCGTCGATCGTCCAGTCCCCGAGACCAGCGGAGTCGTTGCGTCGTCCGTTGAACCAGCCGTCATCCAGAACGAATCGTTCGATTCCCACGTCAGCTGCAGCGCTTGCCAAAGACTGCAATGTCGCTAGATCATGGTTGAAGTACACGGCCTCCCACGTATTGAGAACGACAGGACGCTTGATACTTGGTTGCACACTGCGTACGTATTCATGAAAGTTCTGAGAGCAACCGCTGAGCCCCGATGGCGAATACGACACAACTACACGGGGGAACGTGAATGCCTCGTCTGCTGCAAGGTCCACTTCATGCTGGTGGAGAAGTTCGCCAATCTGGATGGTCTTACGTGTCTCGGTGACGCCATCACACATGATGCGGAAGTTTCCGCTCCACGCAAGATGCATGCCCCAGACTTCACCGGTTTGTTCTGTAAAGCCAGCTGTGCCAGCGAACACAACGCCGAGTTGTTCGTGAGAAGTACGGCCGGTTCTGTTCTCGACGGCAATACGTGAACGACCCCATGGCGTGCGCTGCTGCACTGCCTCCATTGCGTGTCGTCCGCCCAGAGTCATTACTTCTGCTGCATGACCGCCAACAGGAATATTGAACTGTGCCGCACTGACTTCAAGAGTCCCATCAGACAAATTATTTACGATTGCATCAATGGTGAATACGTTTGACTCTTTCAGAGAGAGAAGAACTTCCACACAAACGTTGTGTGTTGCATCAGTCAGCACACAATAGAGCTCATCAATTCCTTTATCCCACGAAGTCTCTGTCACTCGAAGGTCGAGAGGCAGAACACTTCTATCGCGTGTGACTACAAGACCAGGAACGCCTGTCCATCCCTGTGATGGCAACGCAATGAGAGCGGGAGTGACTTCGATGTCGAGCCCGCCGCCAACAATGCCGCGTGCAAAGAACGTGGAGTCGATGCGGAAGTTGTCAAATTCGTCTGCAGTGCAGAGCGATGGGCCGATGTAGGGGACGAACAAGATGTCATCACGTGCAGCCACGATGACACTGGTGTGTTCATTCCATAGATGGTCGATGACCCGAATTGCCCCGCTCATGCGGTTCATTCTGTCAGCCTGAGGTCAGACGGCGCACTCCGAGTCGCCGACTTCGCCGGAGAATGGTCCGGTTTCGCCGTAATCCACGAAGAAGTCAGGATCTGCATCTGGCAGCGGCACATTGTCGAGGTCGCGCAGACCATCGGCAACAGCTGTTGCGCCACCGCTACGAGCCAACCAGCCTTGGAAGGTTTCACCGACAGTGCGCTCGTCATTGAAACGACGGATCACACGTGCTGCTCCCTCTGGGGCATTCTTCGCAGGAAGACGAAGTGCCTTCTCGCCGAAGTGAATCTGCTCTTCACCGACATAGCCACCGAGAAGCATCTGGTAACCAGGCAATGACTTGCCGTGAGCACGACGCTCAGCGCCAAAGAATCCGATGTCGCTTGCATGGTGCTGTCCGCAGCTGTTGGTGCAACCAGAGATGTTGATGCGAACGCCGCCGACTTCAGCGAGGCCTTCTTCTTCTAACTTCTCACCGATGGCACTGGCCAAACCGCGTGACTGTGTCACTGCGATGTTGCATGTGTCTGCACCAGGGCAAGCAACGACGTCACGTGCAAGTTCTGCACCAGGACGTGCCATGCCGATGGCATCGAGGCGGTCGTACAGTTCGCGCATCTGGTCGGGCTGCAAGCCGCGGAATACAACGTTCTGACGGTTTGTGAGGCGCACATCGCTTTGGAAGTGACGCTGGATAGCAGCAAGACCACGGAATTGATCTGCGGTGATGTCGCCTAATGCTGCATACGCAAGTGCAGACACTGTGCCGTTTGCAGCGCCGCGAATCACGCTGGCGTTCTCCCAACGACGGAATGGGTCGCTGCTGTTCAACTCAACGCGAACACCTTGACCGATCTGTGACACTTCGCCTTCGAGAAGACGACCGGCTGCGGCATCACCTGCAGCAATGACTTCAGGTGGAATGCCACCAGGCCATGTGCTGGATGCAGGCAGTGTGTGGCGAATCTTGATGACGCGACGACGCACCTCTTCGATACCGAGCTGATCTACAACCCACTTGAGACGTGCACGCAACTTGTTGTCGCGGTTGCCAGTCTGTTCGAACACGCGCAAGGCAGCTTCAATCGTGGGCAACAAGTCTTCGCGAGATGTGAAGTCTTCAAGTGCAAGCGCGGGGTGTGGAGTAGCGCCCAATCCGCCAGCAATATAGATGCGGAATCCTGGCTCGATGCTGCCGTCTTCGCGTGTGCGTGTGGTTGCAACGACTCCCACGTCGTTGAACATTGCCTGACCACAGTCGGTGGAGCAACCAGAGAAGTTGACTTTGAACTTACGAGGCAAACGCTGACCAAGTGGGTTGCGCACGAAGTGACGGAACGTTGCTTCGGCCCATGGTGTGACGTCGATCTTCTCGTATGGGCATGCGCCAGCAAGGTGGCATGCCATTACGTTGCGCACGGTGTCTCCACATGCTTCGCGAGAAGTGAGGCCAACATCAGCAATACGACGCATGACGTTTGGAACATTGCGAAGTTCGACGAAGTGGAACTGAATGTTCTGACGGGTGGTGATGTGTCCCCAGCCGCGTGAATACTCAACTGACAGATCAGCCATGACATCAAACTGCTCTGGCGTGATGGAACCAGCGGGCAACTTGATGCGGATCATCTGGTTGGTGCCACCTTGGCGTTGGCCATAGACACCGTTGTTTAAACGCATCACACGGAACACGTCATCGCTGATGTCGCCTTTCAAGAACTGGTCAATCGCAATCTCGAAACGTGCAATGTCACGCATCTGCTCTTCGTAGAGGTCGCGCGGAAACGGCGCGGGTGCAATTGCTGGATTTGCTGGGATGGTTGTCATGTCCATGTTCCTTTTATGAGATGTTTCGTTCAGTGATTCAGAGAGTTATTCGGCGGCTTCGCCCACTTCGCGGAGTGCATCCGCGAGGGCCTTACGTAATCGACGCGCATTCGTTGCGCTGAGATGAGCGACGAGACCTTCGCCGGCTTCGCCAATTCGTTCAACCGTGAGCTGCACACGTGGCTCAGCATCGTCGTAGTCATCGCTGACGGCAACGGTCCATGCCACAGGTGTTGCATCATCGAGACCTTCAGGCATATCGCCCATTTCGATCTGCACAACATCAATAGAGCGACGCATCAGAGACCTGCTGCAATCGCGTCGACGTGAACGCCGGAGATGAATTCATACGCAGCAACCGCACCGATCACAATGGTGCTTGGGGCTTTCAACGCAGCTGCGTGCAGTTCTCCCAAAGTGGTGCGCGTGGTGTGCTGTTCAGTGCGTGTTCCCCAGCGCACAGCGGCAACAGGGGTATCGGCAGACAAGCCACCATCCATCAGACGCTGAGCAATGATGGCGCGTTCGGACACGCCCATCAGAACGACAATGGTTCCGCCCACTTTGGCAAGCGATTCCCATTCAATGGCAGACGAGCCGCCCGTTTCGCGATGGCCGGTGACCACGGTGAATGCAGGGGAGACGTTGCGATGTGTGACGGGGATTCCTGCTGCTGCGGGAACACCTACCGCAGAGGTAATGCCAGGGACAACAGTGAAGGGAATGCGTGCTTCCATCAGAGCTTGTGCTTCTTCTCCGCCGCGACCGAATACAAAGGGGTCGCCACCTTTGAGACGCACGACATTGAGGTTCTGTGAACCGAGGTGCACGAGTAATTCATTAATCAGTTCTTGCGGTGTGGGATTCCCTGGCTTTTTGCCAACGTCAATGAACTCTGTGCCGGGCTTTGCCATTTCAAGAATGGAACTGTTGGACAAGTAGTCGTGCACGATGACATCGGCTTGTGCGATGAGACGGACTGCTTTCACGGTGAGAAGGTCGGGATCGCCAGGGCCTGCACCAACAAGATGAACGGTCATGCTGTTGCCTCAACTGGGGTCAACGACTGCATGAGATGTGGGCATTCCACTGCAGCTTGTTGCAATGCTTCGCGAATGATGGGCTTCCAATCCACATCTTCGGTAGAGACGCCATTGGAATGAAACTGGGCGCGCTGAGCTGCAAGTGTTGCCGCAATCTCTGCGAACTCTTCGCCGATGAGTTGTTCCAATTCGGAACGAAGGAATGATGCAAGTGCAGGGCTGGCGCCGCCAGTAGAAACTGTGACCATCACGGGGCCACGACGAAATGCGGCGGGAAGAGTGAAGGAACACCTTTGCGGGTCGTCTGCGCTGTTGACCCAAATGCCGAGTGATTCACATTCATCGAAGATTGCTTGGTCGACAGGAGTGTTACCTGTCGCAGTGATGACGAGACGAAACCGTGCAGCATCGCCAGCCGCGTATTCGCGGTGGAGGAGAGTGACTGGGATGTCGTTGAAGTCGTCGATGATCTGCGGTGCAAGAACAGTGACGTCTCCGCCAGCAGCAAGAAGTTGTTGCACTTTGCGGAACGCAATGCGACCGCCACCGACCACGAGAACAGGGCGACCGACCAGATTGAGATTCACTGGAAACTGCATAGAAATTTAGGCTAGCCAATTCCCGACAAATCCAGTCATATTTATAGTGAATGGTCCCGGCTGAGGGGTGTGTTAGCAAGGGAGAAGACGTCCCCGTAGTAATGAGGTAGGCCATGAGAAAGTCCCGTAAAGCAACCAATATTGCTATTTCATTGGGTTTGCTGGCCACCCTGGTGGGGTGTGAGGCCGGGTCCGAAAAGGCGGCGCGACCACTAGACCGATTTGTGAAGCCATTGGAGTGGGCGCCCTGTACGGGAGAGGACGCCCCGGAGGCTCCATTTGAATGCGCCACGATGACGGCCCCGCTGGATTACAAGAACGTCAAAGGCGAGACCATCGACATCGCGATGATTCGAATTCCGGCGTCAGAGGCAGAGACAAAGGGTGTTGTTCTCACTAACCCAGGTGGACCTGGAGCATCGGGGTTTGATTCATTTGTAATTGCCGGCGAATACGAGGTGTCGAGACTACGGCTCTATGAATTTGATTATGTGAGCTTTGATCCACGCGGAGTCGATCGGTCATTTGGTTTGAAGTGCTACACAGACAAAGAACTCGACCTCAGAATGATGACCGACGAGACTCCAGACACCGACGCAGAAAAGAAAGTCGTGGAGGAAGCAGAAAAAATCGGTGATGGGTGCATTGAAAAGTATGGAGAGAAGCTGCGTCACTTCAGTACGGAGAACACTGCGCGCGATATGGACTTAATGCGTGAGTCAATGGGTTTCGAGCAGATCAACTACTTGGGCTTTTCCTATGGCACGTACCTCGGAGGCGTTTATGCCACATTGTTCCCCGAGCAAGTGGGTGCAATGGTTCTTGACAGCGCATTTGATCCGGCTGGTGACACCCCTGAAGAAGATGCACTCACGCAGGCAGTGGGTTTCAATGAAACGTATAACCGTTTCGGTGAATGGTGTGAGGACAATGACAAGTGTGCATTCACAACATCTGACTTCAATGCGGACTGGTTGGCGCTGGAAAAGAAACTCGACACCGACTCAATTGTGACGAAATCAGGGCGCTTCGTAAATCACAATGTTTTAGAAACAGCAACAATTCAAGCTTTCTATAGCGAAAGTACTTGGCCAGTTTTGGCGAAAGCTCTTCAGGATGCTCGCAATGGCAAGGGTGCTGGGTTGCTTGCCCTTGCAGATGTGTACAACGGTCGTGATGAAGACGGGCATTATTCAACTTCTTCAAATTCACGTCCGTTGATTAGTTGTGCATCTGGAATTGTGGATAAGGGTTCAAAGAACCCTGCCAAGATGCTGAAGACCGCCAAGCAGAAAGCACCGTGGTATTTCCGCAATGCTGAGAAGAGCTGGTTTGAGGAAAGTGATTGCGGTAAGCCATTCAACGATGTTGAACCGATTGAATTGAGATATTCCGGAGATGCATCCATCATTGTGATCGGTGGCGACAAAGACCCTGCGACGCCTTTCCGGTGGGCCGAAAAGATGAGCAAGAACCTGAAGGGCTCCGTGTTGGTGAAGTACACCGGCGAAGGTCATGGAAGCGTTGGTATCAACTGGTGTACTACTGAAATCGCGCGTTTAGTACTCACAGTAAATATTTCGCCTCCTTATGTTGGAACTGAGTGCGGAATAGATGTGCCACTCCAAAAACCATATTGGTGGGAAGAACTTACGAAATCAATTCCGGGTGTGAGGTATTCGGGATTGAAATTGGGGCCACAATTAGGATTCCCATTGGCGGGCTTCTTTACTGAGTTTTTTGTGTCCAAAGGTGACATTG
>JBILBZ010000103.1:0-5300 GCA_044353425.1 Ilumatobacteraceae bacterium | reverse complement strand
ATGACGTTCTCGAATTGGATGCGGCTAGCAATAACGGTGTTCAAGAGATTCGCGACATCATCGAGGCAGCTGCGCTGACAAGTCCCGGCCGCCATCGGGTTTTTATTCTTGACGAAGTCCACATGCTCACCCGTGCTGCTGAAGCTGCTTTGCTGAAGACACTCGAAGAGCCACCAGCGCAGGTTGTGTTTGTGTTGGCCACAACAGATCCGCAAAAAGTCTCGGAGACGATTCGTAGCCGCGTCCAGCATCTGCAGTTTCACTTGTTGCCGATCGATGAGCTCGAGAAGTACGTCCGTTTTGTTATTGAAAAAGCAGAGCTTGATGTCGATGATGAAGGTATCGCTCATGTTCTTCGTCAAGGCGGCGGAAGTGCGCGCGACACATTGTCAGCTCTTGAGCTTGTTGCAGCCGGTGGTGGCGAACCAGAAGATGCTCAGCACACCGAAGAGATTGTGAAAGCGATTGTTGATCGCAATCATGGTGAAGCATTGGCTGCAGTTGCACGTGCAATGCAGCAAGGCCGCGACGCACACACATACGCCGAAGACATCGTACGTCTCATGCGTAATTGCTTCTTGTCTGTCATGTCGCCAGAACTTGTGCAGCTACCACAATCTCGTATGGCAGAGCTCACTGGGTATGCGCGTGACCTCGGAGTGCAACGCATTGTTCGCATCATGGAGGTGCTCGGAAGCACGATGGTGGAAATGCGTCATGCACCCGACTCGCGATTGTTATTAGAGGTCGCAGTTGTACAACTTGCAGCGCCATCATTTGATGACAGCACCGAGAATCTGCTTGCACGTATTTCTCAACTTGAAGAAGCTGTGAAGCAACTCAAAGAGCAAGGCGTTGCAGCAGCATTGCCACCAGCGCCGCTGAACCCTGCAACGGGTCGTGCAAAAGTCGGTGGCCGCGCCGCTGTTGGTGCAGCAACTACCGCAAGTGCAGGTACTGATTCGGCGCCCACTACTTCACCTAGAGCAGTCGCAATCGGTGAAGCAGCAGGCGCCTCTCAACCTGCTCCAGCAGATTCCACTGCGCCAACAGCTGCGCCGGCTTCTACAACGAACACTCAGACCGCATCTGCGCCGGCTGATGTGACGGGAGAAGTCGCAGGTGCGCACGGGGACGACGGCAAGGCGATTACGAACGAAGTGAGACGAGCCGATGCCGTTGGCGCCGTGGAAGCACCTGCAGATTCTGCAGCCGTAGGAGACCCGGCGCAGATGTGGCCGCAAGTGACTGATGCTATGAAGGGTCTCCCGAAAGCAATCTTTAAGCCCGCAATCGTTGAGTCTTTTGATGGCAAGAAGCTCACGATCAAGTTGCCGGCAAATACTCCAGTGAAGCGTGCACAAGATCAATCGGCCGCAGTCATTGATGCAGTGAAGAAAATCTGTGGTGTCACATGCACGGTTGTATTCACGCTAGCCGACCCAACTTCCGGAATCGAACGGCCAGCCGTTGTGGTGCAAGAAGAAAAACTGAAGACAATTGACAAGATTGTTGAAGATGATCCGTATGCAGAGATTGACATGAAGGAAACCACCGCAGTCCATGACGCGATTGATCCTGTGCTTGCTGCGTTGCAAGATTCTTTCCCCGATGGTGTTGTCATTGACGACACTTCAGCGCAGTAAGAACCATGGCCTCTCCGTATACACCGCCAGTGCAGATGCTCATTGATGAGTTGGGACGCTTGCCAGGTATTGGACCGCGTAGCGCACAACGTTTAGCGCTTCACCTCATCAAGTCAGAAGATGAAGACGTTGCTCGACTTGCTCGCGCAATCATTGAAGCAAAACAACGCGTGCGATTCTGTGATCGTTGTTTCAATTTGGCAGATTCAGAATTTTGCAGCATATGTAGCGATGGAAAGCGTGAATCATCCATCGTGTGTGTTGTTGAAGACTCTCGTGACATCGCAGCTCTTGAACGCACCGGTGAATTCCGTGGTCGATATCACGTGCTTCTTGGTCTTATTGATCCGCTGCAAGGTGTCAGCCCTGAGAATCTCAAGGTGCGAGAACTCATCGCACGCATTAAGCCTGAAGGCATCACGGAAGTTGTTGTGTGCACCAGCAACAACACGGAAGGTGATGTCACTGCGATGTATCTCGTGCGTTTGCTTGATCCACTGGGCGTTACCGTGAGTCGATTGGCAAGTGGTTTGCCAGTAGGTGGAGACATTGAATTCGCTGATGAAGTCACACTTGGTCGTGCATTCGGCAATCGTCGCCGGCTTGATCCGTAGAACTAATTCGCTACGCCTGACTTGTGAGCACTCACAGGTTGCGCATGATAAATACCCGTGTGCCCACTGATTGCATACGCAGTAGCGCATGCCAGTGCAAAGAAGGTGAGACCTTGTCCACCGAAAAGTTCCACACCGATAATCGTGCACGCAAGTGGTGTATTCGTTGCACCAGCTAGCACCGTGATGGAACCAATGATTGCGAAGACCACAACATTGGCTCCAATGATGTGTGCGTAACTTGCGCCGGCCAATGCGCCCATCACAAACAACGGAATGAACTCACCACCGACAAATCCGGATCCAATCGTGATGGAGGTCAGTATCAACTTGCTGCCCCATTGTCCTGCTACTGATCCGTTCATTGCTTCAAGAGCGAGTGGAATAGAAAGTCCGGAGTAGTCACGCCATCCGAAAGAAAGAATGAGGATGGCGAGAACGACACCACCAATCACTGGACGTGCTGGATACCACGCAACGTATTTCTTCAGAGTGTCCTTAATGAAACGTGTGAGGTGCACAAAAAGCATTGCGATGAGGCCACCAATGACTCCGAACAAAATGACCTTCCATGCCATTGACACGGACCATGCAATCTTTGGCATGGCGGGATAGTGCGTGTGCGATACACCGAGTCCACGCACCACTGCATCACCCACGAAGCTTGCAACAAAGGCGGGAACTAGCGCTTCGTAACGAACCCGCCCAACACGTTGTACTTCCAATGCGAAGACGGCACCTGCAACGGGAATCCCAAAGACAGAACCGAATCCACCAGCGATTGCGGCGATCAACATGAGTGAACGGTCTGCCGGGTTCAGCCCCAATCTTTTGCTGATGGGGTCAGTCACACCCGCGGCCAATTGCAGTGCGGCACCTTCACGGCCAGTCGAACCACCCGCCACATGGGAGACCACGCTTGCGCCAAAGATGAGAGGCGTGAGTCGAAGTGGAATCCACTCAGATTGGGAATGGATTTGATCAATGATGAGGTTGCTGCCACGTTCGAGTCCGCGACCGAGGTAGTGATACGAACAACCAACGAGAAGTCCTGCCAACGGCAGCGTGAGCACCAACCAGTCATTGGCGTCTCGCGTGTCCGTTGCCCAGTTCAAAGCCTCAATGAATGCAGCCGAAAGAAGCCCAGATAACACTCCGATGAGAAATGCAAGAGCCACCCAGCGGGCGACATGCATCGCTCGACTGAGTGGCTCTTTGAACATCTAAAGATTTAGAGAGCGCGCAAGATGATGGCGTCGCCTTGTCCGCCGCCACCGCAGAGTGCAGCTGCACCAACTCCGCCACCACGACGACGAAGTTCGTGAAGGATGGTGAGTGCAAGACGGTTACCGCTCATGCCGATTGGGTGACCCAAAGCAATTGCGCCACCGTTGACGTTCACGATCTCATCAGTGATGCCGAGTTCCTTCATCGATGCAATGCCGACGGCAGCGAATGCCTCGTTCAATTCGAACAAGTCGACGTCTGATGTCTTCATACCGGCACGGTCAAGTGCGCGCAAGATGGAACGGCTTGGCTGGTGCAACAACGAAGCGTTGTCTGGACCAGCAACCATGCCGTAGGAAAGAACTTCGCCCAATGGCTTCACACCACGAGCTTCTGCTGCCTTCTTCGACATCATGACGACTGCTGAGCCACCGTCAGAAATTTGTGAAGCGTTTGCTGCAGTGATGCTGCCGTTCTTGTCGAATGCTGGCTTCAAACCACCGAGTGATTCCATTGTTGTGTCAGCGCGAACGCCTTCGTCAACAGTGACCATCTTTGGATCACCCTTGCGCTGAGGAACAGCAACAGGAATGATTTCGTCATTGAAACGACCAGCTTCGATAGCGGCTGCTGCACGAACGTTTGACTTCATCGCTGCTTCGTCTTGCTGATCGCGTGTGATGCTGCCAGCGACGTAGTTGTCGGTGCCGAGTCCCATGAGGACGTTGTCGAATGAACACCAGAGACCGTCATGAACGATTGCGTCCTTGAGTTCGGTGTTGCCGTAACGGAAACCGCCACGTGCACCTTGTGCGAGATATGGAGCATTCGTCATTGACTCCATGCCACCAGCAATCACGATGTCGGCTTCGCCAGAAGCAATCATCTGGTCTGCCAAGTAAATGGAGTTCAGACCGGACAAGCACACCTTGTTGACGTTGATGGAAGGAATGTTCATGGGGATGCCACCCTTGAACGCAGCTTGACGTGCAGGTACCTGGCCCTGGCCAGCCATGAGAACCTGGCCCATGATGACGTGCTCGACTTCTTCGGGCTTCACGCCGGCGCGCTCGAGAGCTGCCTTGATTGCAAAACCACCGAGGTCTGCAGCACTAAATGAGGAAAGCGCGCCACTCATCTTGCCGATGGGTGTACGTGCTCCTGCGACGATGTATGAACCGGCCATATATGCCTCCGAAATGTGGGGCACCCGAACTAGGTGCGAGGCTTTTTAGGTTAGGAGATGATTCCCCGAAACTCGCTATCGCCAATTACCCCAAGCCCGATATCGCCAGTTGCCCCAAACTCGCTATCGTCAATCGGATGGAAAAGATCCTCCAAGCCATCCTGAATGGTGCATCGGGTGAAGAACTCGCCGCCATTCCACTGCCCACCACCTACCGCGCGGCCATTGTTCGCAAGGAAGACGAAAAGATGTGGGAGGGAATTGCCAGTGCGGACAAGGACCCCCGTAAGAGCATCCATATTGCTGAGGTTCCCGTGCCTGAGATGGCACCTGATGAAGTAGTGATTGCCGTGATGGCCTCCAGCATCAACTTCAACACGGTGTGGAGCAGCATTTTCGAGCCCATCAGTACTTTTGGTGCTCTTGCTCGTCTTGGTCGCGAGAGCAAGTGGGCAAAGCGCAATGACCTCGACTATCACGTGCTCGGGTCCGACGCTTCTGGTGTTGTGCTTCGTGTTGGTAGTGCAGTGCGCAACTGGAAGCCAGGCGACAAAATCACCGTTCATTGCAACCACGTCGACGACCAAGATCCTTCTTCGCACAGCGACTCGATGATGGGCTCCAACC
>JBILBZ010000136.1:0-3757 GCA_044353425.1 Ilumatobacteraceae bacterium | reverse complement strand
GTTGCTTGAACGGCTTCTCATAACGGCGAGATCTCCTCGAAGCTGGGTGGACGTGTGGACAAACATTAGCCATGGCTTGAAGTGGCCTGAACTGTGCTGGATTGTGTCCGTCCTCGAGATTGGGCCTTTACAGGGCTCTGTGCGTTCAGATGTCGTGCTCTTGGCTGAGGTGCAGGTAAGTCAGGTGACTTAGTATTCAGCCATGGCACGGTCGGGCGAAGAATCACGGACAGCGTTACTTGATGCCGCCGAAGAACTCTTCGCAGTGCATGGCATTGAGACTGCATCGCTTCGTGACATCTCCATTGCGGCAGGGCAGCGCAACAACTCTGCTGCGCAGTATCACTTTGTTGATCGCGCTGGATTGGTGGCGGCAGTCTTCACGCGTCGCATGAATGACATCAACGAACATCGCTTGCAGATGATCGCCGACATTGACGCGCAAGGCGTGCAACGTGACGTACCGGCGCTTGTAGCTGCGCTCATGGTGCCGCTTATTGAATACGTCACCAGCCACGAGGGTTGGTACGGACGATTCTTGTTGCGCACACAGTTTGACCAATTTGCCAAGCTGGTGAAGAACCCACTGCCCGTGTCGGTTCCGGTCATTGAAATCACGCGTCGCCTCTCAGAGATCTTGACCGAATTGCCACCGCGTATTCGCCGTGCGCGGATTGAGCAGATGATGACGCACTACATCGGCGTTGTTGCCGACTGGGAATGGGCGCGCGACCAAGGCTCCACTCGTTTGTCGCCGGCTGAACTCGTCGACGATGTGCTCGCTACCTGCTGTGGCATCTTGCTCGCCCCGACACAAGTCGATCTCAACACACTGATCTCGAAGAACTCTTCATTAAAGGACACCCAATGACACGCAGTTTTGATACCACTGACATCAATGTCGTCACCACAGCAGGTGGACAGCGAGTACACGCTGGCCATGCGAACCAAAGCGAAGTGATCACCGCTGGCTTCAATGAAGTGCGCAAGGGCGTCTGGAACCTCGTCGGCAATGGTTTATCGAACCAGTCCTTCATTGAGGCGCCTGAGGGCATCATCGCGATTGACACTGGTGAGTCGATTGAAGAAATGCGCGAGGCTCTTCGTCGTCTGCGTGAGATGACCGATGCACCGATTGCTGCCGTTATCTACACGCATTTCCACTACGTAGAAGGTACGAAGGCGATTCTGCAAGAGGGCAATCACGTCACGCCATTGCCGATCTACGCACATGAGAAAGTACATGGCAACAAGGCTCGTACTCTTGGCGAAATTTCGCCGGCATATGCACGTGGCCTTGTCGAGCAATTCGCCATCGTTATGCCAACAGAAGGTCCCGATGCAACAGTCAACGTGGGTCTCGGGTACTTCTACAAGCACCCAGCTCATGCTCCGTACACACCGGGTTATATCGAAGCCACACATCTTCTCGGCGCACGTGATTCGCTCACAATTGCGGGTTTGAAAGTCGAAGCGGTGTATTCACCCAGCGACTCAGACGACTCGGTGAACTTCTACTTCCCTGAAATTGGCACGTGCATCCACAACTCGGTGTGGCCAGTGTTGTTTAACGTATTCGCCATTCGTGGTGAGGAATATCGTGACCCACGCGTACTGATTCCGGGTATCGACAACATCATCAAGTGGGCACCGGAATATTTGGTGGCAACGCATGGTCCAGCGCTCAAGGGTAAGGACAACATCCGTGAGAAAGCCACCCGCTATCGCGACTCCATTCAGTTCATGTGGGATCAAACCGTGCGTGGCATCAACAAGGGTTGGACCACTGATCAGATTGCATCACGCATCACATTGCCATCGTTGTATGACGTGGACTATCTCACCTCTGAGCGTTATGGAGTTACTGAACACCATGTGCGTCAGATCTTTATGGGTATCCGTGGTTGGTTTGATGGCGACGAGTCCAAGTTGTTCCCTGAAGAACCAACAGAGCGGTACGGCAAGCTCATCGCCGGCTTTGGTGGTCGTGCCGAAGTAGCAGCGCAGTCTGCAAAGGCACTGGAAGATGAGGATGTTCGGTGGGCAACAGAACTTGCCACGTGGTTGGTGCGATCTGATGGCACAACGCAGGACGAGCGCAATCTTCTTGCAAAGTGCTTGCGCGTGATTGCAGAGCGCACGCCAGCTGCGAACATTCGCAACTGGTGCATCACGCGTGCACGTCACCTTGATGGTTCATTCCCTATGGATCGCTTCATGGTGCACAACTTCAATCCGAAGTTCCTCGCCGAATCTGCAGCCACTGGCATCGTGCACACGTTGCGCGTGATCATGGACCCCGACAAGATCGAAGGCATGAACTACCACATGGCGTTCACTGTGGGTGATGAGACATGCGGACTGCATATTCGTAACTGCGTTGCAGTGCCCACCGATGGGTGGGGAGCGCAAAGCCTGGTCACCATGTCGCGAGACATCTTCATGGGTGTTGTGTCGGGCCGTTTGCCATGGAGCGAAGCATTTGCGGCTGGTGACATCAAGGTGTCGGGTGACATCGCAGCCGTCGATCAGTTCCGCATGTCGCTTGAGAACAAGGGCTTCGCAGGCTGACCATGAGCGCATCGTTGCCGCAGCCAACGCCAGAGTTTGAGGGTGTTCAAGGAATCATCGTTGGTGAATCCACTCCGGCAGCGATGCAGATGCCGAGGGCACCAAAAGGTGCGCCAAACATCGTGCTGATCTTGTTAGATGACGTTGGCTTCGGTACATGCAGCACATTCGGCGGTCCCGTACCCACACCTGCGCTAGATCGTGTTGCGGCAAACGGGTTGCGCTTCAACCAGTTCCACACCACCGCTTTGTGTTCACCCACGCGTGCAGCAATGCTGACTGGTCGTAATCATCACACCGTGCACATGGGGGGCATTCCTGAAGGTGCCAATGTGTTCCCCGGTTACGACAGTGTGATTCCGAAGGAAGCAGCAAGCGTCGCTGAGATTCTCAAGCAGTCGGGATATTCGACGGGTGCATTCGGTAAGTGGCACTTGGCTCCGATGTGGGAGCAAACTTTGGCTGGTCCATTTGACCGTTGGCCCACCGGTCTTGGCTTCGAGCGCTTCTATGGCATCTTGAATGCAGAGGCATCGCAGTGGGAACCACCGATGTTCGACCAGACAACGCCGGTGATGCCGTATGAAGGTCGCGATGACTATCACATGACCGAAGACATCACGGACAAAGCAATCTCATGGATGCGCGTGCAGAAGGCATCACAACCTGAGAAACCGTTCTTCACGTACATCGCAACGGGCGCAATGCATTGTCCGCATCACGTGGCACCCGAGTGGATTGAAAAGTTCAAGGGTCAGTTCGACCAAGGCTGGGATGCACTTCGTCGTGAGATTTATGAGCGTCAGTTAGCGCTCGGTGTGATTCCGGAAGGAACCACACTCACGCCACGCCCTGACGAGGTGCCGTCCTGGGAGGAATACCCTGACCGCTACAAGCCTGTTGCATCGCGACTCATGGAGGTGTTCGCCGCTTTCATGGCGCACACCGATGCACAGATTGGCCGCGTACTGGATGCAGTGGAAGAAATGGGCGAGGCTGACAACACCTTCTTCATGTACATCACAGGCGACAACGGTGCGTCTGCTGAAGGAACCATTCACGGTGCGTGGAGCGCGCCATCATTCCAGAACGGCATTCCAGAAGACCCTGAGTGGCTGCTCGACCACATGGACGACTTCGGTACAGCTCGTTGTGAGAACCACTACAACCTTGCATGGGCATGGGC
>JBILBZ010000102.1:0-5400 GCA_044353425.1 Ilumatobacteraceae bacterium | reverse complement strand
GCGCCCACTGGATCGTCAATCTTGAACTTCCGTTCGACGATGAACACTGCTTCGATGGCGAGAACTGCGGCGATGATTCCGATGACAGCTGCTGCCCATGGTGCAATGAATGCACACGGTGCAGTGACTGCAACGAGACCAGCGAGCATTCCGTTAATCATCATGCCGGGGTCTGGTTTGCCAGTGCGCTTCGTGATGTAGAACATCGCAGTGAGTGCACCGAACGCGCCAGCAATTGCAGTGTTTGTTGCAACTGTTGCGAATTGAACATCTGTTGCAGCAAACGTGCTTGCAGCGTTGAATCCGAACCAGCCGAACAACAAGATGAATGTTCCAAGCATTGCCATCGGAATGTGGTGACCAGGCAACGCCTTTGGCTTGCCGTCTGCACCGAACTTGCCAATGCGAGGTCCGAGAACAATGGCACCTGCAAGAGCAGCAACGCCACCCACTGAGTGCACAACGCCGGATCCAGCGAAGTCAACGTAACCAGCGCCCAGGCTCATGGTGTCCCATGTCTTTGACAACCAGCCGCCACCCCATGTCCACGCTGCAAACAATGGGTAGTAGATGGCGCCACAGAAGAGACCCCAGATTGTGAAGCTGCTCCACTTCCAACGCTCTGCCATTGAGCCTGTAGGAATCGTTGCCACGGTGTCCATGAACGCCACCATGTATAAGAACAATCCGAGGAGTGCTGGTGTGATGGTGCCGGTGGACATTGCCCAACCGCCTTGATACAGGAACACCCAGTTACCGCTGCCGATGAGTGGTTCACCAACTGGTTCTGTGAGGCCAATACCAGCAAAGCTGAATCCGCCGAATGCAAGTGGGAAGCCCACGAGAAAGAACGCAACGAAACCCAATGCGAAGATTGCGAAGTTGGTGCTTACAACGTGTGCTGCATGCTTTGCGCGAGTGAAACCAGTTTCAACAAGCGCGAATCCGGCTTGCATGAAAATGACCAGCATTGCGCCGATGACGACCCACAGCAGGTTGAGTTGTGTGCCGAGTACTTCTACTTCAGATTGCATCGCTGCCTTCTTCCTTTGTACGAATTCGAATGAGACGAGAAATGTCGGTGACCCAAATCTTTCCGTCACCGATCTTTCCTGTGGATGCGGATGATGTGATGGCCTCAACGACCTGGTCAACTTGAGCTTCGTCAACGACGAGTTCCAATTTCACCTTTGGCACGAAGTCGATGGAGTATTCGCTACCGCGGTATGTCTCGGTGTGTCCGCCTTGACGGCCGAACCCTTTGACTTCCGAAACGGTCATGCCTTGTACGCCTGCCGACTTCAGCGCGTCTTTCACATCGTCCACCTTGAATGGCTTGACGATTGCCGTGATCAACTTCACTGAACTGTCTCCTTGTGTTCTTGTCGCTCGAAAGCGACGTCCAAACGCTGCTATTGCAACTAGGAACACCGTACGGAAGGGAGATTTCTCAACTGTCGCCGAATTGTTTCGGGAGCGTGGCGAATTGGTTGCTGTGTAAACGCTGTGTAAACGGCTACGAGAGAAGCGAGTTCACTCGACGCAACGCTTGATCACTGATCTTGCGACCATGACGCGTGGAGACTTCGAATCGATCCGCAACTTCACCGTTACTTGTGGTGATTTTTGCGTGGTGCACATTGATGTTCGCTCGTGCGAATGCGGCGGCAACAGCTTGAATGAATCCCGCTTGGTCGGCTCCACGGACAAGAACAACGCTGTGCCATGGATGCGCATCGTTGTCGAGGGTGAACTCAATGCTGTTCTTCGTGCCTCGGGCAAGACGGCGTGGGTTCTCAATGCGCTTACGTAGCCGCTGTTCAAGTTCGAATGCAATCTGTGTGGCGCTGGGCTTTTGGAATGACCGAACCTTGAATGAGTCAAGAACTGCGCCGTCTGGCCATGTCGCAAGATCGGCGTCAATGATTTCAAGACCCCTGTCAGCGAGTGTGGCGCAGATGCGGGCAAGCAGACCACGTGTGTCTCGTGTGGCGATGTCTACTTCCCACTCATCATCAACTGCTGTTGCGTGTACGTTCACGCGAACAGTGCGCGAACGTGGAGCGGGCTCCACCAATGTGGCGTGGCGCACGATGGTTTCCGGCTCATGTGCAAGAACATAGACAGCTGCTGCGTGTTGAATTCGCTCAATCACCATCGGGTCTTCTGTGAGAGCGACTGCGTCACGCCGACGAACAGACTCAAGCGAGTTCTCAATTCCTTCAATTAATTCAGGGTGAGCGAGAAGTGCCTGAACGCTTGTGGTGATGTCGATGAGAATGGAGTATTCGAAGTCCTGCATTCCGCCGCGTGCTTCTGTGAGCATGCGGCACTTCTCGACCATGAGAGGAGATCCAAGGAACGCAGCAAGTTGTGCGAGCACTCGAGGGTTGGCCTCATAGGGGTCTGAGGTGCACGTGGAAAGCATGAGCGATGACGCAGAGACAAGGGATTGAGTTTCCTGTTTCACTTCATCGGAGAGGGCGAGGCGTTGGACGACGCTTGATATGTCGCCGTTCTCTGAGAAGTCGGTGATGAGACCTGCAAGCAGAAGACTGCAATCGTCCAGTGTTGCTCGTGAGACTTTCTTGCGTAACGCCTCAACAATGGGCATCTGTACTAAGTGAGTGGGGTCGAGTTCTGTTGTTGCGCCTTGCCGTGATCGAAGTGCAGTTGCAATCTCGGGAAGCGCACGATCAATCACACTGGTGATGTCTAAGAATCTCCAGGAACGAGAGTTGCCTCGCACAAGTACGTCAAGAAGTAACTGAGTTGTCTCTGCATCCCAGGTCAACGGTTCGTTGCGATTGTTGTGGGCCCAGTCGAGAAGCGCGTTGTTTGGTTGTGCGTGTGCAGCATGAACTGCAGCTTCCAAGGTCAGAGGAAGTGTGAGCGATGCCGAAGGCGTCCCGTGTAGTTGCACTTCTCCATCGATGAGGCGAATCCATCCGCCCACGGGTTCGTTAGTGACCTCGGTTGTCTCATCGTCTTCAAGTGCAGAGCCGCCGGATTCAATTCTCCAGCGCAGCAATGGCGGTGTAATCACAGTGGTGAGAAGAACCATCAACAGCACGATTGCATAGAGCTCATCGTTGAAAACACCAATAGAAACACCGATGGTGGCAAAGATGAGACCGACCTCACCACGCGGAATCATTCCGATACCGATGAGCAACTTGTCTGTGTTGGTGCCTCGTGCACCGACGGCGGCGAGAACCTTGCCAGCGATGGCGATGATGGTGAGAACACCGGCAACTATCAGCACATGTGCAGAGAAGAACTTCGTGACGTCGGTATCAATGCCGATCTGCATAAAGAAGACCGGAATGAAGATGCTGCCAAGAATTGAAAAGTCGCGTGCAATTCTGTCGTGGTGACTCGTACGTGCCAGCGCAGTACCGGCAACGAATGCACCAATGATTGGTGCAAGTTGAGCGCCGCTTGCTGCTGCGGAAAAACCAAAAGTGATGCCCGCTGCCAACACACCGATGGTGGCAGGAGAAGCGGCTTTAGCGCCGACCAAAGCAAAGATGCGCGGGACGAGAAGTAGTCCAATTGCTCCCGCGACAAGAAGGAAACCAACAGCGAGACCGATGGTGCTGATGAGTCCCACTGCATCAATCGATCCTTGTTCCACGATGCGCGTGACAACAGTGAGGATGATGAGACCGAACACATCATCGGCAACTGCTGCGCCGAGGACGATACGTGCTTCGGTTGACGCCAGAGCTTTGAGGTCTCCGAATACTCGTGCAGTAATACCAACACTTGTTGCAGCCAGTGCTGCCCCGAGGAATAGTGATGCATTGAGAGATTCACCGAATGCTTGACCAGCGATGATGCCAGAAGACATCGGAAGAACTACGCCAAGAACGGCAACGAACATTGAAGCTCGCCCCACGCGCCGTAACTCATTGAGATCCATCTCGAGTCCGACTTCGGCCAACAAGATGATGACGCCGACTTCGGCAAGGACGCGAAGAGCATCGCTGGGCTCCACGATGCCCAACACGGATGGTCCGATGATGATGCCAGCAATGATTTCTCCGAGGACTGCAGGGATGCGAATGCGCTCACAGAGTTCAGCGGCGAGTTTCGCTACAACAAGGACGAGAGCCAGAGATGTAAAAATCTGCCCGAAGTCGAGAGCTCCACCAGCGGCGAGCAGTGACGAAATCATTGAAACTTTTCTACCTGCTGGAGAATGAATGTTGTGGCTGCGCCGTGGCCGGCGACACTCAGCATCCAGCCCCGTCGCCGAACAGTGACCAATGAATCAGTCCCGAGCCAGCGCCGGATGGACACAAGTGAGGCATCAACGCGCCGCGCCGAAGCGCTCTCTAGGCCTGTTTGGCGCGCTAGGAAATCTCTTCCCACGATTTTCCCTTCGGATTCCACAAGGAGTCGAAGGATGTGGAGGTCAAGCGGGGTCGGGGTGTGTTCGACCGAATGTTTTCTCTCCACCATGTCGTTGACCCTACGGACGGTAGTTTTCGGGGTTGTTCGCCCCTTGTGAACGGTGTGTGAACCGTCATACCCATCCGATTGGGGGAATCGGGGACTTTTCCGACAGAATCGGAACTCATGGAACTCACCTATGCCCCTGAAGACGAACAGTTCCGCGCGGAGATCCGCGCCTGGCTCGAGGAGAACTTGCCGAAAGGCTGGTTCGACAAGGGCTTTGAAATGTCGAACGAAGAGCGCAAGAAATTCAACGATGAATGGCCGAGCAAGTTGTTCTCCGGTGGTTGGATCTGCGCAACCTGGCCAAAGGAATACGGCGGCAAGGGTCTCACAACAATGCAAGGCGTTGTGCTTTCTGAAGAGTTCGCAAATGCGAAGGCTCCGATGCGCGCCGACTTCTTTGGCGACACACTTGTAGGTCCAACACTTCTTCAGTGGGGTACCGAAGAGCAGAAGAAGGAATTCCTTCCACAGATTCTCAACGGCAGCATGCGCTGGTGCCAAGGTTTCTCCGAGCCAAACTCAGGTTCCGACCTTGCGAGCTTGAAGACAACTGCAGTGCTTGACGGTGACGAATGGGTCATCAATGGTCAGAAGGTGTGGACCACACAAGGCCACCACGCTGACTACTGCTTCCTTCTCACACGTACAGATCCTGATGCGCCAAAGCACAAGGGCATCTCGTACTTGCTCGTTCCAATGAAGCAAAAGGGTGTTGAAGTGCGCGGCATCGTTCAGCCAGACGGCACCGCAGAGTTCTGCGAAGTGTTCTTCGACAATGCACGCTGCCCGAAGGACAATGTTGTCGGTGGCGTGAACAACGGCTGGATCGTCACAAACTCAACTCTCGCTTTCGAACGCGGAATGAGCGCAACCACCGGTTACCGCCGTTTCGAGTCTGAGTACAAGGCAATGGTTCGCGGTGCGAAGGACAAC
>JBILBZ010000101.1:0-5402 GCA_044353425.1 Ilumatobacteraceae bacterium | reverse complement strand
AACTGACGAAGGTCACCAGCAACAGGAGCCTGAAGAGCAATCAATTGGTAACAGTGTTCTTCCAACTCCACCGACAACGCATCAATGCGATCGTCATCGGCGATTAAAGCATTGGCTCCGTCTAGGTCGCCATTCAACAAAATATTGGTTGCGCGAGGAATTGCCTCGATGACCGCCGCGGCAAGGCGAGCCAAGTCCGTCCGGGCACCTTCCAGCTGGTTGTGGAAGCCTTTACGAAGTTCATCCATCTGAGCACCCTCACTTACGTCTCTGTATGACAACGGCCAAGGGCCTCGTCAAGAACTAATAAACACAGGCTAGTTCCAGGTTCACACTATGAAAGGCCTGAAATCGCCTAGTTGGTAATCGGAAAGTGAATTTAGGGGGAACCCTCGGTGACATTCCCCAGGGGATTCCGCCACTACCTAGCTGGTGATGGAGACCGTTCCACCCAAAAACTCCTGCAACAAGCCCACACGTTCCTGCGCCGCAAAGACATTGAGGGCTGCCGACTCTGCAGTCCCTCCCGTGTGGCGTGGCACGAATGTGATCACATCGTTACGCACCGTCATTGAAACATCTTCCACACTCTGATCGTGGGATCGATCAAGGCCCGTGGCAATGCGAATAATGCCAGCCATCAATTCAATATCGTGCTGACGATCCACTGACATCCGAGCAAAATCTGCATGACTTGGCTTCGGAGCGCTCTTGCGGTGATAACGAGCAGTCAATGCAATCACTTCAATTTCTTCGTCGGTGAAGCCCATCAGGTCCGCATTTCGAATGATGTAATACGAATGATGGTGGTGCTTTGAGTACGCAACCGCATTCCCAACATTGGCCAGTAGAGCCGCGGCTTCCATGAGACGACCAAGGGAAGCATCAACGTCAAATTTTCGCGAAACAAGTGTGAGTATTTTGCGCGACAACATTGCAACGTGCCCACTGTGAACCATGTCTACAGAGCATCGTTCCGCAAGTCGCAACACACTGCCAAGTCCAGCATCGACCGCATCTGCATCAAGCAAGCCCTTGTGCTGCGCTGTATCGACAAGAACGCCTTCACGAAGCGCGTACTCGCTGAATTCAAACGATTCAATACGTAATGCTTTTGCTACTTCTTCAAGTATGACTCCGCCCGCAACAATGATGTCGCTTCGCTTGCTATCCATTCCGGGCAGTTCTTGGCGCGACTTTGAATCCTCACAGTTCAGAACCTTTCTCATGACCGAAGAGAATTCACTTTTCGAGAATGAGAAACCATTCATCGAAAGCGGTAGTCGATTATCTCGATCGTGAGCAATCAAACGAGCGATTGTTTCGGATGTTCCCGAAGAAACAACCACACGGGAATAACCCATCTCACGAATTTCATGCGCCAAGGGAGCAATGACAGATGCAACGTGCGCGCGCAATCGACGCACCGCACCTTCTCCTGCATCGCCGTCAGGAACAAACGCATCAGTGAGACGAACTGCTCCAACTTTTAGACTTTGCGCAAAACGAAGTCGTCCTTTGACAGAAATACAGAACTCTGTCGACCCTCCACCGATATCAACCGTTAGAACCGGTTCTGCGCCAAATGCAAGAGACTGCTGAACCCCAAGATGGATCAGTCGTGCCTCTTCGTTGCCACTAATCACTTCGACCGTGATCCCAACTTCGTCACGTGCCCGATTCAGAAAATCACTTGCATTGCTCGCTTCGCGAACTGCGCTTGTCGCAACAACTCGAATATCTGCCCCATGGGCATCAGCAATCTGCTTCATACGGCTCAATGCGCTCACTGCCCGCTCTATTGCCTCAGGAGTCAGATGGTCCATCCCCTTGGTTCCTGAGCCAAGACGGACGACCTCTTTCTCAGAGGACAGAACGTGAAAGCCATGGGCACCAATTCGGGCCACCACCATGTGGACACTGTTCGTGCCCACATCGATCGCCGCAATGACTGGGTTCTCCCCTGATTTTTTGGTCTTCACCTCAATGCACCCCACTATATGAACCGAAATTGAAGGTTGGGTAAATATCTGCCCTCGTGCCAATCTCGAATAGTCGTTTCGTGGATTTCATTTGTACGGTTTCTATGGTGAAGTCACATTTTGTCAACAGAGAACTTAGTTGGCTGAAGTTCAATCGACGTGTCTTGGCTCTTGCCAATGAGGCTTCCATCCCACTTCTCGAGCGGTTGAAGTTTGTTGCCATCTTCAGTTCCAACCTCGATGAGTTTTTCCAAGTTCGGGTAGGCGCACTTCACGACCAAGAAGAAGCTCGTGTCGCTGTTCGAAGCATCGATGGGTTGACCGCCACGGATCAATTAGGACGTATTCGTAGTGAAGTAATGCAGTTGGCCGCTGAGCGAGATGTTGTTCTGCGCACCTTGTTGCAGTCTTTACGAACGGAAGGAATTTCACTTCTTCCACATGAAGAGCTCGACGCTGGACAACTCGATTTTCTTGATGTCTACTTTGAGAAGCGCATTCTGCCAATGCTCACTCCTCTCGCTGTTGACCCAGCGCACCCGTTCCCATACATTTCCAACCTGGCACTCAGTATCGGCGTCATTGTGACTGATCCAGACTCGCGAGAAGAACGTTTTGCTCGCGTCAAGGTGCCGACGACACTTGACCGATTCATTGAAGTCGGAAGAAACAAGTTCGTCACCTTAGAAACAATCATCATTCATCGCCTCGGAAGTCTCTTCCCCGGGATGACTGTGTCAAAGGGGCATGTATTCCGCGTGACCCGAAACACTGACCTCAGCATTGACGCAGACGAAGCAGAAGATTTGCTGACAGCGGTGGAACTAGAACTTCGTACTCGACGATTTGGTAACCCCGTTCGCCTTGAAGCCGAACAAGGGATGGATCCGCGAGTACTCGCTCTCGTTCTCGAAGAACTTGAACTCGACCCGATCGACGTGTACTTCAATGAGCTATTGATCGACACCGCCGACCTCTGGCAACTCCACAAGATTCAAACGCCCGAGCTACACGACACGTCGTGGACGTCAGTCACGGCAGGTCGCTTAGCCGTTGCAGAAGAGACCGGAGAGTCCTTCTTCAGCGTGATTCGACATCGTGAACTCATGGTGCATCATCCGTATGAATCGTTTAGTACTTCAACCGAAGAGTTCATTCGTCAGGCCGCCAAAGACCCCAAGGTTCGGGCCATCAAAGCCACCTTGTACAGAACTTCTGCAGACAGCCCTATTGCAAGAAACCTGGTTGCTGCTGCAGAACGTGGTGTACAGGTTGTTGCGCTCGTTGAACTCACCGCACGTTTTGACGAACAGACAAACGTTCACTGGGCAAAAGCCCTAGAGCGTGCGGGTGCCCATGTTGTGTACGGGATGGTTGGGCTCAAGACGCACGCAAAATGTCTTCTCGTTGTGCGTGAAGAAGACGATGGACTACGCCGATACGCCCACATCGGGACTGGTAACTACAACTCAGTAACAGCAAAAATGTACGAAGACATTGGCTTGTTTACCTGTGACGACGCAATGACCTCAGATGTTGCGAGCCTGTTCAACTACCTCACTGGCTTTAGCCACTCTCCCGAATTCCAGCACCTCATCACAGCACCACGCGACATTCGCAATGTCTTTCTCGAACTCATTGAGAAGGAATCGCGATTTGGTTCTGAAGGACGAATTCAGATGAAGATGAATTCTCTTGTTGACCATCGGATTATCACTGCACTCGAAGCTGCCGCCGAAAAGGGCGTCAAGATCGATCTCTTGATTCGAGGCATCTGTTCTCTCGACATGTCGCAATCCAAGAACAACAACATTCGAGTTCGGTCAATTCTTGGTCGTTTCCTTGAACACTCGCGCATCTACATTTTTGGTCATGGCAATGAGGACGACACCACCATGTTTCTCATTGGCTCGCCCGACATCATGCCAAGGAACTTGGATTTACGAGTGGAAGTGTTAGTGCCCATTCGACATCCAAAACACCAGTCATGGCTCGTCAAGGTTCTCGACATTATGTGGAGTGAAGACGTAGTGCGCTTTGACCTCGCTGCAGACAACTCATGGTTACGTGCAGGGCCTGCTGAGTTCACCTTCGAACATGACGCGCAAGGTCGCCTGATGAAGTGGGCAACCGATCTGCAACTCAGTCAAGGTGTGCCATCAGACTTCGACCTCGACGAGTCTCCTCGCCGCACCCCGGGTTCGCCGTTGTATGCCGGCGTCAAGGAATGGTTCCGTGAACGCTTCTCCACAGACGATTCGCTGAATACAGACATCTCTGACGCAGACAAGCCGGAATAACAAAAGAGCCACCCCTTTCGGGATGGCTCTTTCTTGAGAAGTATCGAACTCAGTATTCGTAGTTCGGGTCACCCATGTCCCATTCAAGGGAAATGAGCTCACGCTCGGCGTCGCGAACAATGCGCGCCATGTTGCGGCGGAACTGTGGATCGTCACGAGGCAACAGAACCAAACGCGCAAGGACACGTGAACGGAACTCATCAAGCGTGGTCTGGTCGCCGTAGTCGCCGTAGACCTCCCAATGAGGTGACACTGCACCGAGATACACGATGCGTGCGTGTGCTGTTGGTGCTTGCGGAATCTGCGTGTCTGACATGGTGCCTCCGGTGGCAGTGACGTGGAACACATGAAAAAAGGACACGTGCTTATCCACAATCCTATCGGTATTGAGACTTCTCCACTTATGAGGCTTTTTTGCCCGAATTCATTGAAGATTTGAATACTTACCTGTGGATAAGCCAAATCTTTAACGAACCTTTACCTTCTCTGGGCACATCAAACTACGAACCGTGCTTGACTGATGTTGCGGGAACTTCCCGTCATGTCTCGGCGTCATACAGACACCGACCGAGAGTGTTCTCAACGGGAGAACACAGCGAGGAGAGTCATGAAACTCACACTGACAGTCACAAGCGAAACAGAGAAGCCTCTGCCGTTCGACGACTCACCAACAGCGTGGATGGCCCAGGGCAATTGTCGCAATTACCCACCAGCCACGTTCTTCCCTTCCGATGGCGTCGGCGTTGATCGCGCTCGCGCAATCTGCAAGGGATGCCCAGTTGGCGATACGTGCTTGGAATACGCGTTAGATCAGCGCATCGAGCACGGTGTTTGGGGCGGATGCTCCGAGCGCGAGCGTCGTCGCATTCTGAAGCGTCGTCGCGGCATTCAAGTTTGACAAGTCGGTCGCACAGACCGACGAGCGGCTACTTCGACTCTGACGAGTCGTTGTCGCCTTTGCCCTCTTCCATGGCCTTCTTCAGCTCACGCTGAGCAGAGCCAAGGTTCTTGGCCAGCTTCGGCAGTTGGCTGCCTCCGAACAAGACGAGGACGATTCCTGCAACGATGAAAAGTTCGGTGGATCCCATGGGCAAAACCCTACCACCAGCAGTGGCATGGG
>JBILBZ010000109.1:0-4987 GCA_044353425.1 Ilumatobacteraceae bacterium | reverse complement strand
CCCATGACACCGAGACCGCAAAACCCAACGCGGGCCATGTGACTAGAGGTCGTCTTCGTTTTCGTCGTCGGCTGGCTTTGGCTCAGCTTCGACCTTTTTCTTGGCAGCCTTAACGGGCTTCAAGACACCCTTTTCAAGGGCGGCATTCAAGAACTCTTCAGCCTCTTCCTTGGTGACCTTCAGCGCTGGCTGAATTTCAGAAATGAGGTTGGTGCGAGCACGTTCGTACATGGTGCGCTCCGCAGCGGACAGAGAAGCGTCACGGTTACGGGCAGCGAGGTTACGAACAACTTCGGCAACCTGGTACACGTCGCCGCTCTTGAGCTTTTCCTGGTGGTTCTTGAAACGGCGTGACCAGTTACTTGGCACGCGAGGGTCGGCCTTCGAAAGAACAGCTACGAGGTCTTCCAGTTCGTCGGGCGACACGGGCGGACGCACACCGACTTCGTCGAGCTTTGCGACAGGAACGCGCAAGGTCATCTCATTGATGATGGTTTCAAGAATGAGGTACTCCTCTTTCTTCCCCGTGCCAAATGGATCCTGCTTCTTCTTCGGGTCTATGACCTTGCAAGCTCCGTGCTGGGGGTAGATGACGATGTCACCCTTCTTAAAATCCACCCTGCAATTGTAAGGGTTTGGGGTGAGAAAGCCTCAATTTGCTCAATCATTAGTGGCTTCAGCGCACAATAAAGAGGCCAATTTCTACAGAGGCAAGTTCAAATTGCCTTCAATTGAAGCCCGATGCGCATCGTCCAAGTCGGGACGAGCCAAGAGAGCCTTCCAAGTCTCTCTCGCCGTCTTGGTTTCCCCAAGCCACCAATTAGCTACTGACCCTTCAAAGGTCAGGCCCCAGTCATAAATCCACCGACGTACGAAGAGACGGTCATCAGGCAACTCGATCTCTTGGCCCAACTCTGCATACATCTTTGCGGATGCGTACATATGACGCTGACGAAACCCAGTGGCAAGCACCATTAATGATTCAGCTCGAGTCGGTCGAAATTCCCATGCCGCCAACAACGCAATTGCTGCTTCAGCCCAGTCCCCTCGTGCTTCGAGAAGTTCACCGATGCACAACAGTGACCAGTAGATCTCTTCATCCCAACCGCCCATCTCTATTCGATGGCGATACGCAGCGATTGCACCTTCTGTATCGCCGATATTTTGTCGGGTCTGCGCGAGGTAGAAATACCACCGTGGATTGTCGGGGTCCAATGCAATCTGTCGTCGCAATAGCTTTTCGTCGCGAACAAACTTGTCCGACTTACTTCCACCATCTCCAAAATGTTCGAAAGAGATGACCGACTGACGGTGAGATCGCTTTTCAAAATCACCATCGAGGAACTCGTGCGTTGCGCCATTAAATCGCCATTCACGATCACCACGAACTATGTATGGCATCTGATATTCGACATCACCTCGAACAAGAACCTCATTGATGTCGGCATCAACATCTACCGCCGACTTTCCATCGCCATCGAAATGCATCACCATGTCAGCATCAATCAAGAGAAGTTGTTGGGCGCTACCTCGAGATAATTCCATGAGTTCACTGCGGTTATGTCCAAAATCAACCCATGGGCGGTCGTATAAAACTCCAGGGATACTTGCGAGTGATTCACGGATGAGATATGGAGTTCCATCAGTCGAACCAGTATCAACAATTGTCCAGTACCCAATGTGATCCTTGACTGAATCAAGGCACCGTTGAATCACAGCTGATTCATTTCGAACGATCATGGCGAGTCCAAGAAGCGGGACGTCACTCATTTCAGAACCTGAGCTGCGTGAGGATTACGGACCAGCAGGACCAGTAGGCCCTGTCGGACCAGGAAAACCGAACGAACCAGTTGGACCAGTTGGACCATCGGCGCCAAATGCTCCAGTAGGGCCATCTGCACCAACAGGACCGGTAGGCCCCGTTGCGCCGAAAGCACCGGTCGGGCCGGTAGAGCCTGGCGTACCGGCTGCACCAGTTGCCCCGATGGATCCAGTCGCACCCTGGATACCTTGCGCGCCAGTTGGCCCGCCTGCAGGACCGGCAGATCCTGTTGGGCCCGTAGCTCCTGCTGAACCATTTGCACCCGAAGATCCCGTTGCGCCTGCTGAGCCATTTGCACCCGCAGAGCCTGTTGCACCGGCAGCACCTCGAGCACCGTCGACTCCATCAGAGCCCGCAAGTCCGTTGCGTCCGTCAGCGCCAACTGTTCCGTCTTTGCCGTCACCGCCTGCAGCACCGGGGTCGCCCTGTTTGCCACCGACTAACGAAGTAACAAATCCTCCACCAATCGCCCCACCAATCACAGAAAAGACCGAGGTGAGCAACAGAGCACGACGAGTGACCTGCTGTGAAAGTTCTTCGTTCGACATAGGACAAACATAACCCAGAACAGACAGTGACTGCGCACTTGAAGTAGCAACGGTCTCAGAGCCAGTTTGGGATAGCCATCTCAATCAACTCGGCACGAGAGTCGCCGATCCCTACCGACAGAACAAGGCGTTTCTCCTCATCAAGCACAACGAGGCCAGCGCAGAATTCAAGACCAAATTCATCATCTCCCAGCCGAAAAGGATCACTCACAAATTCAAGGTTCCATTGCCAGTCCCACCGAACAAATCGGTGCCTATAAACCCTCGCTTCATTCTTGACGTCAACATCATGAACGACCGCCAACCAACCTTCTCGGAAGGGCACGACTTGTGATCCACCACGGATTGATAAGTCACCTTTTGCCGAACGTGTAGGCACCAACGAATTCGTCAAGGAATCGAAACGGCATCGAACCGTCGGCCGCACTCCCCAGATCCACTCATGTTGCGCCCCGACAATAGGCATCCAATTCTTTTCGTGTCTATGAGTTGAAAGAAATGGCAGCTGGAATGAGGACGCAATTCGGACGCTATTCATTGGATCTATATCCATCTTGCACATCACAATTTGACATCGACCGTCAACGCGATGCTCCCGACAGGTTCCACTCATCCACCAGTCGCCTTCACGCAGAAAAAGTCGAGCGTCTTCCAAACCAAGTACTGGGAATAACCCAGCGTGACCACACAACATTGCATCATCAATTGGCAAAGACCATGCAACGCTTAAGTCCTCGTTTAGTCGTAGAAGCACATTCTCTGTTCGAATGACATCACCGCCATCTAATTGCCGATAGTCGCCACGGAGATATTCGTAATTCACCTGTCGCACAATGCAGAAGAAACCTCCATCGGGATGAGCAGCAATCGACGGATTCATAGACCGGCGATCTATCCGTTCAGGGTCTGGCAACCGAATTCGTCGAACCACAAACTCGTCGACTCCTGCTAGGGGCTCCTCATCAGCCCCATAGGCATCAATTGACTTCATGATCGGTTCCAGTGTTTTCTCTCCAAGAAAATCTTCAACAATCTGATCAAATGTTGTCTCAATTGTTTTGCACGATGAAGAAGACACAAGCCATGACAGCAAAGACTCATCATTGACCAATAGCCCCATTGCAAGCACTTGCCGCAATTGGGAAGTGAATTTTTTTCTCAGTTCACCAATTTCACTAGATGGAACTGCGAACATTCCTCCCAGAACTTTCGGAACTCCGTGTTCAAAGAATCTCCGATCGTCATCGGTAATGCTTTCAATTTCTCCCAATGTTGCAAACAGTGGCTGTTTGACCTCGAATACTTCAGTCACCGCTCTTCGAGACACGTGGGAAATACCAAAGTCGATCCACCATAAGGATTGATTCTCTACATACTGCGGATGTTTTGACGCCCGTTCCAACAGTCCCAACTTTGACCACCATATGGTTTGCGCGAAACTGCTGTCCTTGATTCGGTTGGCCGTTGATGACGTCCGAGAAATCGTTCCATTGGCCAAACCAATGCGTGCCTCACTCCCCTGTTTCCACGCAGGGAGTTCTTCAAATGGCAAGGCCTCAATAGTCGTGCTGAAAGCATCGGGGCGCTCCGAAAGCAACGCTTCGCACTGTTTCAACAAAGTTGGGTCACAGAAAAAATGAAGGTCGAATCTCCCCTTGCACAATGATCGTCCAAAGGTGAGGTACTCCCCAACACTTCTTCGACGAGGCTCATTCTCTAATTGCGCCAGGTCATAAAGAACAGTGACCACAATTGCCATCTCGGCACAGTACCTGCATCACACCTCCAGGGAAAGAATGGCGCCCCCGACAGGAATCGAATCTGTTCTAAGCCTCAGATTCATTTGCCCTTGAGGGCAGAAATCGGACAAACACAGCAAGAACGGAGACGATTGAAAACCCTAAGCACCATCTGGGTGCAGCAGTCGCAGTTGGTGCCAGTGTCACAACGTAAGAAATCAATGCGCACGAAATCAGAAAAGGAAGCAACCAGACCTGGCGATTTTCTTGCCACTCTTCGTTGAAAATCTGAAAGAAGTTCTGAATGACTCCCTTGATTCCCAAACCCAGAAACACTGGGATCAACACCCACAACATCAGAATGGGTCTCGTTGGAATGTACTCAGGAAGCAGATCCAATCTGTGAATCACACCAAGAAGTTCAAATGAGTTCCGACCTGCAGAATCCCAGGACAAGAAAAGTAATGCGCCGACTGCGATAAGCGCGATCGCCGTGATTACTTCATTCGCAATTCGTAGCTTCAATTGCTTTGGCAATTCAGATCGCATCTCGGTCACATCCCTGATTCATTGGCTGGCCAACCTAAAACAAAGAAGGGGCAAATCTCGGCCTTGACCACCTTAGTTCAAGAAAGCCCCTTCATGGGTTACTCTCTTTGGAGAATTTGGCTAAATAAAGTCAAAAGTTTTCCTAAAAAGAAGAGAAGAGAATACTTTGAACAAACAAGTCTCAGAACTACGTGAACGTCTCTCTAAATCGATTGGTCAGCTATCCAAAAGATTTCTCCCACTTGTACAGACGAAAAAAGCAAGAGTCTTGTTGCTGGTTTTGCTTCTGGGGATAGGAGCCCTGATCGTCACTGGACGCCAAGGTCAAT
>JBILBZ010000100.1:0-5496 GCA_044353425.1 Ilumatobacteraceae bacterium | reverse complement strand
AATATCAACCTTGCAAAAGTCACCGGCCCCGTGCTCAACAAGTTGCCACTCGACAAACTCCCCAAGATCACTCTTCCCCAAGTTCATTCAGTCGACCTCACCTCGCTTGACCTCAGCCGTCTGAATCCAAATGCCGTGATGTCATTGCCAGCTGTCAAGCAAGTCACTGAAGTCGGCTACACCGCAGTGGGCTTTGCCGTCCTTGGCTTCCAGAAAGCTCAAGTCCGTCGCCGTGAATTGATTGAATCCATCAAGGCACGCACAAATACTGCGCAATAACGCAAACGACGGGGAACACGGTCATCGACCAGTCCCCCAACTATCCTGCCTACGTGACTGAGGCGACTAACTCCCCTGATTTGACAGGATCCAAGAAGGCGCCGCTGCCCGAGGGAATCTTTCCAGTCGGTATTGGAATTTTCATTTCTGGCATCACGTCGTATGCCTTTTTCAAAGTCGGCCAACTCGCCTTAGGTAAAGAAGACTTTAAGCCTCTTGTTGCCTTGTGGTTCATCACCTTTGCACTAGTTCCGGGTTTCTTGATTCCAGTTGAGCAAGAAATCGGACGCGCACTTGCTCATCGCCGCGCCCTCCTTCAAGGTGGACATCCAGTCATTCGTAAAATGGTTCCGCTGGCCTTCGGACTTGCGGCCCTGCTGGTTGTCCTTGTCGCTGCACTTTCCCCATTGCTGACGAGCCAAATGTTTGAGGGCTACTGGCTTGTCACCATCGCACTCATATTCACGATTATTGCGTATGTTCCGATGCATCTCTCCCGGGGTATTGCATCGGGATTAGGTCGATTCATTGCATACGGAACCATCATGGGCGTGGATGGCGCAGTGCGAATTGTTGCATGTGTTCTTCTGTGGCAGTTCAACGTCACGGCTGTTGGCGCCTATGCATTCGTCATTGCATTGTCACCACTTGTTGCCGTACTTGTCGTCTTCACTCGTGGACAGACTCGCACTGAAGATGGACCAGAAGCCACGTACGCAGAACTCACACCCAATCTCGGCTGGCTTCTCCTCGGATCAATCATGGCCGCAGCACTCGTGAATGCGGGCCCAATTGGTGTCGACATTCTTGCTAACTCCGAACAAGCTGCAATGGTGACTGCTTTCGGAAACGGTGTACTGATGTCACGTATTCCACTATTCCTGTTTCAAGCAGTGCAAGCCTCTCTCCTGCCTCGACTCGCTCGACTTGCAGCCAAGGAAGATCACGAAGAATTCCGCCATGGACTCAGCTTGTTGCTCAAACTTGTTGCCGGTGTCGCAATTGTGGGCACAGCTGGAGCAGCTGTACTGGGTCCCTGGGCGCTCACCATCATGTACAACGGTGGACTTGATCGGCGCACACTGACGCTTCTCGCACTTTCCAGCGGTCTCTACATGCTCGCTCTAGCAGTCGCCCAAGCTGTGATTGCGCTTCACAGCCATCGATGGGTGGCCATTGGGTGGCTGTCATCAATGGTGACATTCTTGCTTGTGATGGCAATTGCTAGTGATGACTTGTTCTTACGAGTCGAGTTGGGCTTGGTTGCAGGCTCTGCAGTTGCTCTCGCCGTGTTTTCCTTCGCGCTCAACGAACGCATGAAAGAGATGAATTAGTTCTTGATTCGGGCGGTCTCGATCGCAAGATCGTTTTGCACCATCATGCTGACGAGCGATGGGAAGTCAACTTCAGGGACCCAGCCCAACTTCTCACGTGCCTTTGTTGGATCACCAATGAGCAGATCCACTTCTGCAGGACGGAAGAATCGGGGATCCTGGCGAACATAGTTACGCCAGTCGTCAAGACCAACCTCCTGGAATGCCAGCGTCAGGAACTCTTCGATGGAGTGCGTTTCACCAGTGGCTACTACATAATCATCTGGCTGGTCCTGCTGCAACATCATCCACATTGCACGCACATAGTCACCTGCATAACCCCAGTCACGCTTTGCATCAAGGTTGCCCATCACCAATTCTTTTTCAACACCCAATTTGATTCGAGCAGCAGTGTTTGAAATCTTGCGTGTCACGAATTCAAGACCCCGGCGTGGACCTTCGTGGTTGAACAGAATGCCCGAACATGCATAGATGCCATAGCTCTCGCGGTAGTTCACCGTGATGTTGTGGCCGAACACCTTTGCGCAGCCATAAGGCGACCGTGGATGAAATGGCGTGAGTTCAGTCTGTGGCACTTCGCGCACCATGCCAAACATCTCAGATGATGAGGCTTGGTAGAAGCGAATGGGGTTGTTCTGTGTGCCCCCCACCATGCGAATTGCTTCGAGCATGCGCAACACGCCAAGACCCGTGATGTTGGTTGTCAGCTCGGCTTGACCAAAGGAAATCGCAACAAATGAAACGGCGCCAAGGTGATACACCTCGTCAGGCTGCACATACTCAAGTGCCGCCACCAGACTTGAGAGATCAGCTAAATCGCCTGGGACAAGTTCAACATAAGGGAACTCATCGCGAATCTGCAGTGCACGGGGGTTGTTTTGGCCCTTGATCATGCCAAAGACTTTGTAGCCCTTGCTATGAAGGAATTCGGCTAAGTGCTGGCCGTCTTGACCTGTGATTCCGGTGATGAAAGCGCGTGGCAACGGAAAGACCTCTTACTGGATGAATGGACCTGGTAACTGTACCTTGCGCCCCCTCCTCAACGGGGTGAACCTCTGAATCCGCTACGCCCTACGCTTACAGGATGATCTTGGTTCTGGCAGGCGGCGTTGGTGCAGCACGGTTTCTTGCCGGCTTGACCCAAGTTGTTGATTCTTCTGAGATTCTGACCATTGTCAACACGGGAGACGACACGGAACTCCATGGTCTGTGCATCTCGCCCGATATCGACACTGTGACGTACACCGTTGCACAGGCCATCGACCCAGAACGTGGATGGGGATTGCGGAACGAAACATGGCGTGCGATGGAATCACTCGAACGGTTTGAATCAGTGCGACCCGATGGATCTCGTGCAGCTCCTCGATGGTTCAATCTTGGCGACACCGACCTAGCGACTCATTTCTATCGCACCGCTCGTCTTCGCGAAGGAGCCACCCTCGCCGAAGTCACCGATGAAGTTCGCCGCGCCTTTGGAGTTACTTTTTCAATTCTTCCAATGTCAAACCAGCAGGTGCGCACCATGGTTCATCTTGCCGATGGTCCTGTTTCATTTCAGGAATACTTCGTGAAACTGCGACATGCTGTCCCTGTCGCCGGTGTGGAATTCGTCGGAGCAGAGTCTGCGACATTCATAAATCACGATCTCATAGTCCAGGCCAACACAATCGTGATTGCGCCTTCAAACCCCATTGTGTCTATTGGCCCCATCCGTGCCTTGAGTGGCGTTGATGATTCTCTTCGAGCACGACGAGACGATGTCGTTGCAATCTCACCAATCGTTGCTGGCGCTGCCCTCAAAGGACCAGCCGACCGCATGCTGACAGAGCTCGGGCATGAGCCCACTGTCGTGGGTGTTGCGCGCATATACGCACCGATCGCTTCAACTCTTGTGATTGATGAACAGGACGCTCACTTGAGTGACGCGGTGGAACGCGAAGGTGTGCGCTGTGTTGTTACTGACACCATCATGTCTAAACCTGGCGTTGCAGCATCACTCGCAAAAACAACGGTGCAGTCAACACCACAACAAGGAGGCATCTCATGGCCCGATTAATGGCATGGAGCATTGAAGGGATTGGCGAGATAACGCCAGGAATGCAGATTGGCGATGTCATTGTTGAAGCATGTGCTGGAGAACCCAATGGCCCACTGCGCGACAATGACGTTCTCGTTGTCACACAAAAGATTATTTCAAAAGCAGAGAATCGCTTGGTTGAAATTGATGCTGACGACCCAGTTTCACACAAGAAACTTGTTGAAGAAGAAGCTGTTCGCATTGTGCGCCGACGTGGTGACCTCATCATTACTGAAACAAAGCACGGATTCATCTGCGCAAACAGTGGCATAGATCTCTCCAACGTTGAACGTGGATACGCTGCGCTTCTTCCACTCGATAGCGACAGATCGGCTCGTCGCATTCGAGACATTGTGAAGGCAAAACTGGGCGTCAGTGTTGGAGTCATCATCTCTGACACATTTGGTCGGCCATGGCGCAAGGGCCTCACCGATGTTGCAATCGGTGTAGCGGGTATCGCCGCAGTTGTTGATCTTCGCGGCACCGAAGACGCCCTCGGGCGCGTCATGCAGGTAACGGAAGTCTGTGTTGCAGACGAATTGGCCTCGGCCGCCGAACTGGTGATGGGTAAATCAACAGGAGTTCCCGTTGCTGTTGTTCGTGGTGCAGATCCTCAGTGGTTCCGCGATGCATCGATGAGCGAAATTGTTCGTCCTCCCAGCGAGGACTTGTTCCGCTAACGAAGAGTGGAGAGACCTTCTGCCAAAGGCGTGAAGGGCGACCAACCGAGTTGAATTCGTGCGCGTACCGGCGACAAGGACAAACGAACAACATCATTGGGGCGAGCAGCAGATGTTCTTGGAACCGGAGATGAGGCTCCGCCCATCGTTGACCACAGGTCATTGATGCTGGTGGACACACCAGTGCCCACATTGATGACCAAGCCACCTGCTCTGTCAAGAGAACGCGCAATCGCATCCACCGTGTCATCAACATGGACAAAGTCGCGTACTTGCTTACCGTTTCCGTGAACAATCGGAGCACGGCCATTGGCCAAGGCATCAGCGAAAGAGGCAACGACTCCATCCGCTGGGCGTTGACGGGCGCCATAGACATTTGCCATCGCCAAAACAGTGAACTCCACCCCGTGACGATCGCGATACACACTGTGGACGTCGGAGGCGGCCCTAGCGAGAACTTCTTCGCTCGTGCGTGGGTCATTGAGATGACCTTCTTTAATGGGAAGGTCGCGTGCGGTCACTTCACCGTAGAGTAGCGCAGCAGGAATTCCTGTAATGACTTTGGAAACTCCACCCAAACGCGCAGCCTCGAGCACTGCAAGGGTGGATTGCATCGCTGCAATTGCACCATTGAGATGACTCTGTGATGGCGAGAACACCGCAAGGTTGACGATGACGGAGGGGCGCCGTAATGAAACAAGTTCAGAAAACTCCGCAGACAGCACTGAGATGTTTTGAAACTTAAAGCGACCCGATGCATTACGGGCCTCAGCAAGATTTGAAAGCGATCCCGTTGACAGATCATCAACAACATCCACTTCGTGGCCTTCTGCCATGAATCGATCCACCAAGTACGAACCGATAAACCCTGCGCCACCGCAAATCATGATTTTGCGTGTTGCGGACATCAGGACTTTTGTTCCGGATCAGGCACTCGTGCGCTCTGCAAGTGCTCCCCTGGAGGAACAATAACCCCAGCACCAATCACACAATCTGTCAGAGAGGATTCGTCAGAAACACTTCCCATCACCATGGATCGCTCCAAGCGAACTCGGTCGCCCAGCACTGCGCCAGGCAACAACACAGAATCAATCACAACACAACCAGCTCCGATGACGCATCCCTC
>JBILBZ010000099.1:0-5539 GCA_044353425.1 Ilumatobacteraceae bacterium | reverse complement strand
AAAGCCTTGCTATTCATGGCTACGGTGAAGTCATGGACAGCCGAAAAGTACTGATTGCAGAGGATGACCCCTCCGTGCGCAAGGCAGTACAACGAGTTCTTGCACTTGAAAAGTATGACGTCACCGCAGTCAATGATGGTCAAGCAGCCTTGGAAGAACTCGGGAAGACACGCTTTGACCTTGCTGTACTTGATGTGATGATGCCTTTTGCTGACGGACTCACTGTGTGTCGCGAAGCTCGTCACCGCGGTATTCAGACCCCAATACTTCTGCTGACCGCAAGAGTAGAAGTGGGCGATCGTGTAGCAGGCCTTGACGCTGGCGCAGACGATTATCTCGTCAAGCCATTTGTTGTCGATGAATTACTTGCGCGCTGCCGAGCACTCTTACGTCGATCGGCGTCTTCCAACGCACAGTCAACACTGACAGTCGGCAATCTTGTTCTCAATCCCACGACACGCGAAGTGCATCGTGGTGATCGCGAATTATCTCTCACTAAAACAGAGTTTGATTTATTGGAACTTCTGATGCAACAGCCCAACACTGTGATCTCTCGTGAATACATCTACGAAACAATCTGGGGCTACGACTTTGAGACAAATTCGAAATCATTAGATGTGTACATCGGCTATCTACGACGCAAGACGGAAGAAGATGGCGGAAGTCGCCTTCTGTACACAATTCGTGGCGTGGGCTACACGGTGAAGGAATCATGAATCTCCGCACGCGATATGTCGCCATCACTGCAACGCTGGTCTTTGTCATCGCCACAGCAATGAGTCTTGGTGCCTATCGCATCGCCACAGATCAACTTGAGAATCAGGTCAAGGCTTCACTCAACCAAAGAGCAATCTCAACGATCGAAGCAATCAACCGACCACGTCGAGACTTCAATGACTTCTTCGGTAGAGGCCCCCTTGACAGAGCAATCTCGCAAACAGAGATTGACTCAATTACACAGATCATTGACACCGATGGGATCCTTCACAAGCGTAGAGATCTCCCCGATCTTCCATATGAGGCTGCGATACGTTCCCTGCGAGAAGACCCCACGCGTGCGTACTACTCCTCCATCAAGCTCGAGAATCATGAATTCCGAATGCTCTCTGTCGCATCCCCCGATGGAACCATCGTTCAGGTAGCAAAAGACACACAAATTCTTGTTGACGCGCAGAATGGAATGCGTACCTACTTCCCGCTCTTTGCAGCACTTGCAGTACTCATATCCGGTGGTTTTGCTTGGTTATTTGCTACTCGAGTCACGCGACCCATCGAAGAACTCGCCGCCACAGCTGAATCCATCGCCGCAACTCAAGATCTCAATCGCAGTATTGAGGTCAGTGGCAATGACGAAGTAGCCCAGCTTGCGCGAAGCTTCAACACAATGCTTGTTGCGTTACGAGCTAGTAGCGAACGTCAACGGCGATTGGTGCAAGATGCAAGCCACGAGCTTCGCACTCCGCTCACCAGCCTGCGGGCAAACGCAGAGATTCTCGAACGTGCAAGTCTCAGCAACGAAGACCGTGCTTCCATCCTTGCGGATATGAAAGCTGAAGTGGACGAGTTGGCTGATCTCAGTGTTGAGCTCAGCGCGTTGGCTACCGACCAACGTGCTGCAGAAGACCCTGTCCAAGTTGATCTACTTGACGTCGTCAGTGAGATTGCCACACGGGCTTCACGACGTTCCTCGGCAGAAGTATCTGTTCACTCCACAGAGGACACAATTGTTTCAGCACGTCCAAATCAATTAGAACGAGCGATCTCTAATCTGGTGGACAATGCCATCAAGTTCAGTGGAGCGTCCTCAGCTGTTGAGATTCATGTTGGATCAAAGCGTGTTGAAGTCCGAGATCATGGACCTGGTATTTCTGACGAAGACAAGCCTCATGTGTTCGATCGTTTCTACCGCGCAACTTCAACTCGTTCGATGCCTGGTTCTGGTTTAGGCCTCGCAATTGTGTCGCAGTTTGCTGAAGCCAATGACGCAAATGTCTACGTCTTAGACAATGCCGGTGGCGGCGTCATCGTTGGACTTCAGTTCAAATAACCCAATATTTATTGGGTTTTCTTGCGCCTAAAGCCTCTGCGATCCTCGGAACGTTCACGTTCTATCTGTTCTTCTTCCACAGATAACTCTTCTGCAACTAGTTGACGCATCGATGCCAGTCGTGCCGCGGATAATGTCCCCGCTTTGATGGCCTCGAGAACTGCACAGTTCGGCTCGTCGAGATGTTTGCAGTCCCTGAATCGACAATTGTCTGCAACAGTAAAGACATCACGGAATGCGCGTTCAATACCAATGCCGCTTGTCCATAAAGTGACCGCCCGCAGTCCGGGGGTGTCGAGGAGCCATGCTCCACCCGGCAGTGCAATCAGTTCCGCGGCAACTGTGGTGTGACGACCGCGTTGATCATCTTCGCGCACCTCTGCGGTGCGTTGTACTTCATAACCCACAAGGGCGTTCACCAATGTGGATTTACCCACACCACTTGCTCCGATGAAAGCAACCGTTGTCCCCGCTGGAGAATGTGCACGAATGAGATCAACACCGACACCACTTAGAGAACTGACGAGAACAATGTCAACACCAAGCGCAACTTCTGCCAATGCACGACGGACTGACTCGGCGTCATCTTCCGAAACGGTGTCAATTTTTGTGAGCACAACAACAGGGGTTGCGCCGCTGTCAAATGCAAGAACCAACTCACGCTCAAGACGGCGCTGGCTCACCGCACCGTTTACAGCATGGACAACAAAGACCACATCAATATTGCTCGCAACGATTTGGCGTGTGCCGCGTGCACCTTCGAAAGAGCTTCGCCGAGTCAACGCACTTCTCCGTGGGTGCACCCTTTCCACACGCTCATAATCTGAGGACACATCCACAAAATCCCCGACTGCGACCTCAACACCAAGGTTGCGCACACGCACTATGGAGCCGTCATCAAGAAGAACAGTGCTCCAACCACGATCGAGGCGTGTGATGCGCCCTGACAGCACTGAAGAACCCACTGTGTTCTCTGCTGTGACATGTGCATTCATTCAATGAAACCGTACCGCTTGGTGCCACTTGATGGGCATGCGTTCTCTAGCCTTTAAGAGCCCCCAACTGAAGGAGCCCCCCCATGCTTCGCCGTCTCGCAAGCTTCGCCGTCCGTCATAAGCGCCTCATGGTCTTTGGTATCTGGCTGCCCCTCACCGTTCTTATCGCCGTCGGTAGTTCAACAGTTGGTTCAAATTTCCGTACCGAGATGGCGATGCCAACGAGTGACGCCCGCCAGGCCGAAGAGATGCTCGCGTCTATTCAGTCCGGCGATGCAGGAATCAATGGCCAGATTGTCATTAAGACGGACAAAACAGTGATGGACGAAGCCGTGAAGAAAGAGTTCACCACAGCTTTGAATCTCATCGACAAGATTCCTGAAGTGACTGTGAAGAGTCCATATGTGAGCCCCGCACAGATCAATCCGAAAAAGACAATCGCCTTTGCTGAGATCAGTGTTCCTCGCACCTACACCATGGTTGAAATGCAAGAAGTTGCAGACAAGGTCATTGCTGCTTCTCAGAATGTCGTCAAGACGGGCATCACCATTGAGTTCGGCGGGCGAATCTTCGAAACTTTTGAAATGCCCGAGAGTGAAGTGCTCGGACTTCTTGCAGCGGTCATCATTCTCGTGATCGCATTCGGCTCCATCATTGCGATGGGCCTCCCCATTGGTGTTGCACTTCTTGGTCTCGCGATTGCATCGAGCATCGTGGCGATTGTCAGCAACTTCATGTCGATGCCTAACGAAGCAACTTCAATGGTCGCGATGATTGGTCTCGGTGTTGGCATTGACTACGCACTCTTCATCGTGACGCGATTCCGTGAGGCTATGCATGACGGATTGTCCATTGAAGATGCTGTTGTCGAAGCAATCGATACTTCGGGCCGTGCTGTGATGTTTGCAGGCATCACCGTCATCGTGGCACTTCTTGGACTTCTCTCCATCGGTCTTTCATTCGTGACTGGGTTTGCAGTTGCCATGGCAATTGGCGTTGCAGTGATGATGATCGGATCCGTATCTTTGCTTCCAGCACTACTTGCAATGGTCGGCACACGCATCGAAAGCACTTCGTGGGCTGCAGTTTCTGCCTTAGGCGCACTAGTCATCAGCGCAATGATCTCTGTGTTCACTCACTCAATTGTTTTCGTTCAGATTGGTGGCGCAATCGCAGCTGCACTCATCATCTTGCGGTTTTTCATTGCTGGTTTGAAGAAGCCGTTGCCGCACCGTGCGCAGAACAATCACCAACACACCATCTGGTGGCGTTGGAGTCGGGTTGTTCAACATCATCCATGGCGTGCCTTAACTGTCTCTGTCGTAGGTCTCGGATTACTCGCCGTTCCCATGTTCTCTCTTCGTCTTGGATTCAGCGACTTAGGCAATGCACCCGAGGACAAGACCGTTCGCAAGGCATACGACCTCATTAGTGAAGGGTTCGGCCCCGGATTTAACGGACCTCTTTATATTGCTGTTGGTGGCGAGACTGCCGCTGACCCACAAGCGATGCAACAGTTCGCACAAGTGATTGCAAAGACCGACGGTGTCGCAACTGCATTTCCTGCACCAAAATCGAGCAAAGAAGTCGGTCTCGTGATTGCTTATCCAAAGACTTCCCCACAAGATGAGGCAACATCAGACCTCGTTCACTATCTGCGCAGTGATGTCATTCCATCAACAGATGTGTACGCAAAGGTGGGTGGCTTCACCGCGAACGGAATTGACTTCTCTGATTACCTCAGCAAGCGATTGCCATGGCTCATCGGAAGTGTGCTCATTGTGTCCTTCTTCCTTCTCATGGCAGTTTTCCGCAGCATTCTTGTTCCGCTCAAAGCAGTTCTCATGAACTTGTTGTCAGTGGGTGCTGCGTATGGCGTCATCGTTGCGGTGTTCCAGTGGGGCTGGATGGCTGATGTCTTCGGTGTGGGTAAACCCGGACCGGTCGAAGCCTGGGCGCCGATGTTCCTTTTCGCCATCGTGTTCGGTTTGTCCATGGACTACGAAGTGTTCCTTCTTTCTCGTATGAAAGAGGAGTACAACCGCACAGGGGACAACTTCACGGCCGTTGCCGATGGTGTGGCAGCAACAGCCCGAGTCATTACTGCAGCTGCGCTCATCATGGTGTGCGTTTTTGCCGCTTTCGTGCTTGCTCCTGACCGCCAGCTGAAGCTATTTGGCATGGGAATGGCCGTTGCCGTGTTCCTTGATGCGACGGTTGTCCGCATGTTGTTGGTGCCCGCCACCATGGAACTGCTCGGAGATCGCAACTGGTGGATTCCAAAATGGCTCGATCGGGTACTCCCGAAGATCGACGTCGAGGGAAGCCACCACACAGCGTCCCATCCAATCCCTTAGCCCATAAGGGTTTTAGCGCCTTGCCTTGACAGGGCCCTACCAAATCACCTAACGATGAAAAAGGTATGGCTAAATCACTTGTAATCGTCGAGTCTCCAGCGAAGGCAAAGACAATCTCTAAATATCTCGGTCCGGAGTTC
>JBILBZ010000098.1:0-5561 GCA_044353425.1 Ilumatobacteraceae bacterium | reverse complement strand
TCACGCGGTTGAACTCTGGACGCAGTCCGAGTCCGCCATGACCCTTAGGGAAATGAACCCACGCAAGTCCTGCGTCGAAGCGTGCACCACGAAATGTGATGTCATCGACTTTCTTCGGATCGAATGCCGCAAGAAGTGCATCGAGTGCTTGTTCGACCTGTGCGAGTGCGCTGTCGGCTGAAGTGGTTGTGCTCATACGCGAAGTCTCGCCGTTTTGGCTAGGGCTTCGCAAATAGTAGGAAATGCAGTGAATTAAGCGACGGCAGCGCCAAAGAGATAACCCACAGCCATGGTGATGCCCATGGCAACCAAGCCACCGATGACAACGCGCACAGTGGGGCGAACAGTGGAGGCACGGCCATATTTTGCGCTGGACCAGCCAAGGCCCGCAAGGGCAACAGTGACAATGATGAGAGTAGAAACGATGCGGGCATTGGCAGATGCAACTGCCGCAACAATCATCGGAATCGCTGCTCCACCTGCAAACGATAGGGCTGAGCCCACTGCGGCTTGGACAGGCTGTGCCTGTGAGTTGACGGAGATTCCCAGTTCCTCAGCCAAATGTGTGCCCAAGGCATCATGTTTGGTGAGAGCTTCGGCGACCTCGCGGGCGAGCACTTGGGGGAGACCCTTGGCTGCATAAATCTCTGTGAGTTCATCGAGTTCATGCTCGGGCATGGTCTCGAGTTCCCACTTTTCCTTAGCGATATCAGCATTTTCGGAATCACGTTGGGAACTGACGGAGACATATTCGCCTAGAGCCATGGACACGGCACCGGCGACAAGACCTGCCATGCCCGCGGTCAAGATGACTGAACGGGATGCGTCTGATGCGGCCACGCCGAGAATGAGACACGCGGTTGAGATGAGTCCGTCGTTTGCCCCGAGGACCATGGCCCGTAGGAGGCCGATGCGGTGGGCTGCGTGACGTTCAGAATGCATACCACTCATTGTGGCACTAATGGATGTTGAGAGCGAGCGTGAAAGAATAGAGAAGTGACAACGATGCATCCCACGAAGAATCTTCTGCTCGATACTGCAGTTGCACTGATTGACGAATTTGGCCCACAGGGCTTCACAGTGGAGACATTGTTGGAGACATCAAAGATCTCGAAAGGATCTTTGTACCACCACTTTCACGACTTCTCCGACGTTATTGAGCAAGCACAGGTGGCGCGGTTTTCTCGCTATGTCGATCAAGACATCGCACTGCTTGTCGGGTTATTGAAGTCAGCAACATCTCGCCAGGACCTCGAAGCGAAGTTCGCCATTATTGTGCAAGGCGCTGGAATGCCTGGTCGTGAAGTTGCTCGTGCTGACCGTGCGACCATTCTTGGTATGGCGCGTCACTCCAAGAAATTCGCTGATGGCTTAGCTATTGAACAGCAACGCGTCACCGATGTGCTGACAGACATTGCTCGCGAAATGCAAGAGCGCGGATGGATCAACAAGGATATTGATGCAGCTGTTGTCGCCACGTTTGTTCAGGCGTACTCCATGGGATTCGTACTTAATGACAACACTACGAATCCAATTTCCATTGAGCGGTGGAGTGCATTCATCTCAATGATGTTGTCCAAAGTTCTGTAGAAGAACATTCAACAGCGCAGGTACTTCTGCGCTGAGTTTGTTACAACGACAGCGGTGCGTGTTGAAGATGTGGTAGCACGAGTTCTGCGAATCTTCTTGCTTCGTCAACATGCGGGTAGCCGGAAAAGATGAATGCTTCAATTCCAAGTGCTTGATATCGCTGAATCTTCTCGATGACTTGTTGTGGTGTGCCCACGATGGCAGCGCCACAACCTGAACGTGCTTTTCCAATACCGGTCCACAATGACGGCTCAACGAATCCGTCTTCATGGGCTGTCGCTCGCAATTCGGCTTGACGACGAACCCCGGCACTTGTGCTGTCAAGTGATCGAGAACGAATAGCGTCACCTGTTGCGGCATCAACAGCAGAAATGAGATGCGAAGCGGCGTTCCTGGCTTCTTCCTCGGTCTCACGCACCACAATGTGCACGCGGTATCCGAACCTCAGTGTGCGACCGTGACGGGCGGCTCGCTCTTTCATATCGCTCATAATGCGTGCTATTTCTTCTTCAGTGTCTGGCCACATCAAGTACACATCGGCATCCATGGCTGCGGTTTCGCGGGCTTCGTCGCTCAGTCCGCCAAAATAGAAAGCAGGACTCGGTGCTGTTTCTTTGCAGATTCGGGGCGCATCGAGATGGAGCGAAATGAATTCGCCATCGGTGTCGAGACGTTCGCCGTTCATCAAGGTGCGTAATGCGCGCATTGTTTCTGTTGTGCGGCGATAGCGGTGCGGGCCATCAAGTGTTTCACCTGGCATTTCTGACGAGATGATGTTGATGACAAGTCGGCCGTTCAGAACTTGGTTGAGTGTCGCTAACTGTCGTGCTAATTGAGGGACCCAGTTTTCGCCAACACGGACAGCCGTCAACATTTTCATTCGCTCGATCTGCGGTGCAATCGATGATGCAAATGAGATGGTGTCGATGCCTAATTCGTAGCCCGATGGGAGAAGAATGTTGTCGAAACCTAAGCGGTCAACAGTGGTGGCGATATCGGAACAGTGAGCCCAGCTGCTTGCAAGCTCAGCCTTCGGAACGCCCAGTTGTTCGTAGTCATCGTCACAAAGAGCGCCGAACCATGAAATCTCAATAGGCGAATGCGGTTGGCTCATGGAAGCGGCACACCTTCACTTGCTTGCACGATGCGATACCAGTCGGTGCGATTGAGATATACGGCTGTCGCTCGCGCGAGTTCCTGCAAGCGCTCTGGTTGAGTGCTGCCGAGAATTGCAATGGGTCGTGACGGATGAGCCAACACAAATGCAACGGCAATGGCAGAACGTGTCACGTTTTCGCGGGCTGCGAGTTCGTCGAGAACCGTGAGCAACTCGGGAGAAATTCCTTCGCCGGTTGCAAGACGTCCACCAGCTAACGGGCTCCATGCCATTGGAGTGATTGCCGCTTCCATGCAGAGGTCCAATGTTCCATCACGAAGTGGCTCGAGATGTGCGGCAGAAAACTGTGGCTGTGTTGTTGCAAGACCCGAGTCGAGGAATCCATTCAGCGCAAGTGTCTGGGGCACGGTGTAGTTCGACACGCCGAACTCTTTTACGAGTCCGCGAGTGCGTAGCGAAGTAAACGCAGTGGCAATTTCCTCTGGGTGCGTCAGCATGTCGGGGCGATGTATTTGGTAGAGATCAATGGTGTCAACATTCATACGACGCAGAGAGGCCTCGCAGGCAGAGACGAGATAGTCGGCAGAGGAGTCGTAGGGAACGCCGGGGATGATGCCACCTTTTGTGGCGAGCACAACTCTGTCTCGAAGACCTGGCACGGCATCAAAGACGCGAGCAAGTGCTTCTTCACATGCACCAAAATGCGTGCCGCCCCAGTCGAGGCCATACACATCTGCATTGTCGATGAGGTTCATGCCGAGATCAACCGCAGTTGTCACGGTGGCGATGTTGTCGTCATCTGAACCAGTCAGGCGCCAACATCCGAGTGAGAGAGGTCCGACAGAGCCAAGGCTGCTGAGATCTCGTTCACTGGAAACGTCGAGAGGTGTATTCGGCGCAGCAGGAAACTTGAGATCAGCCATAGTGCGAGGTTAGTGAAGTGTCAGTCGATTCGTTCGAAACGAGTGACACGATGAATTCCCATTTGGGATTCTTCATGGAGTGCACGTACCAATTGAACGGGGTGGGGGAACCGTGAATCAAAGAGGTTCTGTAGTTCTTGCTGGAAGGTGGCCTCGCCGACTGCATCCCACTCTTCTTGTGTGTCCCAGACAAACACCAAAGTGACTTCTCCTGGCTTTGAATCATCCAGCCATACCTCTTTGGAAAGAAAGGGGATTCTGCTGAGGCTTGGCATCAGGGCTTCGCCCAACGTCCACACTTCGTGGTCAACCTTGATGAATTCATCCACCACGCTTGGGTCCATTGAAAAGATGAGGACCTCGACGGGGCGCTGTTCACCCTCAACGTATGAATAGTTCAATGTTCGGGTTACTTGCCACGCAGTGCAGCCACGATGGGTGCGCATTCATCAATGTTCTCCGCGCCCACGATGGTGTAGCTAAAGCCCCAGCGTTCGCGACGCTCGAGCAATTGCTGAATGCATTCTTCAACGGAGCCAATCAGTGCGAATGGTGATGCATCAATCATTTCCTTGGAAACGCCGAACATGGACGAGATGCCTTCAACTGTTTTCTTACGATCGTCTGTGACCTTCACGAAGAATGTGCGGATATTCATCTCGATGTCATTGATGCGGTGTGCGCCTGCAGCAGCAACGATGGCAACCTTCTCATCCACGGACTCTGCGGTCATTGTGGCAAGTGCCTCTGGTCCGACAACGCCAGCGGTCATCGTGCCGTTAATGCCGATGATGTCTGCCTCGCGTGCTGCATAGGAAAGAACACGCTTGCCGCCGCCACCGATGAGAATTGGCGGCATTGCCTTCTGAACAGGCTTTGGATGACCTTCGTAATTAGTAATCGTGTAGTGGTCGCCCTGGAATGAGAACGGACCCTCAGCCATGACGCCCTTAATGATGGCCATGCCTTCAATAAAGCGATCGATGCGAACCTTTGGAGAGTCGTAGGGAATTCCTGATTGGTCGTAGTCGCTGACCATCCAGCCGGCACCCATACCGATTTCTGTGCGACCATCAGAGAGAACATCGAGTGTTGCAAGTTCCTTCGCCATGATCAGTGGGTGCTTGTAATCGTTGTCGAACACCAATGCGCCGACACGCAGTGTGGTCGTCGCAGCGGCAGCAGCCATGAGTGCTGGCATCGGAGCTAACTGATCGGTGAAGTGATCGGGCATTGTGAGGACGTCGTATCCGGCGCCTTCTGCGCGACGAGCAAGTTCTGCCCAGCCCTTCGCGGTTGCTTCTTTGCTGACTTGGACTCCGAAACGGAAGGGGCGATGCGGGAATTGCGACATATGGCAACCGTACCAATGAGCTGTGCTGTGCAGAGGTGACGCAGAGCCAATAGTGCTGGCGGGTACGGTGGAAATTGCTGTGAATGACTCCTCCCGCAAGAAAAGAGCCCATTGGGCAATGCGACTTGGCATCACAATGCTGGCCGGGGCCTTACTGATGACGGCAGGAATTGTGGGTGCGGCTCCCCACGTGTGGAAGATGGCAAATGCCCATGAAGAAACCCCGGTGAAGCTGTTGGGGTTCAGCGGTCTTTCTAATCGCACGAAAATATTGGACTCCGCAGGTCAACAAGTTGGCGTCTTTGAGTTTGAGAACAGTCAACCCATCGCGATCGATCAAGTTCCTGCGCATGTTGTTGCAACATTTTTGGCTGTCGAAGACAGCAGTTTTGAAAAGCACAAAGGCGTCAACCTTCGCGCTTTGGTGCGCGCAACTCTTTCAAACTTCCAGTACTCGACTGGACGCCAAGGTGCATCCACAATCACCCAGCAAGTGGTGAAGAACGAATACCTCGCCGGACTTCCACGAGATGGCCGATACAAGATTCTACAAGCGCGCTATGCAGTGATGTTGGAA
>JBILBZ010000097.1:0-5632 GCA_044353425.1 Ilumatobacteraceae bacterium | reverse complement strand
CGGAATTGAAAGCGAATTGATTCTGCATACCGAGGATCTCGGGCTGCCTCGTTGACGACGTATGTCAGGAAGTCATTGAGATCAACGACGCCTCGTTTCTTCTTAGCTTTCTCATATGCATCAAAGACTTCAAAGAATCGCTTTTCACCAAGAGGGACGTTCTGTCCAGCAGATTTCAATGCAGGACCAGCATCGATGGGAGAAAGCATGCGGGAGTGCGCCCAATCAATTGCGTTGAGAACGTCGTTCACCCCGCCGCGACGGGCATCGTCTCCCATGCACATGGACATCACAGAAGAGCGATTGTTGATGATGACCGGTGCACGTCGTCCTTTGTCTTCATAGTGCTGGTTCATGATGCGTCGAGCAACAGCATGGAAGGTCCCAATGGTGGGTCGTCCTTCAAGGTCAAACTGCGCTAGTCGAGCCCTCATCTCGGTGGCAGCTTGACGTGTGAATGTGATGGCAAGAGTTCTTTCAATATCTGCGGTGCCATTCAACGCGCGCCAGGCAATGCGTCGAGTGAGGACAGTTGTTTTACCTGAACCTGCACCGGCACGGACAACAACGATGCCCACAGGTGCGGTGACTGCAGCCCGCTGGTCGGAATCGAGCCCTGCAAGCACAGAGTCAGGCGTTGGAGCCAGATTCATGTTGTTTGGGTCGATGAAACGCACCCCTTGAAACTAGGCGGTTGCTACGGTTCTTCCCATGCCCTTCCCCGCAAAGAAATTGAACGATGGTGAGCACTTCATGCTCGATGTTCACCCTCATTGGTGGTTCTATGGCCCATCAGCGCTTTTCCTCTTGAGTTCCATCATCTGCACGGTGTTTCTTTTGGGCAAAACCTCGGGAATTCTGGGAACAATGATTGGGTACCTCGGCGTCGCGACGGCCATTGTCGCTGCTGCTGTGTTCATCGTCCAGGTCGTGAAGTGGCGCACCACCTACTTTGTCGTGACAAACCACCGCTTGATCGATCGCCAGGGTGTTGTCGCCCGAACAGGGGTCGAGATCCCCATCAAGAGTGTCGACAATGTCAATTTCAGCCAGTCGTTATTTGAGCGATTCGTTGGTGTGGGGAAAATCTTGATTGAGTCAGGCGGCAGAGAGGGCCAGCAGGTCATTCCCTTTGTTGCTCGCCCAGAGGAAGTGCAGAAGGTGATTCACGAGGCCATTCAGCGCTCTCGTGGATCTGGTGAGTTTGAGAGTGCCCCATCTTTTTCTGGTGTTGCCCGTGAATTGGAACGCCTCGAGGCATTGTGGGAGAGAGGAACCCTCACCGATGAGGAATTTGAGGCTCAAAAGCGCCGTCTCCTCGGCTGAGGCCCCACTTGGTGGAGAGTTGCCAACACCTGAAAGAATGAGCAAATGGCTCAAGTGACACTGCCTTCTGGCATCAAAATAGAATTCGACACTCGTGGAAATGCTGCGAATCCGACTCTTTTGTGGATCATGGGTTTCACCGCCCAGATGACCGCGTGGAGTGAAGAATTCCTCGACTTGTTCGTTGAGGCCGGCTTCCATGTGGTTCGATTCGACAATCGTGATTGCGGTCTTTCTCACAAGCACGACGGCGTCACCGTTGATACTGCGAAAGTGACGATGGAAGCGATGATGGGTGACACCGTCACTGTGGAAGTGCCCTACACATTGCATGACATGGCAGCAGATGCCATCGGTGTTCTTGATCATCTTGGAATCGAGAAGGCGCACGTCATTGGCGCATCGATGGGAGGCATGATTGCTCAGACTGTTGCGATCAACCATCCCAATCGCGTGCACAGCTTGACTTCCATCATGTCCGTGCCTGGAGACCTTGCATACGGTTCTCCCACCCCCGAAGCAATGGCTGCATTGCTCGCAGAGCCATCGGCAGATCGTTCCGCGTACATCGAAGGCGCTGCAAACTGGGCCGTGTGGTGTTCAAAGAAGTATTTCGATCTGCAAGAAGCTAAAGAGCGTGCGGCTCGTGAGTTTGATCGCAGCTTCTATCCAGAAGGTGCGCATCGTCAGCTTGCTGCCATTTATGCATCGGGTGATCGCAGTGAGGCTTTGCGTCAACTGAAGGTGCCCACACTGGTCATCCACGGTCGTGATGACACTTTGCTCACTCCGTCTGGAGGAGAGCGCACCGCTGAACTAGTGCCTGGCTCAACGTTCATGTTTGTTGCCGACATGGGTCACGATGTGCCAAAGCCACTGTGGCCATTGTTTGTGGACAGCATCTCGTCGCACGCACGACGCGCACATAAGTAGTCACTTCTTCTCTCACTCTCAAAAGGAATCGTCATGGCTGGTCCATTAAGCGGATACAAAGTTATTGAAATTGCAGGCATCGGACCTGGCCCATTTGCTGCCATGTTGCTTGCCGACATGGGCGCAGAAGTCATCCGCGTTGACCGTGCGCAGGCGGTTCGAGGACCTGCTCCCGACACTCCCGCGGGTGACCTCATGTTGCGCGGCCGTCGCAATATTGCGCTTGATCTCAAGAGCCCCGAAGGTGTTGAGGCGCTGTTGCAGTTGGTGGAAAAAGCTGACGCTCTCATTGAGGGCTTTCGCCCAGGCGTGATGGAGCGTCTTGGAATTGGACCCGATGTGTGCCAGGCGCGTAACCCGCGTTTGGTGTTTGGCCGTATGACCGGTTGGGGTCAAGAGGGCATGTATGCGCAAGCTGCAGGCCACGACATCAACTACATCTCGCTCTCAGGTTCGCTCGCGCATTTCGCTCGCAAAGATGAGATGCCGTTGCCTCCACTCAACATGGTCGGCGACTTTGGTGGCGGTGGAATGTTCCTCGCTTACGGAGTTGTGTGTGCACTGCTCGAGGCATCCAAGAGCGGCAAGGGCCAAATTGTCGACACCGCAATGGTGGATGGTGCTGCAGTACTTATGACGATGTTCTGGTCTTTCAAAGCAATGGGCATCTTCAATGAGAACGCTCCTGGAACAAACCTTCTTGACACTGGAGCGCATTTCTACGATGTGTTCGAGTGCAAAGACGGCAAGTATGTGTCCTTGGGTTCCATCGAGCCACAGTTTTACGCATTGCTTCTCGAACTCACTGGCTTGAAGGATGATCCAGAGTTTGCAAAGCAGATGGACCAGTCACAGTGGCCGCACCTCAAGGAGCGCCTGCGTGATGTGATGAAGCAGAAGACCCGTGACGAGTGGTGCGACATCATGGAAGCAACTGACGTGTGTTTCGCACCTGTGTTGACGATGAGCGAAGCTGCCGCACACCCACACAACGTGGAGCGCCAGACATTCATCAACATCAATGGCCATATGCAGCCGGCACCAGCTCCGCGATTCTCGCGTACGACTCCGACAGTAGATCGACCATCGGCTCATGCAGGTCAGCACACCGCTGAAGTGCTTCGTGAATGGGGCGTCCCAAATGTCGATGCATTGCTGGCCAACGGCGCAGCAAAGCAGGCATAAGTGTCAACTCTTGTTTGTTTTCATGCTCATCCCGATGATGAATGCATCGGTACGGGTGGTACCATCGCGCGCGCATCCGCAGAAGGACATCGTGTCGTACTTGTTGTAGCCACGAATGGCGATCACGGCGAAGTTCCCGCAGACATGCCTGCAGGGGAGACGCTCGTCAGTCTTCGCAACAAAGAAACCTTGGCTTCGGCTGAGACACTTGGCGTTCACCGTGTGGTGTTTCTCGGATACGAAGACAGCGGTATGACTGGTTGGGAGCAGAATGAAAATGCGGGTGCATTCTGTAACGCATCACTTGACGAGGCCGGGCACAAACTTGCAGCAATCCTTCGTGAAGAAAACGCAGATGTGTTGACAACATACGACTGGCACGGTGGGTACGGTCATCCCGATCACATCATGGTGCACAAGGTGGGACATCGCGCCGCAGAGTTGTTCCCCAGCGTGCGAGTGCTTGAAGGAACAATGAATCGTGATCAATTGCGCCGCGGCTTGCAGGCAGCTCGTGATGCGGGCATGTTGCCACCAGATCGCGAAGCATTCAACCCTGATGGTCCAATGGATGATGGAAACCCCATGGGTTCATTGGAATCCGAGATCAACTTGAAAGTTGACGTTGTCTCATATGCATCCAAGAAGCGCGCAGCAATGAAGTGCCACGCGAGTCAGTTAAGTGATTCCAGTTTCTTTCTCTCGATGGACGACGAACGGTTCGCGCATCAGTTCGGCTTTGAATGGTTCATAGACCCCAAGGACGATTCTCCGATGCGTGATGGTTGGATCTTCGAATGACACGTGTGTACATGGTGCGTCATGGACGTGCCGCTGCAGGTTGGAACGTAGACCCCGACCCTGCTCTTGATGAAGTGGGCCGCAGTCAAGCACTTGCTGTCGCATCGCGTTTGTCGTCGCTTGGGCCATTGGCGGTGATGTCGAGTCCGTTGTTGCGTTGTCAGCAAACTGCATTCCCCTTAGCCACTGCGTGGAAACGTGACGTCATTGTCGAACCAAAGGTGGGTGAGATTCCATCGCCCGAGGGATACGCATTAGAAGATCGCTCGGATTGGCTCCGTGAAGCGATGGCAGGTACCTGGGTAGAAGTAGCGCAGCGCTCCGGAGCGCACTACACGCGGTATGTCGATGAGTTGGCAGAGCGCATCGCGTCGATTCAAGAAGACACAGTGATCTTCAGTCACTTCGTTGCAATCAACGCTGTTATTGGCCGTGCCACTCAGAACGATGCCGTGATGATTGCAAGCTTGGACAATTGTTCTGTCACCACATTTGATGTCACGGGTGGCACGCTGACATTGGTTGAAACCGGCGGCGAAGCCGACACTCTCATCCGATGAATCTGTCGGTTGCCGACTAGATTCAATGTGTGCTTGCAACTCTGTCTGAACTCCACGAATCATGGGCCTGGGTGGCCATTATCAGCAACGGTCTTGCTGGCGTCTGGGCGCTGTCGGCTCACAAGCTCACTCCATTACGCACACGCGCACTGTGGTGGTACACAGGCATCGCTCAGTTCACGATCTTTGTGCAGGTGGCATTCGGCGTTGCAATGGTCAACAAGCAGAAGCTTGAGTTCCCTGCATTCCACGCTTTCTACGGTTTCGTCGCAATCATGGCGGTTGCCATTATCTACAGCTATCGCCTGCAGCTGAAGGGTCGTGTGTACTTGCTGTACGGCTTTGGTGGACTCTTTCTGATGGGTCTCGGTATTCGCGCCATGCTCGTTGGTCAGTCATAAAGCCTTCTTCTTCTGATTCAACAGAATCAAATAAAAAAGCCCCTCGCCGAAATGGCGAGGGACTTTTTTAATTAGTGCTTAGTTCAGCGATGACGCAAGATCGTCGAGTGACTTCGTCAACTTCGCTGGCAATGCCGCACCGAATGATGCGTAGTGTTCGCGGATCTGAGGCACTGCTTCCTTCCAGCCGGCTTCGTCCACTGACAACAAGGCATTGAGATCTGCTGAGTCGATCTCAAGACCATTGGTGTCAATGTCTCCAGGTGTTGGAAGGTATCCGATGCTGGTCTTTTCAGCATTGCCTTTGCCATCGACGCGATCAAAGATCCACTTCAGAACACGGCTGTTCTCGCCGTATCCCGGCCAGAGGAAGCGACCATCTTCATCGCGACGGAACCAGTTCACGAAGAAAATCTTCGGAAGGTT
>JBILBZ010000018.1:0-17109 GCA_044353425.1 Ilumatobacteraceae bacterium | reverse complement strand
TCGACGGCCGCGAATAGAAAGACATGGAGTAACTCATGGACCTTTTTGAATATCAGGGCAAGCAGTACTTCGCTCGCTACGACATCCCCGTGTCGAAGGGCGACGTTGCTGTCACTGTTGATCAAGCAGTTGCCGCAGCAGATGCAGCTGGATACCCAGTTGTTGTTAAGGCGCAGGTACAAGTTGGTGGGCGCGGCAAAGCAGGCGGCATCAAGTTGGCAAACAATGCCGACGAAGTGCGCACTCACGCCGGAAACATCTTGGGCATGGACATTAAGGGTCATGTCGTCAAGCGCGTGTGGGTAGAGAACGCCAGCGACATTGCCGAGGAGTACTACGCATCGTTCACTCTTGACCGTGGTGCGAAGAAGCACCTGCTGATGTTGTCCAAAGAGGGCGGCGTTGAGATCGAAGAAGTCGCTGCAACGAATCCTGCAGCAATCCTCATGTTGCACATTGATCCTGTCGACGGTCTTTCCGCTGCTGGCGCAATGAAGGCAGCTGTTGACGCAAAGATTCCTGAGAAGGCCCAGCAAGGTGTTGCTGACATCTTGGTGAAGTTGTATCGCTGCTTCGTGGAAGGCGACTGCGACCTCGCAGAAATCAACCCACTGATCTTGAAGCCAACCGGCGAAGTGCACGCACTTGACGCAAAGGTCAGCCTTGACGCAAACGCAGACTTCCGTCACCCAGAGTGGGAAGAGTTCAAGGCAACCGAAGAACTCGATGCACGCGAAAAGCTTGCACGCGAGAAGGGCCTTCAGTACATCGGTCTCGAAGGCACAGTGGGCATCATTGCTAACGGTGCTGGTCTTGCAATGAGCACGCTCGACGTGGTGAACCAAGTCGGCGGCACTGCTGCAAACTTCCTCGACATTGGTGGTGGAGCAAATGCTGACCTCATGGCAAGCGCACTCGAAGTGATCAACTCTGACAAGGCGGTGAAGAGCATCTTCATCAATATTTTCGGTGGCATCACTCGCGGTGAAGAAGTTGCAAAGGGCATCGTGGAAGCTCTTGGCCGCGTTGACCTTCGCGCACCAATCGTTATCCGACTCGACGGAACCAATGCAGAAGAGGGGCGTTCGATCCTCGCCAATGCCGGCATCCCCGAATCAAAGCTCACCAGCAAGCCAACAATGCTCGAGGCCGCAGAGGCCGCCGTGGCACTCGCGAAGTAAGGACCACAGTCATGGCAATTTTCGTCGATCAAAACACCAAGGTCATCGTCCAAGGTCTCACCGGAGGCCAAGGCAAGTATCACGGCCTTCGTAACAAGGCTTATGGCACCCAAGTCGTTGCTGGCGTCACGCCGGGCAAGGGTGGCACGGATGTCGAAGGCATCCCCGTGTATAACAGCGTTGCAGAAGCAGTTGCAGCAACTGGTGCAACAGCATCGTTCGTCACGGTTCCGCCAAAGGCAGCTTCTGCTGCAATTTTGGAAGCTGCTGCTGCTGGTATTTCTTTCATCGTGTGCATCACTGAAGGAATTCCTGCACAGGACGAAGCTCGTACCTACAACACGCTTGTTCGCGACTTTCCGAAAGTACGTCTCCTTGGTCCAAACTGCCCGGGCATTATCAGCCCAGGTAAGTGCAACATCGGTATCACCGCTGGTGAGATCGCAGAGCTTCCATCTGCGAGTGGTCCAAACGTGGGCATCGTGTCACGTTCCGGAACACTCACGTACCAAGCGCTCTACGAACTCAAGCAGCGTGGAATCGGCGTATCGACATGTGTTGGTATCGGTGGCGACCCAGTGCCAGGAACATCATTCATCGATTGCTTGCGTGAATTCCAAAACGATCCTGAGACGCACGCAATCATCATGATTGGTGAAATCGGTGGTTCAGCTGAAGAAGAAGCTGCTGAGTTCATCAAGGCAAACGTGACAAAGCCAATGTCGGCATATATCGCCGGCGTGACTGCTCCTGCAGGCAAGAAGATGGGCCACGCAGGCGCCATTGTTTCGGGCGGTAAGGGAACAGCTCAAGGCAAGATGGACGCATTGCGTGACGCGGGTGTAAAGGTGGGCCAGAATCCCACTGAAGCTGGTTCGCTCATGGCAGAAATCGTCGCTGGACTTCGCTGAGTGCCACGCGCGCTTCTCTCCGTCTACGACAAAACAGGCATCGTTGAGTTTGCCTCAGCGTTGCATGCGCTTGGCTGGACCATTCTCTCGAGTGGTGGGACAGCGAAGGCAATCGGTGATGCAGGTGTTGCAGTTACTGATGTCGCAGAACTGACGGGGTTAGAACCAATCCTTGATCACCGCGTTGTTACCTTGCACCCCAATGTGCACGGGGGCATCTTGGCTGATCGTGACAAACCGCAGCATCTCGATGAACTTGAGAAACACGGCATCGAGGAAATTGATTTAGTCGTTGTCAACTTGTATCCGTTCGGTTCGAATCCGAGCATCGAGCTGATCGATGTTGGTGGGCCTGCAATGGTGCGTGCTGCTGCAAAGAACTTTGCTCATGTTGGTGTTGTTGTTGACACGGCTGACTATGTCGAAGTTCTTGAAATGATTGAAGGCGGATACTTCGGCATCAGTGCGCGTCGTGCTCTTGCTCAAAAGGCTTTTCGAATTACCAGTGCATATGACGCTTCCATCGCATCTTGGCTTGCAGACGAGAGCCCTGATCGAGCTAGTGCAACAGTGCCGCCGATTCTGACCATGGTGGCTGAGCGTGCAGAAGTTCTTCGTTACGGAGAGAACCCGCATCAAACTGGCGCTCGGTATCGCTTGCCAGGTGTTGAAAGCTGGTGGGATTCTGCACAGCAGTTAAACGGCAAAGAGATGTCGTATCTGAATGTGTTTGACACGGAAGCTGCGTGGCAGTTGGTGTCGCGATTTGATCGTCCAGCAGCCGTTGTAGTGAAGCATGCAAACCCTTGTGGTGTTGCACTCGGCGAGACAATTCTTCAGGCGTATACGCGCGCTCATGAGGCAGACCCTGTCAGTGCTTTCGGTGGAATTGTGGCGGTTAACGGCGAAGTCAATGCCGAGACTGCGTTGGAGATATCAAAGGTTTTTACTGAAGTAGTAATCGCTCCATCATTCTCCGCTGATGCTCTTGAAATTCTGAGTGGAAAAGAAAACCTGCGTCTCATTGAAGCCGTTGCCCCGTTCAATGCAATGGCTATCGAAGTCCGTTCTATTGACGGTGGGTTGCTGGTGCAATCAGTTGATGAAGTGGATGAACCGCTTGATGATTTCACCGTTGTTACTGATCGTGCGCCCAGTGCTGAAGAGTGGCAGAGCCTTCTGTTGGCATGGCAAACGGTGGCGGCAACATGGAGCAATGCAATTGTTCTCGCAAACGGTGATGTAGTAGTTGGAGTCGGCGGCGGGCAACCAAACCGTGTTGATGCTGCTCGTATAGCAATTGGTCGAGCAGGTCAATCGGCGAAAGGTTCTGTAGCTGCAAGCGATGCGTTTTTCCCTTTCGGCGATACGGTCGAAGAGTTGGCCGCCGCTGGCGTCACTGCCGTTATCCAACCCGGTGGCAGTGTGCGGGATTCTGCATCCATCACGGCGGCCAACACTCATGGCATTGCCATGGTGCTCACCGGAACACGCCACTTCCGTCATTAGCAAGCCCGTAGACTGAGCAAATGGCACGAATCGGAGACCTTCTTGCAGCGGGACGTACGTTCTCGTTCGAATTCTCCCCACCAAAATCTGCTGCTGGCTCGTTGTCTCTCGGTCGCACGATTGCCGAACTTGAGCCGCTGCAACCTTCATTCGTTTCAGTCACATATGGTGCCGGCGGTTCCACCCGTGAACACACGCGTGACACAGTGCTATGGGTACGCAAGGAAACAAGTATCCCGCCAATGGCTCACCTCACTTGCGTCGGTCACACACGTTCCGAGATTGCCGACATTATTTCGACGTATAGAGATGCTGGAATCGAGAATGTTCTCGCACTTGCCGGAGATGCTCCTAAAGATCCTGCTGATGCGCGCCCAAGCGATTATGTCTACGCCATCGATCTCATTGAGCACCTGAAGGAGTTTGGCGATCTGTGTATTGGTGTCGCAGCTCATCCAGAAGGTCATCCGCGCTCTCCAGATTTGGCGACGGATCGTCAACATCTAGCTGAAAAGCTTCGGGCTGCAGATTTTGCAACGACTCAGTTCTTCTTTGATCTTGATCATTACTTGTCACTTGTAAATGACTTAGCGGATTTGGGTATCACCAAGCCAGTGGTGCCTGGCATTATGCCGGTGACGAACATTGCACAGGTCGAGCGCATGGCAGAGTTGTCTGGTGCTGCATTCCCTGCATGGCTGCGTGAGCGTCTTGAATCAGGAACGTCACCAGAAGATGTTCGTCGCATTGGTGTTGAGGCTGCAACAGAACTCAGCGCGCAGTTGTTGGAATCCGGTGCACCCGGGTTGCACTTCTACACAATGAATAAATCAACAGCCACCCTGGAGATCTACGCCCAATTGGGCCTTCCGGTCGTCTGACCCTTTCTCGCTATGAGTAACGCAGAAAACACCTTTTCGCCGTTTAGTGGCACGCCATCGTCGGGAGTGCGACGAGGCCCTGTAGTGCCGTACGTCCCCGGACTCGATGGTCTTCGTGCACTGGCAGTAATTGCGGTCATCACTTATCACGCAAATCGTGAATGGCTTGGTGGTGGCTTTCTTGGAGTTGAGGTTTTCTTCGTCATCTCGGGGTATCTCATTACCTTGCTTCTCATCGCTGAACGTGAACGCAGTGGTTCTGTTTCGCTCGGTAATTTTTGGGTGCGCCGCGCGCGTCGATTGTTGCCCGCACTGTTCACATTGCTCATCGGAACCATCACGTATTGCGCATTGTTCAATCGTGATTATCTAGGAAAATTGCGCGGGGATGTCATTGGTGGCGTCTTGTATGCGTCGAACTGGTTCCAGATGTGGACGGGGTCTTCGTACACGAGCGAAGGTGAGTTTGCACCGCTTCGACATTTGTGGTCTTTGGCAGTGGAGGAGCAGTTCTACATCATTTGGCCACTTGTGATGTTTTTACTGTTGCGTAACATGCGTTCACGCACGCTTCCCGTTATTGGTGTTTTCTTTACGGTTCTTGCTGCTGTTATTGCTGTCTACACGGCGCTCGTCTTTCGTACTGGCCCCATCGACACCATCGAGACAACGCCAGAACAGTTCATGTCATTCCTCGGACGTGAAGTGCTGCGAACAGATTTCTTGTATTTGGGCACGGTGTCTCGCGCTTCAGGTTTGTTGTTAGGCGCTGCACTTGCAACAGCGTGGCGCCCGTGGTCCATTCGTCGTGGACGTGCGGGTGCCAACGCAAATGGACTTGATTTCCTGGGTATTCTCGGCCTGGCATCACTTGCGTACATGTGCTGGCAATTCCGCGAGACCGTGAAGGTGACTGAGGTCGGGACCGAAGGGTATGCACTGCTGTATCGCGGCGGTCTGATCCTTGTTGCACTCGCAACGATTTTGGTGATTGCGACTGTAACCCATCCGCGTTCACGTCTTGGGAAATACGTCATCGGCACTCCGTTGTTGGTGTGGATTGGTAAACGTTCCTACGGTTTGTACTTGTACCACTGGGTGGTCTTCCAGGCGTACCGCAAGAGTGCAGGTATGCCATTAGAACCGCGCGAGTTTTTCGCGCTGATGGCGATCACGGTGGTAATAACGGAAGCGTCATATCGATTCATTGAGACACCAATTCGAACCGGTCGTGCGTTGGCTATGTATCGGGCATGGCGCATGCGTCGTGGGGAAGTGCGCGGACCGCTTCCGTTAGTGCTCGCAACTCTTGCCATTGTTCCAGTGTTCTCAGTTGTCAGCATGGCCGGCGCAAAAGTAAATCTTGAAGATCTTGAGAAAAATCTCAAAGACAACGAAGGTGCTGTCGTCACAATTCCTCCGACAACAGTGCCTGTTGGCCCCACCACTATTCCTGTTACTACATCCACCACGGTTCCTGTTACAAAGTTCGATGTCTTTGCAGTCGGGGACTCTGTGATGTTGGGTTCGGCACGCAAACTCACGTCGTATGGCATCACGGTTGATGCAGTCAAGAATCGCCAAGTGTCATCAGGTGCTCAAGTGCTCGATTACTACAACAAGACGGGCAAGTTGGGGAACAATGTTGTGATTCATCTGGGAACAAACGGACGCACAAATGCGTCCACGTTTGATCTGGTCATGAAGCCGCTTGTCAATGTGCAGCGTGTCGTCGTTCTCACGGTGCGAGTACCAGGAAGTCCCTATTCGGATAAGAACAATGCGATTATCACCGCGTTGCCGTTGAAGTATCCGAACGTCACAATCCTCGACTGGGGAGCCTTATCGAAGGGGCGAAAGGACTGGTTTGCCTCTGACGGAATTCATCCGAATGCCCTCGGTCAGGACAACTACGTTGGTTTCATCTTGAAGGCCTTGGGTCGCTGATTTCACGGGCGAATTCGCCCCTTGTATTCGGTATTGCGCTGTGTGCGCGCCTACGCTGAAGGCATGACAACTCCCGTTCGTATTGCCGTCACCGGTGCAGCCGGCCAGATTGGCTACAGCCTCCTATTCCGTATCGCTTCTGGTGCCGTCTTCGGCCCCAAGACTCCGGTCATCTTGCAACTTCTTGAGATCACGCCAGCACTTGGCGCTCTTGAAGGTGTTCGCATGGAACTTGATGACTGTGCATTCCCACTTCTCGCTGGCGTGGTGTGCACCGATAATGCAGAGACTGCATTCGGCGATGCCGATGCTGCATTCCTCGTTGGCGCAATGCCCCGTAAAGATGGCATGGAGCGCGGAGATCTTCTCAGCGCAAACGGTGGCATTTTCAAGCCACAAGGCCAGGCACTTGGTGCAGCCGCTAAAAAGGACGTCAAGGTTCTCGTTGTTGGTAACCCAGCAAACACCAACGCAGTTATTGCAATGAATAACGCAAAAGGTCTTGACCCAAGCCGTTTCACAGCGATGACACGCCTTGACCACAACCGTGCACTCACACAGTTGGCCACCAAAGTTGGCAAGTCCGTCACCGACATCAAGAAGATGACCATTTGGGGCAACCATTCGAGCACGCAGTATCCCGACCTCTTCCATTGCGAAGTGAATGGTCAGAATGCAGCAGCTCTTGTGAACGATCAAGCTTGGATCGAAAACGATTTCATCCCGACCGTTGCAAAGCGTGGCGCAGCAATCATCAAGGCACGTGGTTTGTCATCTGCTGCATCTGCAGCGAACGCAGCAATTGATCACATGAATTCATGGGCACTAGGAACACCAGAAGGTGACTGGGTGTCAATGGCAATTCCATCTGACGGTAGCTATGGCGTTCCCGAGGGCATCATCTCTTCGTTCCCATGCGTGTGCAAGGACGGCAAGTACAGCATCGTTCAGGGTCTCGACATTGATGACTTCAGCCGTTCTCGTATCGATGCATCCGTTGCTGAATTGGTGGAAGAGCGCGATGAAGTCAAGAAGCTTGGCTTGATCTAAGCCTCACGCTTTCGAAAGAAAGGGTCTGCCGGGGTCGCCCTCGGTAGGCCCTTTTTCTTTTTGATGGTCCGAGTTGCCAAGGGGGAGCCCACCCTGATTGAATACCTGACTAATCCAGTCGGAATTGTCAGGAACAGAAAGGGAGCGTGATGAAGCGGAAATCATTAGTAAGAGCAGCCGTATTCATCGCTGCAGGGGTTCTGGGCGTGATTTCGGCGGTCTGGGGGAGCAATGGCGACTCTGAGACCTCAGGAGGCGTTACAGCCCCTGTATGGACAGTTTCCCGTTAGTCCTCTAGCGGTATTCGGTGATTCCGCGTACGGCCGCAAATGCTGTGTCCAATGCGGCAAACACAGCAACGTTGTCCATGATGCTCTGAGGGTCGCCGGTGATCTTGACCAGGCCCTTCATGAAGACTTCTTGGGCGGGCACTGACTCTGTTGCGACATCCACGGATGTTTGCCATGACTGCTCCATGCGGACGTTTTCGTTGGAGGCAGGTCCAGCTGCGAAGGATGCAACACCGTCACCTACTTGAAGGTGATACACGATGGTGCCTTCTGGCCCATCAGTCACAACTTGTGTGACTCCGATGGAATGAGTTGACGCAAGTTGACTAAGTGATTCGGATGCTGCAACTTGTGCGTGCATCGCTTCAATCCATTCCAAACTGAGATAGCGCATGATGTCAGTCTGCCGAGTGCTGTGATTTTTTACGACGGTGATTGATGAACTCAATCACGACGGGAAGAACTGAGATGCCGACAACAACAAGAACCGCAATTTCAATGTTGTTCTTGACGATCTCGAACTGACCGAGGAAGTAGCCCAACAAGGGCAGTCCGGTTCCCCAGAGGATTCCGCCGATGATGTTGTACCGAACAAAAGTGCGGTAATCCATGCTTCCAACGCCTGCGACAACAGGGGCGAAGGTACGAACGATGGGGATGAATCGCGCAAGGATGATGGTGCGTGCTCCGTACTTGTCAAAGAAGCTTTGTGCTTTGACAACGTGCGCAGGATCAAACAGTCGTGACTTGGGGCGATTGAACATTGCAGGTCCGGCTTTGTTGCCAATGATGTACCCCACTTGGTCGCCAATAATTGCCATCCCCGTCGAGACAAGAATGACGAGAGGCAGAGACAACTTGACGTCAGAGACTCCTGCTGCGGCGCTACTTGAAAAGAATCCAGCGATGAAAAGGAGTGAATCTCCAGGCAGGAAGAATCCAATGAGTAATCCGGACTCAGCAAAAACAATTGCTCCGAGTAAGAGAATGCCTCCACTGGCGAGGAGATCTTCTGGGTTGAGCAAAGCGAGCATTCGCTGAACGCTAGTGGGGTAATAGCAAAGGGCCCGAGCATTGTTGCTCGGGCCCTTTGACGACAGTGTGTTTAGTTCACTGAAATTGTGTTGCTCTGACGGCTGGAGCGGTACACCGACCCAGCAAGAATCGCCGTTGCAATTCCAGCGATGATGAGGCGCTTGGCATCATCATCTTGGCTAGTGATGATTGCAGGAAGCATCAACAACGACACCAGGTTCATCACCTTGATGAGTGGGTTGAGTGCTGGACCTGCAGTGTCCTTGAATGGGTCGCCAACAGTGTCGGCAACAACGGCAGCTCTGTAGGGCTCAGAACCCTTACCGCCGTGGTGGCCGTCTTCTATGTACTTCTTGGCATTGTCCCAAGCACCACCTGCATTGCTGAGGTAGTTCGCCATGAGCTGACCAGTGAGGATGCCTGCTGCGAGGAATCCACCGAGTGCTTGCCAACCGATACCAAAGCCAACGATGACCGGAGTGAGCACTGCAAGAAGAGCTGGTGTTGCCAACTCGCGCAGCGATGCTTCGGTACAGATGTCAATGACAGGACCGTATTCAGGCTTCTTTGTTCCGGCCATGATTCCACCATCGCGGAACTGGTTACGTACTTCCTGCACAACCACACCAGCGGTGCGGCCAACGGCACGAATTGCAAGAGCCGAGAAAAGGAATGGCACTGCACCACCGAGAAGAAGACCGATGAAGATCTTCGGGTCAGCAACGTTGATTGCCAGCTCGGGGAGCTTGAAGACTCCGTCTGAAAGCTTCTTGACAGTGTCGACCAATAGGACACCGTCCTTGTTCCTCAAGTTTCCACCAGCTGTCTCAATGAACGACGCAAACAATGCAACTGCAGCGATCACTGCTGAACCAATAGCAAAGCCCTTGGTGACTGCCTTGGTGGTGTTACCCACTGCGTCAAGGCTGACCATGATCTTTTCTGGTTCGCCGTGGAACTCGCCCGACATTTCTGCAATACCTGCAGCATTGTCAGACACAGGTCCGAAGGTGTCTTCCGAAACGATGACACCAGTGGTGGACAACATGCCCATACCGGTGAGTGCAACGAGGTACAGCGAGAAAGTGAGGTTGCCGCCACCCAGTCCGAGCGCAACACCGATTGCAATTGCAATTGCAATGACGGCGTACACACTCGATTCCAAACCATAAGCAGTTCCTGAAAGCACTGCTGTTGCAGGACCAGTTTCTGCTGACTCTGCAATTTCTTGCACAGGGCGGAAGTGTGTCGATGTGTAGTACTCGGTGAGTCGGCTGACCAACTGAGCAAGAACAAGACCAATTGCGATGGCACCAAAGACGCGCCAACCGGCACCGCCCATTGCATCAACGCCCTTGTCCTTGATTTGGTCAAGAGGCATGCTCGTCACGTCGTTCTTGACGTACAACAATGAAAGAGCGAGAGTGCCTGCAAGTGTGATCAGGCCTGCAACGAGGAAACCCTTGTTGATGGGCTTCAATGCGTCCATCTCGCCTTCCTTTGCCTTCACAGCAAAGACACCAGCAATTGATGCGATAACACCGATTGCTTGAGCAGCGATAGGGAACACAAGTCCGAGTGCGGGGTTCAAACCAATGGAGTTGAACGCGGCAACACCGAGAATGATCGAAGCGATGAGAGTGACTTCGTAGCTTTCAAACAAGTCGGCGGCCATACCGGCGCAGTCACCAACGTTGTCGCCAACGTTGTCGGCGATTGTTGCGGGGTTGCGTGGGTCGTCCTCAGGAATACCTGCTTCAACTTTTCCAACAAGGTCGGCACCGACGTCAGCAGCTTTTGTGAAGATGCCACCACCGACGCGAAGGAAGAGTGCCAACAATGATCCACCGAAACCGAAACCAACGAGGATGACGCTGGAGGTGTTCTGGAAGATCATGATGATGCCGGTTGCACCGATGAGGCCAAGGCCCACGGTGAACATGCCGGCAACGCCGCCTGTGCGGAAAGCAACATCAAGTGCCTTTGGCATTGAACCAGTGAGAGCAGCGGCGGCGGTGCGCACATTGCCTCGTGTTGCAAGAGTCATGCCGATGTAGCCGATTAAGCCCGAGAAGACTCCACCAAGGATGAAGGCAACAGTTCGCCAAATTCCGGCTTGTGTCTGCGACAGTGCTTCGGTGACTCCGTCGCTTTTCAAAACCTTTGTTGAAGTGATGAACACGATGACGGCCAATGGAATCAAAATGAGTCCGATGGTCTTGAACTGACGCTTCAGATAAGCGAGAGCGCCTTCTTGGATTGCGAGAGCAATCTCTTTCATCTTGGGCGTACCTTCGTCGGCCGCCAAAACAGAGCGGACCAAAAAGAGGCCAACGGCGATAGCGAGGATTGCTGCTGCGGCTGCAAGCCACAACACCAACCATTCTCCGCCCTTGAGCACGAACTCTTGGTATCCGCCCTCAGCTGCAAATATTCCTGTCACTGAAAAACTCCTGGCAGGTTATGGGGCCCGCCTTGTGGCAAAGCCCGCTAAGTGGACAGGGAAACAGTAGTGAAGCAGGGCACATGGGTGGCGAATCGTCGGTTTGAACCCTGTGACGGGTTTGGTTTCCCGTTAGGGGGCCATAAGAGGTACCGTTTCATTCGCAATTGCACCGCTGGAAGCCCCAGCCGGCAAGGAGTCCCTTTACATGGCACAAGTAGTTACGAGCCAGCGTGGTCCGGTCACCGGAACCGCCACTCGACCCAAGAAGCGTCGTCCCTTCCTGATTGACCTCTATTCCACTGCAGTGGGCAAGAAGTACGTCATGGGAGCCACCGGCATCGGAATGATGGGATTTGTCCTCTTCCACATGATCGGCAACCTCAAGATGTACTTCGGTGCAGCAGATCTTGATCACTACGCGCACTGGTTGCAGACGTTGTTGTACCCCATTGCACCAAAGGGCTACGTGTTGTGGTTCCTTCGCGGTGGTCTCATCACCATGTTGTTGCTCCACCTGCACGCTGCATACTCACTCACGATCCTGAATCGCAAGGCTCGCCCCGTGAAGTACCAAAGCGCTCGCGACTACCAAATCGCCAACTTCGCAAGTCGCACAATGCGCTTGTCTGGTTTGGTCATCCTCGCCTTCCTCGTCTGGCATCTCCTTGACCTCACTTTCGGTGTGGTCAACTCGGAGACCGGCAAGATGGTTGCTCACGAAGGTGACACCGAGCAGGTGAAAGCGGTCTACGACAGCATCATTTACAGCTTCCAGCGCACACCGGTTGCGCTGTTCTATGTCGTGGCAAATGTGTTGCTCGGACTTCACCTTTTCCACGGCGCATGGAGCATTTTCCAGTCATTCGGTTGGAATAACCCTCGCTTTAACAAGTGGCGCCGCGCATTCGCAACAGGTTTTGCCGCAGTCGTTGTCATCGGCAACGTGTCATTCCCCATCGCCGTCATGGCCGGCATTGTCGCCTGATCGTAGAAAGCAATACTCATGAGCCTCACAGATCAACTGCTTGCGCAGAACACAGTTCAACTCGATAGCAAGATTCCCGCTGGCCCCATGGCCGAGAAGTGGACTTCGTACAAAGAGAACATGAAGTTGGTGAACCCCAACAACAAGCGCAAGTTCAAAGTCATCGTTGTCGGTACTGGCCTTGCTGGAGCATCTGCCGCAGCAACAATGGCTGAACTTGGATACCAAGTCGATGCCTTCACGTTCCATGACTCCGCACGTCGTGCGCACTCCATTGCTGCGCAGGGCGGAATCAATGGTGCAAAGAACTACAAGGGTGACGGCGACAGCATTCATCGCTTGTTCTATGACACCGTCAAGGGCGGCGACTTCCGCGCACGCGAAGCAAACGTGCATCGTCTCGCTGAGAACAGTGTTGACATCATCGACCAGATGGTGGCTCAGGGTGTTCCATTCGCCCGTGAATACGGTGGTCTTTTGGACAACCGTTCCTTCGGTGGTGCACAAGTCAGTCGCACGTTCTATGCACGTGGCCAAACTGGTCAGCAGCTCTTGCTCGGTGCGTACCAGCAGTTCTCTCGTCAAGTTGGACTCGGTGGCATTCGTTTGTTCAACCGCAGTGAACTGATTGACATCGTTGTTATCGATGGTCATGCATCAGGCATCGTTGTACGTGACCTCGTCACAGGTGAACTGCAGTCACATGCAGCACACGCAGTTGTTCTCGCAACGGGCGGATACGGAAACGCATTCTTCTTGTCGACCAACGCAATGGCGTGCAACGTCACTGCAGCATGGCGTGCACACCGCAAGGGTGCATTGTTTGCCAACCCTTGCTACACACAGATTCACCCCACATGCATTCCACAGAGCGATGACAGTCAGTCAAAGCTCACACTCATGTCTGAATCACTTCGTAACGATGGTCGCGTGTGGGTTCCAACAAACCCCAACGAAACTCGTCCTGCACATGAAGTGCCAGAGAACGAACGCGACTACTACCTCGAGCGTTTGTACCCATCGTTCGGCAACCTTGCGCCTCGCGACATCTCGTCTCGCGCTGCAAAGCGTCTTGTCGACAAGGGTCAAGGTGTTGGGCCGAAGAAGAACGGTGTATACCTCGACTTCGCAGATGCCATCAACCGTCTTGGGCGTGATGTCGTAGAAGAGCGTTACGGAAACCTCTTTGAGATGTACGAGCGCATCGCCGGCGAAAATCCATACGAACAGCCAATGCGCATCTACCCAGCAAGTCACTACACAATGGGTGGCCTGTGGGTCGACTACGAACTCATGACAAACATTCCTGGTTTGTATGCCGCAGGTGAAGCGAACTTCTCCGACCACGGCGCGAACCGCTTGGGTGCTTCGGCTCTCATGCAGGGCTTGTCAGACGGCTACTTCGTGTTGCCGTACACAATTGGTAACTACTTGGCTCCGATGCTGAATAAGGCAATTCCTGGCACTGATCACCCAGAGTTCAAGGCTGCTGAAGAAGCTGCTCGTTTGCGCTTCAACGGTTACTTGGCAACTGGCGGAACTAAGTCGCCTGACCACTTCCACCGCGAACTGGGCAAGATGATTTGGGATTACTGCGGAATGGAACGCACCAAGGAAGGCCTCACCAAGGCACTCTCTGATCTCCCAGCGTTGTATGAAGAATTCAAGACAGACCTTCGCGTCACGGGTAACGGCGAAAGCATGAACCAGACGCTTGAGAAGGCTGGTCGTGTTGACGACTTCTTCCAACTCGGAATGCTCATGTGCCGTGACGCACTTGATCGTGAAGAAAGCTGCGGCGGACACTTCCGCTCGGAATACCAGACCGAAGAAGGCGAAGCACTTCGTGACGACGAGAACTACTGCCACGTTTCGGCGTATCAGTGGGGTGGCGATCCGATGAAGCCAAACCTCAACGTTGAAAAACTCGAATTTGAAGAAGTTCACCTCGCAACCAGGAGCTACAAGTGAGTCACAACCTTAAGAACATCACGCTCAAGATCTGGCGCCAAGATGGCCCACAGGCAAAGGGCAACTTCGAGACACACGTCATTGATGAGATCACCGATGAGGCATCATTCCTCGAGATGCTCGACATCTTGAATGACAACTTGGTGCATGCCGGCAAAGAAGCTGTGGTCTTCGACCATGACTGCCGTGAAGGAATCTGCGGAACCTGTTCGCTGATGATTGATGGACAGGCTCATGGCCCACAGCGCGGCACGGCAACGTGTCAGCTGCACATGCGTCAGTTCCAGGACAATGCGGTCATCACCATCGAGCCATGGCGTGCATCTGCTTTCCCACTTATCAAAGACTTGATGGTCGACCGTTCGGCATTTGACCGCATCATTGAGTCAGGTGGATATATCACTGCCGAAACTGGTGGAGCACCCGATGCGAACTTGATTCCGATTGCGAAGACCATTGCTGATGCAGCGATGGACTCGGCCGAGTGCATTGGTTGCGGTGCATGTGTTGCTGCGTGCCCTAATGGCGCAGCGAACTTGTTCACCGCAGCAAAGGTTGCACACCTCAACCGTTTGCCACAGGGCCAAGCCGAGCGCTTCAGCCGCGTGGAGACAATGGTGGAGACCATGGACGACTACTTCGGCTCATGCACCAACCACGGTGAGTGTGAAGCTGCATGTCCGAAGGAAATCAGCATCGATGTCATTGCACTCATGCATAAGGACTACCGCAAGGCAAAGTTCTCGAACCGCAAGGACCTCGCTCGCAAGTAATTTCACCACGAAGTATGAAAGGGCCGGGGCATCTGCCTCGGCCCTTTCGTTTTTCACGAGTGCTTTTGCGGTCTCGCTAGGTGGTCTTGAGGATGCGGGCGGTACTGTCGCACTATGACAAAGCCTGAAGTGCCAGCGTCCCTGCCCACCACTCTCGGAGCGCTCCGTGCCTCTGGCTGGAAGTCGGTGCCAGTGAAAGAAGAGTTGCGAACGAATGCCGTGCGCAACATCTCTGAAGGCAAGCCACTCTTCGAAGGTGTGATGGGATACGAAGACACCGTCATGCCACAACTGGAGAACGCGCTTCTCGCCGGCCACGACGTGGTGTTCCTCGGTGAACGTGGCCAGGCAAAGACACGCATGATCCGGTCACTTACTGATCTTCTCGATGAATGGATGCCGATTGTTGCTGGCAGCGAGATCAATGATGATCCGTACAACCCAGTGTCTCGTCACGCAAAGAATCTTGTGGAGGCAGAAGGTGACAACACGCCGATTACGTGGGTGCATCGCAGTGAACGTTCTGGTGAGAAATTGGCAACGCCTGACACATCCATCTCTGACCTCATTGGTGAAGTAGACCCCATCAAGGTGGCGGAAGGTCGCTACCTCAGTGACGAGCTCACTTTGCATTACGGCCTTGTTCCACGCACGAACCGTGGCATCTTTGCGATTAACGAATTGCCTGACTTGTCGGAACGCATCCAAGTGGGCTTGCTTAACATTCTTGAAGAACGTGATGTGCAGATTCGTGGGTACAAGATCAATCTTCCGATCGACGTATTGCTCGTCGCCTCTGCAAACCCAGAGGATTACACCAATCGTGGGCGCATCATTACGCCACTAAAGGACCGTTTCGGTAGCCAGATTCGCACGCACTATCCGTTGGAGATTGATACCGAGATCGCAATCATGCGTCAGGAAGCTCGCCCTGCATCCATTGGTGATGTGCAAGTCACAATGCCTGCATTTATGGAGCGCATCATTGCGACGTTCTCTCATCAAGCACGCGAAAGCGCGATGGTGAATCAGCGCAGTGGTGTCAGTGTTCGTCTGTCTGTCAGCAACATTGAAATTCTCAGTGCAAATGCAGTGCGTCGTGCATTGCGTGCAGGTGAGCGCAACGTTGCGCCACGCGTGAGCGACCTCGGCGCACTCGCAGCATCCACCGGCGGCAAAGTGGAAATCGAAAGTCTTGAAGAAGGTCGCGAATCAATGATTCTCGAGCGTCTGATCTCTGATGCTGTGTTCCAGGTGTATCGCGAAGCAACAGCAGGCATCACAATGACCGAGGTTGTCACAGCGTTTGAAACAGGTGCGATTGCTCATGTTGGTGAAGACGTTCCGTCAACAGAACTCGTGAAGCTCGTCGGCGATATCCCATCGCTCGCTGGACCGATCAACACCATCACCGGTGGCGATCAGACACCTGCAGTTGTCGCGAGTGCAGCGGAATTCATCCTTGAAGGTCTGCACCTCACCCGTCGTCTCAATAAGGACGCATCGGGCGGAAAAGCCACATACCGCTCACGCTCAAAGTAGAGAGATAACTAAACGACGAAGGGGGAGCGAGTCCACAACTCGCCCGTGTCGTTGCGGGCAGCATTTGATGCTTCGCCCGTGAGTGTCACCACAGGGATGGCCTCGTTGAGGCCTCGCAGTGTGAGAGCCACGTGAGGGGTCGTGATAACGCCCTCAGGTAGGTTTTCGACCTGTTCGGTCGGAATGATGACCTCGTACGGCTCAGCGGCGTCACAGAGGCGCGCAGCCATGTTCACGGCGGTTCCGATGTAGTCGTCACCCTCGAAAAGCAGGGCCAGGCCTGAAGCCATACCGATGCGGATACTGAGGGGCGCACAAGCTGTTGCAGAGCGCTTCTGGAGCTCCAGAGAGAAGGTGACTGCGTCGCGTTGGTCAACAGCCACGATCATGCAACCGTCACCCAGCCATTTGGCGATACGAACACCTGTTTCTGAGGCGACATCACGAGTAACAGCTCGCCAAGACGCCAAAAGGCGACCGGCGGCGTCGTCGCCATTCTCGGTCGTGAAATTGGTGAAACCAGAGATGTCGACGAATACAAATGTTCTTGGTACTCGCATGCTGACCTACACCTTAGAACAAGTAGGT
>JBILBZ010000096.1:0-5730 GCA_044353425.1 Ilumatobacteraceae bacterium | reverse complement strand
CTTTGCACAAGAAGGAACTCCGTACAAAGGCGTGCTGTACGCAGGGTTGATGCTGACGAAAGATGGGCCTCGCTTACTTGAATACAACTGTCGTTTCGGTGACCCCGAAGCACAAGTTCTCCTTTCACTGTTGAGCAGTGACTTGGTGGAGTTGACTCTTGCCTGCGTTGATGGCACGTTGAAACCAGAACATGTAAAAACAAAACCAGTGAGCGCACACGCAGTTGTTATGACGTCCGCAAACTATCCCGAGACGCCGCGGTTGGGAGATGCGATAACTGGACTCGAACATGTTGAGTTACACACAAATGTTTTCCATGGTGGAACAAAGCAGGTAAACGGTGCCTTGGTCACGAATGGTGGTCGCGTTGTCACAGTTGTCGGAGTCGGTCCCAATCTCGCAAGTGCGCGTGAAAATACGTACGCACGTGTTGAGAGAATTTCATTCGACGGGTTCTACTACCGACGCGATATTGCGTGGAGGGCGCCCGCCAACGACCTGAAATCCTATTCCGCAGCGGGTGTCAATATTGATGAAGGAAATAGGGCTGTCGAACTCTTGAAAAAGAGCGTGGCGTCGACGTCTTCAGCCAACGTACTTCGAGGAATTGGAGCTTTTGGTGGTGCACTCGATGTCTCATTCTTGAAGGAGTATGACCAACCAGTACTGGTGGCATCAACAGATGGGGTTGGGACAAAAGTCGAGTTGGCAGCCCGAGTCGGCAGGGTGCACGGCACGGGTATGGACATTGTGAACCACTGCATCAACGATGTACTGGTACAAGGTGCTCGACCGCTTTTCTTCCTCGACTACATCGCGTCGTCAAAAATTAGTGCTGAGATGGTTGCTGATGTCGTCTCGGGGATGTCGGAAGCGTGTACGGCTGGTGATTGCGTTTTGCTCGGTGGTGAAACAGCAGAAATGCCCGGTGTGTATGCGCCGGGGGCATTTGATATTGCTGGCACGTTGGTGGGTGTGGTTGACAAACAAGATCTTCTTCCACGTGAGGGCATTGGTCGTGGAGATGTTCTGATCGGACTTGCGTCTAATGGTCCTCACACCAATGGGTATTCCTTGCTTCGAAAAATCTTTGACTGGTTGCCATTAGACGTTTCGCCACCACCTTTGACACGCCCACTGATCGATGAGTTACTTGTTCCGCATCGCAGTTATCTCAATGTGTTGACTCCCATTCTGAAAGATTCGGCGGTGAAAGCGTTAGTGCACATAACCGGAGGGGGATTGGTGGAAAATCTTCCCCGCGTATTCCCTGAAGGCGTCTCGGCAACAGTGCACATGGCGTCATGGCCAAAGCCACCGTTATTCGAATTCATCGAGAGTGTCATGTCTTTAGAAACTGAAGAGCTATATCGAACACTCAACATGGGAATCGGAATGGTCCTTGTTGTCGCTTCTGAAAATGTTGAGCGCATTCAGTCGTTGATTGCTGAAGAAACGTGGGTCATTGGAACGTTGGAGGACCAGAATGGCGATTCATCGAGAGTGATTCTGCGATGAAACCCGTGCATCCTTCTCTTGTCGTATTGGTGTCGGGAAATGGCACCAATCTTCAAGCCATTCTCGATGCATGCGCATGTGGTTGGCTGGGCGCCAACGTTGTGGGTGTTGTTTCGAATAAGCCCGATGTTCCTGCCATTGCACGTGCCGCACGTAGCAATGTTCCCGCGGTTGTAGTTGAACCAGTCCCGGGTGAGCAGCGGGTGGAGTATGACGCGCGATTAGCAGCAATTGTTCGCGAGATGCGGCCAGACTTTGTGGTTCTCGCCGGGTTCATGCGAATTCTGTCAAATGAGTTCTTGAAGTTTTTCCCGGGTCAGGTGGTGAACTTGCACCCTGCTTTGCCCGGTGAATTACCTGGGAGGCAGGCGATTGAGCGGGCATTTGCCGAATCACATGAGAACTGGCGCACACATAGTGGAATCACCGTGCACTTCGTTCCTGATGAAGGGGTCGACACCGGACCAGTGATTGCAAGCGAAGTAGTTCCCATTCATGACGACGACACGTTTGAAACTTTTGCTGAGCGAATGCATGAATGCGAACGCGCATTGCTCGTTCACGTATTGAGTGATCTGTGTCAGAAAGTTATTCAGTCAAGAGAGTCGGAGTCCGTGTAATGAATCCATTAAACAACCAAGTCTTTAGTCCCATCGAAGGTTTAACTTTCGATGATGTTGTCTTAGTTCCAGGTTTTAGCAACGTACTACCGAGCGATGTGGATGTCTCTGCGCAGTTGGTAGGTGATATCTCACTTGCCGTTCCTGTGATGTCGGCGGCAATGGACAAGGTGACCGAATCTGCCATGGCGATTGCGCTCGCACGAATTGGCGGAATAGGGATATTGCATCGGAATATGACAATTGCAGAGCAAGCGGACCATGTGTCTCGGGTAAAACGCTCACAAGCGGGGATGATTACGGACCCCGTAACTTTGCCTGTGACATCCACCCTCGCAGATGCAGAAGCACTCATGAATCGCTACCGATTCTCTGGTGTTCCCATCACGGATGCAAACGGGCTGTTACTCGGAATTTTGACCAACAGGGATATTCGGTTCTGCGATGCGGCAGATTTTTCAAAGCCGGTCAGTGAGTTCATGACCAGTTCGCCTCTCGTGACGGCTCCCGTTGGAACAACTCTCGACGAAGCTCGGTCTCTCTTGCAAAAGCATCGAATCGAAAAACTGCCATTGGTTGATGACAAGGGATTTCTGCAAGGTCTCATCACGGTGAAAGACATAATGAAAGAGAAGGAACACCCCGCGGCAACTCGTGATAGCAGGGGGCGACTTCGTGTGGGGGCAGCAGTTGGTGTTGGGGTAGATCTTGAAGATCGTGTGTCTGCACTGATGGACAAAGGTCTTGATGTCGTCGTTGTTGATACAGCGCACGGTCATACACAAGGAGTTCTTGATGCGGTGCGCAGAATCAAGTCTGCGTGGCCTTTGCTTCCCGTTATTGCGGGCAATGTCGTCACCGAAGAAGGGGTCGATGCGCTCGCTGACGTTGGTGTTGATGCAGTGAAAGTTGGTGTAGGCGCAGGCTCAATTTGCACAACGCGCGTCGTGGCGGGTGCAGGAATGCCTCAGTTGTCAGCTATCTGGTACGCGGCACAGCAAGCCGCCACGAGGGGAATGGCCGTGATCGCCGATGGTGGAGTGACGTATTCAGGAGACGTCGTGAAAGCACTCGCTGCAGGTGCACATATTGTGATGCTGGGTAGTTTGTTGGCCGGCACTGACGAGTCTCCTGGGGAACATGAACTGTTCGAAGGCCGTCGGTACAAGGCGTATCGAGGGATGGGGTCTATGGGTGCGATGCAGGGTCTTGGTGCTGATCGTTACGGCAGTGGCCAGGTTGTCGGAAATGTTCAACCAAAGCTTGTGCCCGAGGGCATTGAAGGTCGTGTGGCGTACTCCGGATCACTGAGCGATGTTGTCTATCAACTAGTGGGTGGTCTGCGATCGGGAATGGGCTACGTCGGCGCCGAAAACATTCAAGAGTTGCAAGCCAAAGCGCGATTCATGAAAGTCACTGCTGCCGGTCGTGAAGAGAGTCATCCGCACGATGTCACCATCACGCACGAGGCGCCGAACTATCACAGCTAGTTGTTCGTCGGTTAGAGAACCTTGCGGAAGATCTTTGCCTTGCGGTCGGTGTACGGCGGGTAGGGAAGCGAAGGGTCCAACTTGGTGCCGCGTGCAAGCACGGGCTTCATGTGTTGGAACAAACGCACACTGCTGATTCCGTGATACGCGCCCATGCCGCTCTCGCCAATGCCGCCGAACGGAAGGTTCGGGTTGGTGAGGTGCAACAAGGTGCCGTTCACTGTTACGCCACCGGCCGTGGTGTGATCTAACACTTCATTGACCACACGCTTGTTCTCCGCAAACACATACAGCGCCAATGGGTGTGGGTTCGCGTTGATGTGATCAATCGCTGTCTGCACCGATGAAATAGAAATGATCGGCAGAAGTGGTCCGAAGATTTCTTCGTGCATCAACTGTGAGCTCATGTCCACGTTGTCCAGCACCGTTGGTGCGATGTAACGGTCATCGGCAACTACGTCGCCACCAATCACTGGTGTGCCGCCGGCCATCAAACCACGTAAGCGGTCGAAGTGGCGGTTGGTCACGATGCGGCCGTAGCTGTCGCTGAGGCGAGGGTCATCGCCATAGAAAGACGTGACGGCCTTCTGCAGTTCTTCCACAAACTCGGCGCGCACTTTTTCGTGCACCATCACATAGTCGGGCGCGATACATGTCTGGCCAGCGTTCAACCACTTGCCCCAGGCAATACGGCGTGCACTCACCTTAAGGTTTGCTGATTCATCAACGATTACAGGGCTCTTTCCGCCCAGTTCCAAAGTCACTGGCGTGAGGTGCTTCACTGCAGCTGCCATCACAATGCGGCCCACTGTGCCATTGCCTGTGTAGAAGATGTGGTTCCAGTGCTGTGCAAGAAGTTCTGTGGTTTCTTCAACGCCACCTTCCACAATGCCCACAGCAGACAAATCGAAATACTGCGGCACCAAACGTGCAAGCAATGCCGATGTTGCACCAGATACTTCTGATGGCTTCATCATCACAGCGTTGCCAGCAGCAATCGCGCCAGCAGCAGGCACCAACAACAACTGCACGGGGTAGTTCCACGGTGCAATCACCAACACCACACCAAGAGGCTCAGGAATACGGCGAGACTTTGCAGGCTGCGTCACGATGGGGGAGGACACGCGCTCTGGCTTGTTCCACTTCTTCAAGTTCTTGATCATCGACTTCACTTCGCCAGTGACGAATGCGATGTCGGTGATGAAACCTTCCACCGTTGGCTTGCCGAGGTCGATGCGCAATGCATCAGAGAACGCAGCTTCGTTCTCATCCAGCATCTTGATCATCTGTTCCAGTTGATGACGGCGCCATTCCAGTGGGCGAGTCGTGCCTGCGTTATAGGAAGCGCGTAACGATGCGGCCATGCCGGCGATGTTTGCAATGTCGGTGTGTGGCTCAGCTACTGCGGTCACGGTGGTTCTCCTTATATATGAAGTTCAAACACTGGTCACGCAGAGCGTGTCACCAGTGGCGATAGTGCCCATGGTTTCGGGGTCGGTCTCGCCATAGATGGCGCCCAACATGCCCTTCACCATTCCGCGCTCGACAGCGCAGATCACGGGGTGTTCGATAGCAACATCACCAAAGGGACAATGGCTGGTGACAATGCTCAACTTGTTGTTGCTCTTCTCGGTGTGCGCCGCAAAACCATGTGCAGTTAACGCATCGGCGACAGCTTGCAATGCAGAGCGCAACGAACGTGTGCCGACTGCAGCATCGTGCCCCGTGAGCCCTGTTGCCATTGCTTGGCCATATTCCTTGCCCACTTGTTCGGCAATCGTGTGTGCAGCATCGGTGGGAAGCGCAGCAAGTGCTTTGCCCAACAACGTGAGAACAAGGTCATCGGTGCGCACAGGGAAACTGATTTCCATTTCCTTGCTCGCGACTTTGTAATGCTTCGAGGGGCGACCAACGCTGGCGCCTTTGTTCTGTGCAGCGGTGACTTCGAGGTATCCGCCGGCTGCCAACTTGTCAAGGTGATGGCGCGCCACATTGGGGTGCAGCTCAAACTTTTCGGCCACCTGGGCAGCGGTCACACCATTGTCGGCTTCGCGCACATACAAATAGATACCTCGGCGCGTTGGGTCGCCAAAAGCAGAGG
>JBILBZ010000095.1:0-5750 GCA_044353425.1 Ilumatobacteraceae bacterium | reverse complement strand
AGAAGCACAAGAAGATGCTTCGTCGCACACGCCACCAGCGTCGCAAGTAGCACTACAACTACACGTACAAGTTCATACAACGCGTCCCGCATCGGGGCGCGTTGTCGTGTGTACCACCCGAAGTCCGCCCAAGCCCTCCGAATTGGGGGAAACATGGCCGTTGACGAACCAGGTAGCCCCGGAGCCTGCAAGAAATGGGGCACACCCCAGCGTGTCTGTAATTCGTTGACGCCAGATTGCTAGCTCGGGAACAGCGGCCAATGCGGCTGGCTCAAGGTCATTGCCATTGTCGCCGCGAGGCCCTCCCATGGCATCCCAGGTGGAATACACGAGGGGTGTTGAGACGTGTACCGGGGGAATCAGCAGTGTGATGTCGCGGGGTTCGAATGGCAGCGGCTCGATGATCTCGCCGATGCCGGAGACTCGTGCACGACCACCGGTAAGAGAAAAAGCGATGTCAGCACCGACGCGAGCAGCAGCTGTGGTGTCGGTGAAATTGGCCCAGCGAAGAATTGCAGCGGCATCGGTTGATCCGCCACCGAGGCCACCACCGTGAGGAATGTTCTTGGTGATGTGAACGTGCGCAGTGCGGCCCGCCAATGCGAGCGCTTTGTGCACGAGGTTTGATTCATCAGTGGGGATGCCGTCGGCGAACGGGCCATCGAGAGAAATCTGCGTGGAAGATGCGTCAGTGATTGTCACGATGTCGGCAATATTGAGCGCGACCATCTCTGCATCAATGAGGTGATAGCCGTCAGGTCGTACGCCTGTGACGGAGAGAGTCAACGTGAGTTTCGCTGGCGCCTCTAGTCGAATCACTGGCCAGTCCCGTTCACGATGCGAGCAAGGCGCATCCAGTCGTGCACAGAAAGTTCTTCTGCACGTGCCGTGGGCGCAATCTCGGCTTCTTCAAATTGCTCTGGCGATACACGACCTGCAAGGGACCCGCGCAACATTTTGCGACGCTTTGCAAAGCCCATGCGGACCAATGAAAACAGTTCTTTTTGATTGATCTGAGCATCAATGGGTTCCTTGTGGCGAACAATTTCGACCAAAGCGGAATCAACGTTTGGTCGAGGCAAAAAGACTGTTGGTGGCACAATGCCTGCGATGCGTGCGGTGGCGTGGAACGCAACTTTCACACTGAGTGCGCCGTAGGCCTCGGTGGATGGTGATGCACAAAAGCGTTCACCGACTTCTTTTTGCACCATCACCAACATGCGTTGCACTTGCGGCACGAAGTCAAGAACATCTGCGACGAGTGGTGTTGCAACGTTGTACGGCAGGTTTGCAACAAGTGCCCAATCGTCCCCGCCTTCTAGCAATGTGGACCAGTTCAGCTTCATCGCATCGGCATGGACAACTGTGATGTTGTCAATGGGGTCGACGTTTTCGCGCAGTAATGGGAGGAGTTGGTCGTCAACTTCGACGGCAGTGACTAGGGCGCCAGTTTCTGCAAGTGCGAGCGTCAGTGAACCGAGACCCGCGCCAATTTCAAGAACGTGACGGTGGTTGTCGACGTTGGCGAGACGCGCAATCTTTCGCACAGTGTTGGCATCAACGACAAAGTTCTGCCCGAGGGCGCGCTTTGCACGAAGGCCCGCGCCTTCTAATTGGCGTGATGCATCAGCGCGAGAGAGCGTCACCAGGTCAACTCAACAGGAAGTGGCGCATCGACAAGTTCGGCGATTGCTTCAAACACCAATGTGTTCAAGATGATGCCGAAGGTGCCAGAGGTAGGCCCGATGTTGATGTTGAGGCATTTGGTCTTGTGGCCATTGTTCAAATTCAAGACAGTGACAGTGGCACCCAACGGTGCAGCAGTGGTGGAACAGCCAGTCTTTGCAGAGTTCGGGAAGCGCTTGTATGAAGCAGTCACGCGGGCCATTTGTCCGTCGTTGTCTGCGGGGTAGGCGATTTCGCCCGAGCCATTGGAGTCTTGACTAATGGGGCCGTCAAGATTGGCTGGTGCATCGGCAATGCCGTCGGAATTAAGTCCGAGATCGTAAGTCGTCGTGGTGGCCTTAACGGGCTCTGCAGCAGAATCGGATGAACGTCCACCAGCCATGAAGAGAAGCGGGATGAGAATCGCCGTTGCGATTACTGCCACCGTCATGCGGTTCCTGTCGAAGCGAGTGAAATCCATCTATCTATGAATGTATGCGGGGAAACGCCGCAAGAGCGTTCGCCGTGGTGCGAACTGCAAAATCTGCGGCATCGTGGCCACGAAGATCAGCAATTGCAGTACCGACAATGCCGACGTGGGCTGGCTCGTTTGGTCGTCCTCGGTGTGGAACGGGCGCGAGGAAGGGACTATCGGTCTCCACGAGAATGCGATCAATCGGGCAGAGCTCGGCTGCTTCACGAAGTTCGACTGCATTCTTGAATGTGACAATGCCACTGAAACTCAGATACGCACCGCGGTCGAGACATGCACGGGCTTCATCTGGTCCACCGGTAAAGCAATGAATGATTGTGTTTGCAGGCATTCCCTCTGTATCAAGAACATCGAAGGTGTCTTTCCATGCATCGCGAGTGTGAATGACCAATGTGAGGTCGTGCTCTTTAGCAAGTGCAATCTGTTCAGCAAATGCAGGCATTTGGATATCGCGTGGAGAATGCTCGTAATAGTAGTCAAGACCACATTCGCCAATGCCAACGACGCGATGCTTGTTGATGAACGGAACAATGGAGGCAACACCTTGTGTTGCATCGTGTGGGTGCAGACCGATTGTTGCCCACACATCGTCATGTCGTGATGCAACCTCGAGCGCAGCAGAACACGTTTCGGCATCGCAACCGATAACAACGAATCTCTCTACACCGGCTTCGCGAGCACGTTGCAATGATTCATCTGAACCAAACGCCATTTTGTCATCGTGAATGTGACAATGCGTATCTGTCCAACCCATGGTGTGACTCATGCGATGGTGCGACGCGGGAAGAGCGGATCGCCCTTTTCTACGGGGTTACCTGCGACGTACTGGCCCCAAGCGGTATCGGTGTTGATGCGACATTGTTCGATGTCGGTGGTCATGCCGATACGACGCCAGATCTCACGAGCAGTGTCGGGAATAGCAGGGAACGCAAGAATCGTGACAATGCGCAACGCTTCCAGCGCATCACCCATGACTGCATCAACGCCAGGGCCCGCTTCGGCTTTCCATGGTTCATTGTTCTCAAGGTGTGCATTGGTTGCACGAATGAGTTGCCATGTTGCCTCGAGTGCGCGTGATGGCTGAACTTGATCCCAAAAGTCAATGGTGTCGTTGACGGACTGAAGTGCAATCGGCGCGAGTGGGCTGTCTACTGCTGGTGCGGTGCCAAGACCGTCGCACTTCTTGCCCACAACTGTTGCGACGCGTGCAGCAAGGTTGCCCAAGTTGTTTGCAAGGTCAGAGTTGTAGCGGCTGATGAGACCTTCATAGGTGAAGTCGCCATCGTTGCCGTAGCCGGTGTCGGACAAGATGTAATAGCGGAATCCGTCGACACCGATTTCATCAACGAGATCGAGTGGATTGACCACGTTGCCAGAGGTCTTCGACATCTTCTCGCCACCAACAAGTAGCCAGCCACCAACGGCCCAGCCTTGTGGCGGTTCGATACCAGCAGACATCAACATGGCCGGCCAGTAGACATTGTGGAAACGAATGATGTCTTTGCCAATGACGTGGTGATTCACGGGCCACCACTTCTTGAACATCTCATCGTCTGTGCCGTAACCGATTGCGGTGATGTAGTTGGCAAGTGCGTCGAACCACACGTATGCAACATGAGAGTTGTCAAACGGAAGGGGAATACCCCACGTCAGTGTCTTGCGGCTAACAGAGAAATCTTGCAGGCCTTGCTTAATGAAGCCAAGCACTTCATTCACGCGGTGATCGGGAACAACTGCACCAGGATGTGATGAGTAGAAGTCAATGAGTCGTTGTTCAAAACGTGAGAGACGGAAGAAGTAGTTCTCTTCTTCGACATGTTCAACAGGACGCTTGTGAACAGGACAGTTGCCGTTCTCGAGTTCGTCTTCGGTGAAGTAGGCCTCGCACGGCACGCAGTAGAGACCGCTGTACTTGTCGAGCTCAATGTCGCCGGCATCAAAACATGCCTGGAGAAGCTTTTCGACTCCGGCACGGTGACGAGGTTCGGTGGTGCGAATGAAGTCATCATTCGAGATGTTGAGACGTTCCCATGCTTCTTTGAAGAGAGGCGCAATGGAATCGGTGAACTCTTGAGGACTGGTGCCCGCGGCATCGGCGGCTTGCTGGATTTTTAGACCATGTTCGTCGGTGCCAGTGAGAAAGTGGACATCGTCACCCAACAGACGGTGCCAGCGGGCAAGAGCGTCAGCAACGATGGTGCTGTACGCGTGACCAAGGTGTGGTCGCGCGTTGACGTAATAGATAGGGGTGGTGAGGTAGTACGTGCCCACTTGTTCAGGCTACGGGACAACGGGTACTGGTTGTCGGTTCGTTTTCAACACCGCAACTTTCGTACGCTTGAACAATGCCTTTTGAGTTCGATAATGCGATAAATGCCGTTCCTTTGGGCGAAGGTCTCTACGACACTCCCGTTGAAGATCGATGGGACATCAACGGAAATGCCAACGGTGGGTATCTGCTTGCTCTTGCGGCAAGTGCAATGCGTGCTGAAAGCGGACGCGCCCATCCTGTTTCGATTTCAATGCATTATCTTTCGCCAGCGCCAGCGGGCCCCACACAGATGCGCACCGAAGTGGTGAAGGCCGGACGTCGGCTCGCCACTGTTGTGGGAACGATGACACGCGATGGGAAGGACATTGTTCGCAGCATCGGAACATTCGGCGACATTGATGCAACGGCTGGACCGCAGTCAAACATGATCCCATTTCCCGACCTTCCGCCATTTGAAGAATGTGGAGTGCGCCCAGCAAATCCCGATCTTCCGCCTGGGCTTGGTTCACGTCTCGACATGCGCCTTCACCCCGATGACACAGGCTTTGCCACAGGAAACCCCAAAGGGGAAGCACACGTGCGTGGATGGTTTGCATTCAAGGATGGACGACCAGTGGACACGATGGGCTTGCTTCTCGCAGCCGACGCATTCCCACCAGTGATGTTCAACCTCTTCGGATCAATTGGATGGGTGCCAACGATTGAATTCACCGTGCATGTTCGTGGCGTGCCTGCTCCAGGACCGATTGCTGCAGAGTTCCGCAGTCGTGTTGTGCAAGGCGGCTTCTGGGAAGAAGACGGCGTGATGTGGGACTCCACCGGAGCCGTCGTTGCGATGAGTCGCCAGTTAGCGCTTGTTCCCTTGCCGCAGGCCTAAGGAATACGCAATCACGATTCCGATAGTTGCTGCGGTAATTGTCGACGAGCGACGAATCAACATCTTTGATCGTTGTGCAAACACCACAACGGGCCAACCGCGTGAGCGAGACAATGCAGCAAGTTCAGCGTCGGGGTTCACTGCCACTGCATTGCCGACAATCTCCATCATCGGGAGGTCACTCATCGAGTCTGAGTACGACCATGAATTGTTGAGGTCAATGTTGCGTTGTGCTGCAAGCGTCGTGATTGCTTCTGCTTTGCCTTCGCCGTAACAAAAGGGCCCATCAAGGCGTCCGGTGTACACGCCGTTGTCCACTTCGCCTCGTGTGCCAATGCCACCTGTCATGCCGAGTGCAATAGCGAGTGGTTCCACAAGTTCGACGGGTGATGCCGACACAATCCAGGTTTCTCGACCTGCTGCATGGTGTTGATCAAGAAGAG
>JBILBZ010000094.1:0-5810 GCA_044353425.1 Ilumatobacteraceae bacterium | reverse complement strand
TCGCCATGAACGTAAAGAATTTTGTGATGAAAGATAAAGCAATCATTTCTGTCCTCCGACTTTTCGAGGCTGCACGATTTCCTGTGCCCCCGTACCCCAATCGGACCCACCCGACCAGTTCTCCTTCTTCCAGATAGGAGCACTCTCTTTCAATGCATCAATTGCAAATCGTGCTGCATCAAATGCAACAGGACGATGCGCTGACGACACTGCAACAACGACAGATGATTCGCCCAACGCAAGTTCTCCGGTGCGATGCAAAATTGCAATCCGTCGAGCATCAGGAAAACGAACTCTCATCTCAGATGCAATTTTGGAGAACGATGGGATCACTGCATCTTCGTAGGCCTCATACTCAAGCGAGGTGACGTCACTTCGACCATCAGCATGATCACGAACTGTGCCGGAGAAGAGGACGACTGCGCCACAGTCGGGACGAACTGCCCACTCATAGATGCTGGCGACCGGCAATTCATCAGCGGTCAATGCGAACCACTCATCTCCTTGTCCTTGCGCCATCACCCTTTCATCGTACTCCCACCCACATGGGGTGAACCCGTGATGCCGACATCACTTACATCCTCCCAGCGATTACTCTCATCTCTTCGTGGCAGCTGATGAATTTGAGAGAGAACACAAGGCACCTCTCTCTCCCGATGAACGCATCTGGCGGCACCCCACCGAACTCGCTGACGTCGAACGCAACAAGCACCTCGCGTACCAACCACCGCTTGGGCGCCGACTCACTGCCCTGACGGCAACCATCAGTGCCATCGCGTCTCTCGCAATCCTCAGTGTCGCCATTCCAAAGGGAATCAGGGAGTTTTCCGAGGCCGAAGCAGTCCCCGTCACAACCACCATTGATATCCCTCTTGTCAAAAATGCGCTCTCATCGCTCGTTGCAACTGCAAGTGGTGCCAAGGGCGTGACCACGGCAATCTCCATCGGCGCTGATGCATGGGTCGTCGCAGCAGAATCAGTCGATATTTCCGAACCCATCTGGTTGACCCTCGATTCAGGGGATGAAATCAGGGTGCCTTACATCTGCACCAATGAAGACGAGACCGTGGTCCTGTTACGTCTCACCGATGATCAGAATCCGGAGGTGACAAGAGAATGGGACAATTATCTACAACCCGATTCACCCACCGAGCTCGAGAAGTTCTCCATCGTCGATCGGTACGGCGTGCACTATCTCGGACATGAGCAAAGTGTCCGACTTCAAGCAAAACCGAAGGAACTCCCCCTCCTGACCGATTCTCCTATTGACGGGGCTGCAGCTTTCATCGACAAGATGATGAATGTTGTCGGTGTTGCATTTGACTCTCACCACAGCACATGGTTTTTGCCGAAGGATTCACTCATCTCCCTCCTCACAGAAGCGCCTCAAAGCGCCCCCTGATCCTGGCTCTCCCCACCTAGCCTGAAGAACATGGCGGACGACGACCCCACCCCATTTAACCCATTTGGTGGCATGCCTTTCTTCAACGACATGATGAGAGCGATGTCCCAGCAAGGACCATTGAATTGGGACCTTGCTCAACAGTTCGCACAGCTTGGAGCTGTCGGTGACACCACTGACCCAGAGCCCGATGCTTCAACTCGCATCGCGTACAACGCACTCGCTGATATCGCGGACATGCATGTTCGTGAGATCACCACATTGTCCACTGGTCCGCGAGACCGCCATGTTGAAATTCTGACAACGACAAGAGCAAAGTGGGCTCAGAGAACATTGACCGATTTACGGCCACTCTTCACCAATCTTGCAACTGCTCTCAACCGGCGAGAAGATCCGCAGGATTCTCCTGACGACCCAATGGCTGCAATGCTCAACAATCTTTCATCAATGATGGCCCCCGCCATGATGGGTATGTCTATTGGTTCCATGATCGGAGCACTCGCATCACATGCCTTGGGGCAATATGAATTGCCACTCTCTCGACCACATGCATCTGAGATTCTTGTGGTGTCATCATCGGTTGATTCGTTTGCGAGTGAATGGAGCATCCCAACCGATGACATGCGGATGTGGGTGCTCATTCATGAACTTGCATCACACGCCATCTTGGCCTCCTCAGCAATCGAACAAGGTCTGACTGCACTCATTCAGCAACATGTTTCGGCATTTCGGCCAGATCCACAAGCGCTGATGGACAGTATTGGCGAACTCGACCCTTCAGACCCAGATGCAATGGCCCGCATCCAAGGAGTGTTCTCCGACCCCATGGTGTTGATGGGCGCCATGCGTTCCCCAGAACAAGAAGCAATGGCCCCGTTACTTGACGCACATATTGCAGCCGTCTCTGGTTACATCGATTTTGTTGTTGACTCGGTCAGTTCCCGACTTCTTGGCACGTCTTCGCCCATTGCAGAAGCTGCACGCCGGCGCCGCGTGGAATACGGAGCGGAGGGGCAGTTGATTGAACGGCTTCTTGGAGTTTCCCTCACCCGCACGCAACAGCAACGCGGCCGCTCTTTCATCGAGGGAGTAGTCGAGAGAAATGGTGCTTCAGCGCTTATTCCAATGCTGGAGAAAGCCGAGAACCTGCCTACTCCGAACGAAGTGGAAGCTCCGGGTCTTTGGCTGGCACGACTCGAGATTTCTTAGATACCTCTCCGGCTCGTAAGTACATCGCAGCACCAGTGATGCCAACAACAGCCACGATGATAAATCCGATCTGACCGCTGGGGTTGAAGATGACTGGAATGATTCCACCAACGACCCACGCCAACTGATTCTGAGTTTCAAACTTTGCAAACGCGCGACCACGGTTTGCATCAGGCGCATCGCTTTGCACAGTTGAATCAAATGACAACTTTCCAATGGTTCCCGCTGCATTCACAATGGCTGCAAGAAGAATTCCACCCAGCACCCTGTCGTACCACGAAGCGATGATTCCTGATATCCCTACTGCTAACAAGGCGCTCAGCATCATCATGGATTCACGCATGTGCTTCTTCATGAATGGTCCAACCGTGTTGGCACCGAGAACTGCGACACCAATCATTCCGAGGGCAAACCCAAACCAAGCGGTGCCTGCAACCTCGCCACGAAGCCAGAAAGCCAGATGGAAGAACATGAACCCGACGCTCCCACGAAGAATGCGCATTGCATTACCTGTCGAGATAATTGACGCGGAGTGCAGTTCCTCAATCTCAATTCTCTCTGCCGGACTTGGCGCAATCGTTGACTTTGGCAGACGATATGCATTCAGTGCTGCGAACAGAAATGCCAACATGCCAAAGCCCAATGCAAGTGTTGAACTCATCAACTGCAGCAGAGCTATGGGGCCTGCAACAACAAAACCAGTGAGCCCAGCAATCTGACCCAACTTGCTATTTGCTTTTACGAGGTCTTCTTCATCCTCTTCAACAGTAGGGACAATTGCTGACTTCGCAATCGCATATGTCTTACCCAGAATCATTGAACTGAAAACCAAAAGGTATAGCCCAATGGAAGGAACAATCTCTTTGGACTTCAGCACTTGAGAAATTCCGAGAAGCACGAGCGCACGCAAGATGCCCACCAGAATGACCACCATGCGGTGGCCACCCTTCATCCGGTCGATACGAGGCCCGATCAGAGGGCTTACGACTGCAAAGGGAGCCATGCTGACAGCAAGAAACAAGATGATTTTGCCGCGGGCAGCATCGGGGCTCACTGATAAGAAAAGTGAATCCGCCAAGGCAATGGCCATTGCGGTTTCACCGACAACCATTAGGGAATGCGTTCGCTTGAGTCTGTCAAAAGCATGAATGGGAGGTAGTTGATAGGCCTCTGAGCTTTTCTGACCTCCGCGACGTTTCACATATAGATGTTATGCGTTCCGTGGCTTGTCATATTTGTATCCCAAGCCACGGATTGTGATGATTCGCGTCGGAACCGCAGGATCATCCTCAATTTTTGAGCGAAGACGCTTGATATGGACATCGAGCGTCTTGGTATCACCCACGTAATCGATACCCCACACCCGGTCAATCAGAGTTTCACGAGGCAACACTCGTCCTGCATTGGCCAAAAGTAAATGCAATAACTCGAACTCTTTAAGAGGCAACTTGTGCGACTCTCCTCGAATTGTCACATCATGTTCATCAGGGTCAATCGCAACATCGCCAACCTCGATTGATGTGCCAGAGATTTCTCCTCCACGAGTAGCGGCAGGAACTCGTCGCATCACTGCACGCATACGAGCTGTCAGCTCGCGCAAGCGATACGGCTTTGTGACGTAATCATCGGCACCCACTTCAAGACCAACGACCGTGTCGATCTCGGCGCCTTTTGCAGTCACCATGATGATGGGCGTTGTTGATTTCTTACGAAGTTGTCGACAGACATCGATACCCGAAAGTTTTGGCAACATGACATCCAGAAGAACCACATCTGGCTTCACAATGTCGAACATGTCCAACGCCTGCAGACCGTCTCTGGCCACCTCGACGCGGAAGCCTTCACGTTTTAGACCTACTTTGAGCGCCTCAATAAATGATTCTTCATCTTCAACGACAAGAACTGTCGGAATGCCTTGGGCAGCTGGTGCGTTCATATCTAGTTCTTATCGTGCCTTATTCTGACCCGTGAATGCTCGGAAATCGAAGAATAAAGGTAGAACCTTCACCTTCTCGTGACCGTACGTTCACCTCACCGCCATGGTTGGTGACAACATGGCGAACAATGGAGAGGCCCAAGCCGGTGCCTCCAGTGCCACGACTACGGGCACGATCGACACGGTAAAAACGCTCGAAGATGCGATCCAAACTGGCCATCGGGATGCCAATACCTTGATCAGCAACTTGCACCTCAACAGAACCATCAACCGTCGTCAAGGACACCGTCACGAGATCGTCTTTATCGCTGTACTTCACCGCATTGTCAACAAGGTTGCTGACAGCGGAGACCAGCTGAAAGTGATCTCCGTTAATCAGTGAATCAGTGATCGACTTCTCAAAGGCAATAGTCACACCTTGGCGATTCGCGAGAGGTTGCGCACGATCAATTGCCTCTGAGATGACATCGTTGAGGTCAACAGGAGCGGAGAGCATTTCTCCTCCCATCTCAATTCGTGACAGTTCGAGAAGTTCATCAATCGTTCGCGACATCCTCTCCGACTCAATAATCATTCGCCGAACCAATCGCAGAACAAGTTCATCTTCGGTTTCGCCTTCAATCGTTTCTGCCAGCACCGAGATAGCTCCCACAGGAGTCTTCAATTCATGGCTCACGTTTGCAACAAAGTCGGTACGCACTTGATCCAACATCCAACGCTCAGTGATGTCATCAATCGTTGCAATAGATCCACCTTCCGGAAGTGGTGTCACTCGTACATCAAGTACTCGTTGTGGCGGACCTGCGAGCTCAATCTGTTCAGAACCCAACTGCCCGATTGATGCAAGTCGAACGAGTCGCTCAATTACTTCTTCGACCAAAACGTCAACGTGTCGCATCCCTGTGACTTCGGCAGCAGCTCTATTGCGAAACACTTCCTGTCCATCGGCGCCTACAACAACAACACCCAATGGCAATGCATCCAAAACATTTAGTGTTTCGTCACTTTCAGCGGGTTCATCAGGAAGCGGAACCTCTTCTTTGTCGGGCAATACAACTAGCCCTGTATTCCTTCGCTGCCAGAAGACAATTGCCCAACCGACAACCGCCAGAACAGCAAATAGATACACCATCAGAGAAGTTGTTTCTCAGTCACCCGTGATGATGGGGATTCCATCCGTGTCATCGTTAGGACGCGGGATGCCATTTTTATACCTGGCAGCACCCTTGTGTTCGGGAAGCCAACCAGTAACAACATATTGCA
>JBILBZ010000093.1:0-5813 GCA_044353425.1 Ilumatobacteraceae bacterium | reverse complement strand
CGTAAGCACGCATAGCGTGTGACCTCCCTTCGGACCCGATTACGACTCGGGGCCCCTTGCGGGGCAGGGTGAATATGTGCCCCTGAATCGTATCTGCTCCCTTGCACCATCCCACGGGGGTGGGTCACAGCGTTAAAACCCTTGTGCATCAAGGACATGTGCACTTCAGCCTTCACCCGTAGGCAGACCGAGCAGGGAAATATTCGTTACTGGGCAGCCTTAGATCTGCTGGGTCGAGCACCTGAGATGGGCAATACCCGAAGCAAATGATGCCATCGACACCCGGGGCAGGCCTCCACCACATAGGCGGCGTATTCATGGCCCGTGCGACGCAGCTTTTCAATATCGCTGGCATCAGTCACGCATTTTCCGTGCTTGGGTAATCCGTGTCCAAAGACATAGGTAACGAGAACAACATTGACTTCTTCGCAGATGGGACAGATGGTCTTCGACGGTTCTCCGATGTTGCGAGCCGCACGGATCAGCTCTGGGTGAGCGTCGCAGACGGAGTCTTTACTGATGCGACGCTTCTTCACTTCGTTGATGAGAGATCGGCGAGCAAGTTGGTGGTCGACGACTCCCGCGTCACCTCTCAACATGTCAACGGAGAAACCCATACAGCCACAAGATAGCCATAAGATTCGTCCATGTCAGACGCCCGATGGTCCGTAACCGATGGCCGTGCAATTTCTTTCGGTTCTTCCGTCAGTAATGACGATGATTTACGCGTCTGCGGTGACGTGCGTAACAAGCGCGTTCTTGAATTAGGCCTCTTCGGCACGATTCCCAATTGCGTGACAATGGCGCAACGCGGCGCTCGCAGCATCGCCATCGACCCATCACGCGAGGCTGTTCAACGTGCACGGCAAGCTGCTGTTAACTCTGAAGTCTCTGTGGAGTTCCACGAAGCTGAACTCGCTGACCTTGGTTTTCTCATGAATGCAGTAATTGATGTAGCGCTGTGCGTGCACCAGATCTCGCTTGAGACTGACATCGCTCGCCTTTTTCGCCAGGTGCACCGCGTGTTACGCCCGGAGGCCGGATTCATTTTCGCAGTGCCTCACCCAATGTCGGCTGTCTTCGACGGTAATGACGCGACAGCTCGTCGTCGATATGGCGACACCACGCCAACAATTGGTGAACTTGCGATGGCACTCCAGCGTGCAAACTTTTCAATCGATGTCATGCACGAGTTAAAGCCAATTCATCAGCCCAATGCAGTTGCGCCCAGCACACTTGTCGTACGCGCGCGCAAACTTGGTTCGTAACTAGCCGCGATTAATTCGACGTGTTGGCTTGAGTTTCGAAGCGTTCGCTTCATTCTCTTTCCACCAATGCATTAAACGTGCAGTTGCGCCTTCATCACCCAAGAGACCCTCTTCAAGACGAATATCCATCAGAAATTCCATGGCTGCACCAACAATTGGTCCAGCAGGAACACCAAGTAACTCCATGACTTTTTGACCATCGAGTTCTGGACGCAAGCTTGCGAGTTCTTCACTCGCCATTAGTTCTGCAATGCGCTCTTCCATCTCGTCCATACGGCGAGAAAGAATGCGGGCTTTCTTTTCGTTACGTGTTGTGCAGTCGCAACGAGTCAACACATTCAATTCAGGAAGATAATCACCGGCATCACGCACATAACGTCGAACGGCACTATCTGTCCAACCCATTTGATACGTGTGAAAACGACCACTGATTGCAACGAGTTCTGACACTGCGGCAATGTCATCGTTCGGATACTTCATTGCTTTCATTCGTTCACGAGTCATGCGTGCACCGACAACTTCATGATGATGGAAGGTGACTCCCTTGCCCTCTTTGAATCCGCGCGTGCGTGGTTTGCCAATGTCGTGATACAACGCAGCAAGACGTGTAATTCGAAAATCAAAATCGTCACGTGCTTCGCGCTGCACATTTTCGACAACAGCAAGTGTGTGCGTGAGCACATCTTTATGTCGATGAATCGGGTCTTGTTCAAGACGCATTAAACGAAGTTCGGGAAGGAAATGATCCACAAGACCAGTGTCAACAAGAAACCACAAACCGAACGTTGGTCGTTTGGTAATCATCAATTTGTCAAACTCAATGCGAACGCGTTCTGCCGAAACGATGGTGAGTCGATCAGCCATTGCTGTTACGGCCGCAGTAATTGATGGGTCCGGCGCGACTTCTAATTGAGAAATGAAACGCGCAGCACGCAGCATGCGCAATGGATCATCACTAAATGATTCTTCAGCAGAGAGCGGAGTGCGCAACTGTCGAGTCATCAAGTCGGCTGCACCACCGAACGGATCAACCAACGTTGGTGTGTCACTGGTGAGCTCGAGCGCCATGGCGTTGATTGTGAAGTCACGACGCGAGAGGTCGACATTGATTTCGTCGGCGTAGACCACTTCGGGTTTGCGAGAATCAGGCGAATACGCCTCAGCTCGATGCGTTGTGATCTCGTAGACCCGCTCACCAATCTTGAGGCCAATCGTCCCGAAGCGCTCCCCTTGTGTCCAGACAGCATCGGCAATGTCAGCCACGATGCGCTTGATCTCATCGGGGCGGGCAGTTGTTGTGGCGTCAAAGTCCATCGCCTCAGGGTTCACCGTTCCTTCGGCACCACCCATCAACAAGTCCCGCACCGTGCCCCCCACCAGGTACAAGCGGTGTCCGGCATCGCGGAAACGCGAAGCCAGAGGGGCCATTTCCTCAAGAATGGGGGCGAAACGTGATGGGATCATGGTGGTTCTTGTTGCCATATATACAAGAGGTACGAACAGCGACCGCCCAAGGCTAGGCATGGATCCGCCTGAACTGGCGTCCTTCCCACAGTCCGAACCCCCGATGGCGCGTGGGGACTACCGTCAGAGAGGTGAATGTGGTGGAACAAGCCCCTCAGAGGGGGATCATCTGGTCGGGAACAACCCAGGCTTCGGTGCGTCCTTGGGCCGGTCACTCTTCGCGGGCCTTTCTGATGATCACTGGTTCCTACAGCCCAGAGACCGAGTTGCCGGGTGAAGAAGTCCTTCGGGAATGGGTCGCCACAATGGCTCGTTGGGGATACGGCAGTGTTCGTACCTGTGCCATGTCTTCCCAAGCCGCCAATGCGCTCACCGATATTGGCTTCCTCCCCGCGCAAAACCTTCTCCTTCTTCGGTTGAAGCATCTCTCGCCGCCCCCTTCTGACATCCCTGCCGACGTTGCTCCCCGCGCCGTACGCCTCCTGCGTCATCGCATATCGCTGATTCAGGACATCCTTCTTCTTGACCAATTGGCTTTCGGTAACGAGTGGCACCTCGACGAAGAAACATTCCGAGACGCCTTAACAGCGACGCGTCATGTTCGGCTCTTTACCGCGCGCCATCGCGGAGTGCTGGAGGGATTTGTCATCGTGGGGGCAACTGACCGCACTGGTTTCATTCAGCGATTGGCAGTGCACCCCGATGCCCGTCGCACCGGTGTGGCGTCACGACTCATCATGGCCGCAGTGGACTGGTCATTTCGCCGTGGGTGCACGAACACGGTGGTGAATACGGAAATGAACAACGACGCAGCTCTTGGGCTCTACCGCAGCATCGGTTTCTCCGACATGGAGCATGGACTCACTGTTATGGAAAGAGAACTGTGATGAAGAAATTCCATTTCCTCACAGCGCTCCTCGTGATGATGGCTGGCGTACTTCCTATTTCTGTAGGAACTGTTTCTGCTGCAGCCTTACCCGAACTGTCATTGATTAATCAGACTTTCAATGTTCGTACTACCACCCAGATGCGTTTCACGTTTTCCGATGATGCGAGATTTCTCGATAACCCCATTGAGATCGAACTTCATAGACGTGTTGCATCGAGAAGATCATTTCAAGCAATCGCAAGAGGTGTTGTACGTCCAGGCGTAGTTGATGCACTCACTATTACTCCAGCCCAATTGCGTCGCAACGATGGCAATGTAGAGATGACAGTTCCTATCTCGGCGCGAGTTGATACACCTCAAGTGATTTACCTGGCCTCAGATGGTATCTATCCCATCACAATTCGTATTCGTAATTCACAATCAAAAGAAGCAGTTGCAGAAATGTTGACCTTCATCAATGTCCAGCGCAACATTGATCCGTCACAGATTGTTCCGGCTAGCACCCTCATCAGACTCAAAGCGACTCCGTCCTTACAGCCAAACGGAATCACTTCAATCACTGATGAAACTCGAGTAACAATTGCAGATTTCATCGAGACATTGAAGAATCAGCCATATCCAATGACAGTCTCCGTTCAGCCCGAAATCATTGAGGCTTTAGCTAGTTCCACAGTTAAATCTGATCAAGATTTGTTTCTTGCTTTGCAAGAGCAGTTGAGCCTTCGGTCCATAACAAATGCGCCATTTGTTCCCGTCGATCCATCCATGTTTGCGACCATGAACATGCGTCAAGAATTCATTGAGCAGCTTCGCGTTGGAGAAGACACCCTAAACAAGTGGTTGCCCGGTGTTGTTCTTCATCGTGGCACTTATGTCGCTGATCACTACTTGACATCTAATGGACTTCAGTTGTTGCGTACAGCAGGAGTTGTTTCGGTCATCCTTACACCTCGTGCACAACAGAAAATCTCTCTATCAGGCACCAGCAATGTTGTGATGCGCCCAAGTGGAGTGAATAGCAACAATGTTGCATTGATTGCAGTTGATGAAGCTGCTGCGCAAACTTTAATGCAAGAAGCAACACAGAGATCTGGAGTGCTGTCGGCATTTCATACCGCAGCAGAATTGCTCGTCGCGCGAAACGATCTCCTCGCAACAGGTCGGCCTGCGTCTTCTCTTCGCATTATGTTGTCAACTTCTTCAGGAGATCCCAGCGTCAACCGCAACCTCGCAATTGCTTCTGCTGCATTACAGAGCTCGCCAGGAATCCAATTCACAGATATGGCCTCCTCGCAGATTCCTACAAGTGGCTCCCCTAGCGTGCGGTTTCCAACCGTTACCCCAAACACAGGCGCAGCTCGCACAGCAGGAATCACGGCGGCGCGCGCAGAGTTGAATGCAACAGCTTCGATGGCGGATCCGTCAGATCTTCGCCGTGAGAAATGGTCACACCTTTTCGCTCTCGCAGTCTCCAACACCGTTGTGAACAGCGACACTTACGTCGTGGGGCTCCGTTCTCTTCTGCGTAACGTTCGTGGTTCAGTCTCGGTCACTACCCCTGGCACCATTACTCTCACGGGTCGGTCAGGAGCCATCCGAATTCAGATTCGAAACGATTCTGAAGTTCCATTAACTGTCCGAGTGCGGATGGCAAGCGCCAAGTTGAAGCTGCAAGAGCCCGTTCGAATGGTGAAACTGGTCGCAGGTGGCACTACTGAAGTCAAAATTGAGGCCGGCACCCGTTCCAATGGACGATTCCCGATTGGCATCCGAGTCACAACCCCCGAAGGCAACCTCGAGGTCGTGCCTTACATCCGAGTGACCGCTCGAATGAATGCAATTGCCGGATTTGGCCAATATCTGAGCCTGTTTTTGCTCATGCTGGTGCTGTTGTGGTGGTGGACCCATTGGCGCCGCGCCCGAATTCAGAGGGCTCGAGGTACTACGGTTTCGGACTAATGACTGTTCGAATTGTTACCGACTCCTCCTGCGACCTTCCTCAAGAACTCGCAGACCAACTGCTCATCAGCATCGTTCCACTCAAAGTGCGATTTGGCGATGATGAGTACGTTGACCGCGAAACCATCACCACGGATGAATTCTGGAAGAAGTGCGCTGCATCAGCCGTTTTGCCAGAAACCGCAGCTCCATCACCTGGAAACTTCGATGCTGAATTTCAAAAACTTGCTGCA